>DATBBB010000115.1:0-33005 GCA_036271215.1 Kofleriaceae bacterium | reverse complement strand
CGCGGCGGGCTCGGCCGAGCCCGCGTCGTTCGATCGGCGTGAGATAGCGACTTGCCAGCGCGCGCGCGTCTACCTTCGGTCCCTGAGGTACCTCTTGCTCGCGCTGGCGGCCTGCTCCAACAGCGACCCTCCGCGCGACCTCCCGCTCAGCGATGCCAGGCCGGTCGGCGATGCCGGGCCGGTGTGCTCGACCGGCACCATCACCGGCACGATCACGGCCGACTCCGTCACCCACACGTTCGGGCCGGTCGTGCGCGCGTACGAGACTCACGATCCCGAGGATGGTGCGCCGGTGCTGGTGCTCGACGAGCAGCTGAACCCCGGCGCCCCGTGCGAGCTGTCGGAGACCACCGGGTTCAACCTCGCGCTCGTGCTCGGCGCCGAGCCGACGCCGGGCACGTACACCGCGAACACCATGGTGATCGGGGACGCCGAGCAGGACGGCAACGCCGACCTCGCGATCAGCACCGCCGGCAGCGCGACGATCGATAGCGCGACGGCGTCGTGCGCCACCGGCAGCTACACGTTCACGTTCGGCGCGCACGGCATGCTCAGCGGCGCGTTCGTCGCGATGCGCTGCCCCTGAAGGCTGGCGCACCAAGCTCGTTTGCGCATCGCGGGCGCGGCGCCGCACGAGGTGGGCGAAATTCGCTTCCCGCTCGCCGAGGCCGCCGCCGCCCAGCGCTACCTGATCGAAGATCGGCCCTACGGCCGGGTCCTGCTCCGCGCCTGAGCGATCGAACCTCAAGCTTCGCTCCGCGGGCCCGCGATCGGCGCTCGGCGCCGCGATGTTCGATCCGGTCCGGGTCAGCGCTCGGTCAGCGTCATCGCGCTGGTCTCGTGCTGGACGAGCCGGGTCGCGCCGGAATCGAGCTCGACATCCTGCTGCAGATCGAAGCTCACGCGGGCCGGCAGCACCTTGCCGAGATCGAGCACGACCTGGCCGGTGCCGTGCGCCTCCGTCGTCAGGTTGCCCGGGCCGGTCCCGCGCCCGTGCTGCGTCTGGCTGACCTTGATCGTCAGTCGCGCGCCATCGACCGTCGTGAGCTCGCGCGTCGTCGTGACGTCGACCGTGAGCTCGCTCGCCGTGATCGTGCGTACAGCCTCCCAGACTGCGCCGACCCCCACCGGCTGATCGGGCAGCTCGTCCGAGAGCTGCGGAAGCGTCGACCTCGTGGCGTCGATCATCTGGCGCAGCTGTGGTGTTGCATCCGGTGGGACGATGAGGTCGAAGTCCTTGATGCGCCCGCGCGCGGTGATCGTGAAGTGACCCTTCGTGCCCGCCATCTCGGCGACCCCGGCCGGCGTGTCCGCGCCCGGGACCGCGCTTGGGGCCGCGCTTGGGGCCGCGCCCGGGACCGCGATCGACTCGACCTTGCGATAGACGAGATCGACCCCGGCATCACCGCTCGCCGCGACGTCGGTGACCTCGAGCCCGACCTCGATCCGCATCCCCGGCCGTGGCTCGGTGGGACCGGGCTTGCCCTTGGTGCCGCGCGCCCGGGTCGCCTGGGAGAGCATCACGAGCGTGCGCTTGTCGCCCTTGTGCAGGACGAGGCGCAGCGCGCGGGTCGGCGCGGCGCCGGGCTTGACGAGCTTGACGCTGCCGGCGGCAGGGTCCGGCGCGTCCGCCGGCTGCTGCGAGTAGATGAACGTGACCGCGGTGCACACCGGCACCGGCACGCCCTGGTCCAGGTAAGGCTTGTACTTCCACTCGCCCTGGATCGTATTGACGATCTTCTGGTCGTACGCGGCGAAGCCCGATGGTTTCAGGATCCTGAGGGCGTTGATCGCGCCATCGGTCGCGATGCACAGCTTGAGCGAGATGACCGTCTGCGGCTTGCCGGCGCGCGCGATCGCGATCTTGGTGGCGTCGTCGGGAACGATCGCCATCGTGCCGGCGATCCGCAAGCTCTGGAGCGCCTGCGGCGGGACAGTCTTGGGCGGTGGTGGTGGCGGCGGCGGTGGCAGCGGTGGCTGGGGCAGCGGCAGCGACGGTGGCAGCGGCGCGACATCTGCATGCGCGGTCGAGATCAGCGCGCCGAAGGCGAGCAGGACGTGCAGGCGGAATCTCATGCGCCGGACACTACCCGCTTGGGGCGCAGCGTAACAGAGGCAAGGCCTGCCGCGGTGGTGATGCCGGACCAGAGCGGGGAGGGGCCCCGGCGACGTGCCGACGGGGTGAGGGCAGTCCCTCGGGATCGGCGCTAGAACGGGCAGGTGTTGTCGTAAATGCTGCTGTTGGTCTGAACCCAGTTGCCATTCACGAGCTGCCAGCTCTCTGTGTAATCGTAGCTGCACCGGCTGCCGTCATCGAGCGTGCAGGTGTTCTGGATGATCTCGGCGTAGTACGTGTCGGGCGGATAGTACGGGACCTCCCACGGCCCGAACACGACGGTATCCCCGTCACAGGACACGATCGTCGAGGCGCCGGCGTCCGGAGCCGCGGCGGCCATCGTGGCAATGCAGATAATGGTGAATGCCAGTAGATGCGAAATTTTTGACATGATTACTCCCTGTCGAGGGTAACACGATAGACCGAGCCGCGAAGCCCAGACCGGAGTGAGCGAAAAGTAACAGTCGGCGTGAGAGGATTCAAACGGCACTCGCGTCGAGGGCGAGGCAGCCGTGCCGCGGCTCACCAGGGGGCCGGCTTGTAGTCCTTGAGGAACATGCCCCAGTGGTGGTGACCGGTGGTGATGCCGGCGAACAGCGGGTCGACGATGCGGGCCGCGCCATCGACGATGTCGAGCGGCGGGTGGAAGCCGTGGACCGCGGTCTTGCGGGTCGCGAGGTCGAGCGGGTCTTCGTCGGTGACCCAGCCGGTGTCGACGCTGTTCATGTGGATGCCGTCACGCACGTAGTCGATCGCCGAGGTCCGCGTCATCATGTTGAGTGCCGCCTTGGCCATGTTGGTGTGCGGGTGCTTGTCGGTCTTCCACCGCCGGTAGAACTGGCCCTCCATCGCCGAGACGTTGACGACGTGGGCGTCGCGGGTCGGGACCGCCGCGAGCAGCGGGCGCAGCCGGGCGTTGAGCACGAACGGGGCGATCGCGTTGACCAGCTGGACCTCGAGCAACTCGGCCGTGGGGACGTCGGCGAGCGTCATCCGCCAGCTGTTGAAGCCGCGGAGGTCGACCTGCTGGAGGTCCTGGTCGAGCCGATCGCGCGGGTAGAGCGCATCGCCGCGCTCGAGGTCCGCGGCGAGCAGCGGGACCTGGGCAAGCACGGTGGAGCGCCACACGCCCGCCGCCTGGATCGCCGGGGTGGCGCCGCCGAGCGCGCCGCCGAGGTCGCCGCCGAGCGCGCGGTCGTGGGCGAGCCAGCCGTGCTCGAGCGCCGACAGCGGCTCGGCCTCGCGATCGACGACGTGATCGTACCAGCCCGCCGGGCGGCGCACGGTCTGGCAGGCGTTGTTGATCAGGCCGTCGAGCCGCGGCAGGGTGTCGAGCAGGTGGCTGCACCAGCGCTCGACGCTCGGCGTGTGGCGCAGATCGACGCCGTAGATCCGCAGGCGAGCGAGCCAGTCGCGGGCATCGGGCTCGCCGGCGTAGCGCCGGGCGGCGTCGCGCGGGAACCGGGTCGCGACGATGACGTCGGCGCCGGCGCGCAGCAGCTTGATCGCGGCCTGATACCCGATCTTGACCCGCGCGCCGGTGATGAGGACCGTGCGGCCGCGCAGATCGGCAGTCTGGTTGCGCTTGTGCCAGTTGAGCTCCGCGCACGGCGGGCACATCTGATCGTAGAACTGGTGGAGCTCGTCGAAGTCCGCCTTGCAGATGTAGCAGTGGCGCTGCTCGGAGAGCACGGTGGGCTCGCGCCGGGCCTCGGCCGCTTCCCACGCGTCGGGCTCGCCGGCCTCGTCGCCGCGCGGCGGCTCGAGCAGCGGCATCTCGGGCGCGGGCAGCGGCGTGCGGAACACCGACTCGCGGCGCAGGGCGCGGATCCCGGTCTCGTCGAGCACCGCGGTGGCGGCGGTGCGCCGGGCGGCCTTGCGCGCGCGGGCGACCGCCTTGCCGAGCGCCGCGCGGGTGTAGCGATCGGGGCGCGAGATCCGGCCGGCCGCGATCACCAGGCGGTGGCGGTCGTCGTCGTCGAGCTCGGCGAGCCGCGTGAGATCGCCGCCGAGGTGCTCGAGCAACTCGATCGCGACGCGCAACTGGGCTTTGTCCACGGTGCGGCATCTTCGCGCTCGACGCAGAGGCCGCCAAGGGCAGGGGGGCGAAACCGGCGAGCCTGGAGCCCGGCGGCGCCGCGCATGGCGGATGTGAAGCCGCGCACGGGGCGGGAGGCGCAGCGACGAGTTCACGGCGCGGCGCGCTTTGGGCGCCGGTGCCGGGTGCTACGAATAGTCATGGCGGCGAGCGCGCGAGGCCCTCGGTGCCATCGCTGGTTCCTCGGCTGGGCCGCGTGGATCGCGGTGGTCGCGGTGGTCGCGGCGGCGGGGACCAGCCGGGCCGACGAGCGGAGCCTGGCGGTGGCGCTCGGGCTGACCCGCGGCAGCGGCGCCGATGGCTGCCTCACGGCGCGGGAGCTGGCGCAGCGGGTCGAGGCGCGGCTGGGGCGCGCGGCGTTCGTGTCGGCGGCCAAGGCCGATCTGTTCGTCGACGTGCGCGTGGCGCGCGCCGGGCGCGGCTGGCGGGCCACGGTGGCGGCGAGCCGCGCGACCGGAGAGCGCGTCGGGGTACGCGAGCTGGCGAGCGCGGGTGGCGATTGCCACGGCCTCGACGAGGATCTGGTGCTGGTCGTCGCGCTGGTGATCGATCCGATGGCGACCGGCGAGCCGCGCGCACCGCTGACCGCGCCAGCCCCGCGCGAGGTGATCTACGTGCCGGTGCCGGTCGCCGTGCCCGTCGCCGGGCCGGCCCCGTCGTGGGCGTTCGGCGCGCGGGTCGCGACCGCGGTGCTCGGCGGGGTCCTGCCGTCGGCGGCGCCGGCGGTCGATGCCGCGATCGCGACGACGCCGCCGGGCGCGTGGCCGATCGAGCTCGGCGTGATCGCGACCGCCAGCGCCAGCGCCAATGCCAGTACCAACGCGAGTACCAACGACGGCGCGCACGGCGCCGAGGTCCGGATCGCGCTCGGCACGGTGGCGGTGTGCCCCGAGCTCGTCGCGGGCGCGCGAGCGCGGCTGCAGCTGTGCGGCGGCGGGGCAGCCGGCGCGCTGCGGGTGCGCTCGCACGGGCTGGATCCGGCGACCACCGGCGATCACGCGGCTGGGCTGGTGTTCGGTCGGGGCCGCGGCAGCGTCCGGGTCGCCGGCGGGCTCGAGGTCGTGCTCGATGCCGGCGTGACCGTGCCGCTGGCGCGGCGCAGCTTGTACTACACCGCGCTCGATCCGATGACTCTTCAGGTGACGCGGCACGATCTCACCGAGACCGCCGCCGTCGGCTGGATCGCGGCGCTGGGGCTCGCGCTACAAATTCGTTGATAAAACCGACCCGCGACGTCCATTCAACGCACGTGTCTGCCTCCGTCCCGTCTTCATCGGTGCCTGCCAGCGTCGCCGAGACGCTCGCACCGGCGGAGCCGCGGGCGACGGTGGAGTTCGCCGCGCTGTACGCGGAGCACGCCGCGTTCGTGTGGCGATCGCTGCGCCGGCTCGGGGTCTCGGATCGCGACCTCGACGACGTGTGCCAGGAAGTCTTCGTCGTGGTCCACCGCAAGCTGGCGACGTTCGACGCCACGGCGACGATGCGGACCTGGCTGTTCGGCATCGCGCGCCGGGTGGCCGCCGATCACCGCAAGCGCGCGCACGTCCGGCGCGAGACGCTGGCGGCGCCGGCAGAGCTCGAGATCAGCCAGGCGGGGGCCGCGCAGGCGCCGCCGGTGGAGCTGCAGCGGGCGCGCGCCGTGCTGGACGAGATCCTCGACGAGCTCGACGAGGCGAAGCGCGCGGTGTTCGTGCTGTTCGAGCTCGAGGAGATGGCGATGGCAGAGGTCGCGAAGGCCGTGGAGTGCCCGCTGCAGACCGCGTATTCCCGGCTGGCCGCGGCGCGCAAGCAGGTCGAGGGCGCCGTGCGCCGCCGCCAGCTACGGGGAGAGCTGACATGACGGACCCGCGGCGATGGCTGGACGACGGATCGGAGGCGAGCCCCGCGCTGCGCACGCTGCTGGCGTCGGCCCGGCGGAGCGACGAGCCCGGGGCGCCGCGGCTCGAGGCGCTGGCCGCACGGCTCGCACCGCTGATGGGGCCGCCGCCGGGGACGCCGGGTGCGCCGCCGGGGACACCGGGTGCGCCGCCGGGGACGCCGGGTGCGCCGTCGGGGACGCCGGGTGCGCCGTCGGGGGCCGCGGCCGCGAGTGCGGGTGGGGCCGCGCTGGCCGTCAAGCTCGTCGTGGCGCTCGTCGCGCTGGGCGCGATCGGTGGTGGTGCCTGGTACCTGCACGGCAGCCGCGGCAGCGCGCCCGACCGCGAGCCAACGCCGTCCGCCGCCATTGTGGCACCCACGGCATCATCGACCGCGCCGGCCCCCGCGGCGCCGCCGCGCATCGAGCCCGAGCCCGTCGCGCCGATCGCGGCGCCAGTCGCGCGTCCGGACCAGGCGGCTCGCGCGCCCGCGCACGGAGCGGACGCAGCGACCCGGCGTCGCGATCCGGACGACGGCGACGCCGAGGGCAAGCTGGTGGTCGATGCCGAGGCCGCGCTGGTGCGCGACGACGCGGCGGCCGCGCTCGGCTTGACCCGCTCGCATGCGGCGCGGTTCCCCACCGGCGCGCACGCCGAGGAGCGCGACCGGATCGCGGTCGAGGCGCTGGTCCGGCTCGGCAACCGCGCGCAAGCGAGCGCAGCCGCCGAGCGGTTCTTCACGCGCTATCCGCACTCGATCTATCGCGCACGCCTCGAGGGGCTGGTGCGATGATGAGCCGGGCGGCTGTGGCCGCGCTCGCCGGGGCGCTGGTTGCGCTCGGGGCATGCCGGGCGGAACAGTCGGTCGGCGATGTGCCGGGCGTGCTGTTCGGCGCCGCCGTCACGACCAACACATCCGACGCGGCGACCCAGGAGGCCGCGCTCACGATGGTCGAGGCCCAGGCCGGCCGCCGGTTCGATCTCGACCGGATCTACCGGCAATGGGACGATCCGGTGCCGGGGGCGCGCGAGCTGTGGACGATCCAGCTCGGCCGGACGCCGATCGTGTCGTTCAAGGCGACGTCCGAGGCGCCGTGGCCCGCGATCGCGAACGGCGATGCCGACGCCAAGCTCGCCGCGATCGCCGCCGGCTACGTGGCGCTGCCGGCGCCGGTGCTCTGCATCTTCGATCAAGATCCGGAGAACACCGGCGGGGCGCTCGGCACGCCCGCCGACTACGCCGCCGCGTATCGCCACGTCGTCGAGACGTTCCGGACCGCCGGCGCGGCCAACGTGCAGTGGATCTTCAACCTCAAGTCGCCATCGTTTCCCGATCTCGCAGATCTGTATTATCCGGGCGACGACGTCATCGACTGGCTCGGCACCAGCGCCTACAACTTCGGCGTGGGCGATGGCGGGCGCTGGGTCAGCTTCGCCGACCTGATCGCCGACTTCGTGGCGTGGGCGACGCCGCACGGCAAGCCGCTGATCGTGACCGAGTGGGCGTCCGACGAGGATCCCGGCGATCCGGACCGCAAGGCGACGTGGATCGCCGACGCCGCGGTCACGGTGCACGCCACGCCGAAGCTCCGGGCGATGTCGGCGTTCTGGTCGCTGCTCGACGGCACGCGGTTCGATACGTCGCTCGCCGCGCTCGACGCGTTTCGCGTGTTCGCGGCCGATCCGTATACGAACCTGCGCGCTGCAGATGGACCGTGACATCCGCACGCATGAATCGCATTGTAGATTGCCATTCATCCGTAAATCACGATTCATCACAGATCTCGTGAAGTAGCCTTCACGGGCCGCGAATAGATTGTTTGATAATGCGCGGTGCGCGGCGCCATCCACCGGGCATGACTCGTCCATCCATTCGACATCTCTGGTTGCTCGGGATCGCCGCCGGCGCGGGCTGCGTGGCCCCCGAGGACGCCGCCGTGGCGGAGCTCAGCGCGGACGCCACGGCGGCGTCTGCGATCACCGAGGACGCCTACGTGGCCTCGCAGTACCCCGACGACGTGCACGGCGCGGAGTCGTACCTGGTGATCGGCACGGCCTCGCCCAACCTGCACCACATCTACCTCAAGCTCGCGGTGTCCGGAATCCCGAGCGGCGCGACCCACGTGGCCGCGACCCTGACGCTCACGCCGCAATCGAGCGCGAGCAACGCGATCAATGCTTATTGCGGCCCCAGCACCTGGAGCGAGGCCACGATCACCTGGAACAACCAGCCCGGCTACACCGGCGCCGCCGTGGCCAGCATCGCCGGCGAGACCGCCGGCACCGCCGCGAGCTTCGACGTGTCGTCGTGCGTCGCCGGCAACGGCACGTTCACCGTGGTGCTCGACGAGCCGAGCGGCGCGGTGGTCAAGCTCGACAGCACGACCGGCGCGAGCCCGCCGACCCTGGCCGTGACGTACACGCCGCCGGCGTCGTGCACCGGCCCCGATGCGTTGCTCGTGCCGTGCCCGGGCAAGCGCTGGGAAGGCGCGAACCCGACGCTCAACGGCGTGGACGTCGCCGATCTGCAATCGTTCGAGACCATGCAGGGCGCGCAGCTCGGCGTGGTGCACTTCTTCCGCACGCCGGGCGCAAACCTGTGGGGCACCGCCGGCGGATTCCAGGAGCAGGTCTACCTGAACACCGTGGCCCCCGCGGCGAGCCCGCGCTACGTCTACCTCGGCTACCGGCCCAACGGTGACTGGAGCAGCTTCGATGGCGCGGGCAGCGACGACGCCGCGACGATCAGCCTGATCCACAGCGACGCGCAGCGCACGATCACGCTGTTCGGCCAGGCGCATCGCAAGCTGTGGATCAACGCGGTCAACCACGAGGCCGAGCGCTACGTGTTCGGCTGCGGCGGCAACAACGCGACCGTCGCGAACAACACCGTGGCGACCTACCAGGCCGCGTGGCGCAACGTTGTCGCGATCTTCGATAGCGAGTTTGCCGCGGCCGGGCTGCCGACCAACCACGCCGATCCGCAGTACCCGGTGGTGTGGGCGATCAACACCCAGAACTTGAACAAGGCGACCAGCTCGTCGACGTGCAAGGACGCGCAGGGCAACGGGCTGTCGTCGTTCCGCGCGGTGATGCTGGCGCTCGCGCCGCGGACGACGACCGGCGCGCTGCTCGTCCAGTGGTTCGGCTGGAACCCGTATACCGACGGCGGCGGCTCGCCGCTCGCGAACGTGATCGACGACGGCTACAACTGGCTGATCGCCAACGCGCCCGCTGATCTCAAGGCGCTGCCGTGGCACTTCGGCGAATTCGGGTACATCGGGGCCAACGGCGCGCCCTCGGCGAGCCAGGGCACGTCCGACTTCACCAGCGTGGCGAGCCGGCTCGACGCCAACAGCTGGCCCAATGTGCGACTACTCATGTATTTTGATGACGTTAGCCTCCAGGACCCGACAACGGTCGGGTTTGGTTCTGCGTTCCGCAGCTACGCGACCTCGTCGACGATGTATCGTTAGATATATCTTTCGATAAATCGTGATCGAGATCTCGTTTCTACACACTACGCAAAACTTCACCACGCATGCGGAGTCGCGATCGGGGACGAGGTCCCTTAGGCTGCACCCCCAAAAGGAGATCTTCATGCGTCAGGTGTTTGTTGCGTTGTTGTGTATGGGGCTGACCGCGGGCTGTCATTCGAAGCTGGAGCTTCAGGCGTCCACGACCCCGCCGCCGCCCGCTCCGGCCGATCCGGCCCCGGCTCCGGCCCCGGCCGCCGAGGAGCCGGAGGCTCCGCCGGTCGTCAAGAGTGAGATGAAGAGCCTCGATATCCAGGGGGACGTCATCCGGCTCAAGCCCGGCATCAAGATCTTGTTCGCGACTGACTCCGACAAGCTGCTGGGGGAGTCGTTCCCGGTCCTCGACGAGGTCGCGTCGGTGATGTCGCAGAACGAGAAGATCCACATCCGCGTCGAGGGCCATACCGATAACAGCGGCAACAAGGATCACAACCAGGATCTCTCGGCGCGGCGCGCGGCGGCCGTGAAGACGTACCTGATCAGCAGGAACATCACCGTCGATCGGCTCGATAGCCTCGGGTGCGGCCCGGGGACGCCGATCGCCGACAACTCGACCGAGGACGGCAGGACCCAGAACCGCCGGGTCGAGTTCGTGATCATCCGCCATCGCCATCCGCGCGGCCAGTGCGAGCTGTACAAGCCGCACCATCACGACGACTCCAAGCCCTAGCGATTCGCGGCGACGGCGCGCCGCGTGGCGCGTCAGTGCAGCGGGTTGGGGCGGCGGGCGACGCACGGCATGAGGTGGATGTCGTCGGCGTCGTCGAACGTGTCACCGCCGTGCTCGTTGTAGGCGACGCCGCACATCAGGTAGAGCAGCTGGCCCTGCGGGCGGTTGACGACCGAGGCCTCACCGACGAGCACCAGCTTGCCGACCACCGGCGGGACGAAGGTCGGCGTGACGATCTGGTGGATCGCACCGAACGCGCCGTTGGTGCCGCGGCTCGCGGTGAAGATGCCGTAGCTGTTCGAGCGCACGCTGGTCCAGTACAGGGTCTGCTGATCGGCGGTGAACGGCTGGTTGTCGTCGCTGTCGGCGGTGGCGATCCCGGCGACGCGGGCGACCGGCGTGAACGCGCCGTTGGCGTAGGTCGTGGTGTAGAGCGTGCGCTGGCCGCAGGTGGGGCCGGTGCCGGCGAGATCGGCGCGGTTGGACTCGAAGTAGATCGTGACGCTGGTGGCGAGCTCGCCGACGATCTTGGCGTTGTCGTCGTTGCAGCTGGCGCTGTTGATCGGCAGCGCCGCGGCCGCCGACCACACGCCGCCCGCGAAGCTCGAGTAGTACAGCCGCGCGCGGCCGGTGCCGGCGTCGAACCGGGTGAACACCAGCAGATCATCGCTCGCGTTGGTCGCCGGCGACGCCTCGACGATCGTCGGATCGGGCGAGCCCGCGGGATCGGTCGCGATCGACCACCCGGACGAGGTCAGCGTGGCGTCGAACAGCTTGAAGGTCGTGCCGGTCATGCCGAGCAGCTGCGGGCCGGTGATGACCTGGGTGGCGCCGTTGCTGTGGAAGAACTGGAAGAAGTCGGTGGGCTCGTAGGCGAACCGCAGGTGGAGTCCGTCGGGCAGCGCGAACAACGAGTCGGTCCAGCCGCCCTGGATCGCGAGCGGGGCGGGCAGGGCGCGCAGATCGGTCCAGCCGTCGGCGAGGGTGGCGCCCGCGATCGCCGGCCCGAGCGGGGCAGTCCACGGATCGGGCGGCTGGACCGCGCCGGCACCGATGCGAGTATCCGGCGCCGCGCCAGGCGCGATGTCAGGCGCCGGATCGGGCGCGGGGTCAGGTGCGTCAGGTGCGGCGCACGCGGCGAGTGGCAGGATCGTGAGGACAGCTTCCCATCGAATCATCCCGGTGGATCGTCCAAGCCACGTGCCACGCCAACCCCGGCGGACCGGCACGTTCGGTGTGGCAAAACCAGACGGATGTCGCGACTCCCTACGATCGGCGCAGGATCAGACCCAGACCTGGAGCACGTAGTCGTAGGGCGCCTGGGCGTTGAACATGTCGACGCGCTGGAGCTTGATCCGCAGCTCGCCGCGCTCGCGGACCAGGGTGTGGCGGTAGGTGCCGCCGAAGTGGCGAACGGTGTCGCGCCGCAGCTCCATCATGTGGAAGCGCGAGCGGACGATCCACTGCTCGGCCGCCGGCTCGGCCGCCGGCTCGGCCAACTGCTCGGCCGCCGGCTCGGCCTCGAGCACGACATTGCCGATCACGTGGCTGGTGCTCCACATCGGGGCCTGTGACCACGCGGTGGGGTGGGTGACGCGGCGCATCCGCACCTCCATCATGTGCCTGTCCTCGGCGAAGATCGACGGGGAGCCTTCCCACTCGGTCTGGTCCGGCGCCACCGGCATCCAGTACACACCGTCGGTGGCGAACAGATCGATGTAGGCCTGCCACTGCTTGAGATCGAGCAGCTCGGACTGGCGGTAGAGGAACTGCTCGATCTCGCGCACGACATCGCCGCCGGCGCTCGGCCTCGGCGAGCGAGCCGGCAGCGCGACCGCGAGGGCCGCATTCGCGGTGGCAGTGGACGACGCGGCGCGCGGCGAGTGATCGGGGGCGATCGCCTGGGCGCCGGTCTGCGCGCCGGCGGGAGCGCCTTCGATCACGATCTCCTGATCGAGGGCGGATCCGGCGGTGGGCTCGGTGGGGCTGGTCATGTCATCGGCTCGCCGTGGCGGTCGCGGTGTCCGCCATGTAGTGCGACCAGGCGCGGAACTGGTTGCGCATGACCGCCTCGGAGGTGCCGCTGTTGGAGTAGATCACACCGTCGCGCTCGGTGTCGCCGCCGTAGTTACGATGAAAGCTCACCCAGTCACCGCCGTTGGAGGCGAGGCCCCACTGGCCCTTGGTCCAGTTCTCGAGATCATCGGCATTGACCATCGTGGCCGGCGAGTTGACCAGGTTGAAGTACCAGAGCGAGCGGCGATAGATCGCCTCGGGCGCGCCCTTGAGCCGGAAGTGCCAGATCTCCGACAAGGTCCGGTCGGGCGCGATCGGCCGCAAGCAGCGCAGCTGCTGCAGCGGCGACTGGACCGAGAGATAGGGATAGACCAGGACGTGGTGAATGCTGCGTGACAGGTAGGCTTCGGCCTGCGCGGCGCCGTAGGCCTCGACGAGCATCGCCTCGTGCGCGCGGGTATCGGGATCCTGCGGGCGCAGGCCCATATAGGCCTTGAGGATGCCGTGGCCGCGCGGGAAGTTGAGGGTCTGCACGGCGTCCCACTGCTCGAACTTCGACGCGAACGCCGATAGGTAATGATAATACAGCGGCGCGGTGCCGGTCTCGTCCTTGATCCGCTGCTCGACGCGGCCGGCGGCGACCCCGGTGGACTGGTGGGTCACCGACGGGTGCAGCGCGTCGAGCTGGTTCTCCATGAAGAACTTCCAGTTCGAGTGCTGGATCACGCGGTGGCAGACCGGCACGACCTCGACCTCACCGACCGGCGAGCGGTCGCACATGTCGTCGAACGCGATCCGGGCCTCGCCGAGGAACTCGCGCAGCGTCGGCCCGGTAGCCGCCAGGCTGGCAAACACGAACCCGCGATAGGCATCGACGCGCGCGGCCGGCTTGACGCTGCAGTCCGGGTTGTCGGGCGAGACCCGGGTGCCGTCATAGCCGCGCGGCAGCGGGGTGGTGCGCAGCCGGCCGTCGAGGTGAAAGCTCCACGCGTGGTACGAGCAGACCAGCGCGCTGCCGACATTGCCTTTCTGATTGCCGCACAGCTGCACGCCGCGGTGAGGGCAGCGGTTGTGCAGGACGTGGATCCGGCGATCCTTGCCGCGCACCATGAACATCGGCTGGCGGCCGATCGTGACCGCGTGGTAGTCACCGGGCTCGGGGATCTGGGATTCGTGGCCGCAATAGATCCAGATCTGCTCGAAGATCTGGGTCAGCTCGCGCTCGAAGATCTGCGGGTCGGTATAGACGCTGCGGTGGACTCGGTCGGGCTCGACCAGCGCATGGATATTCATCGTCGCCTCGCCCCGACAATCTAGCAGAGCGGCGCCGGCGGCTCCCGGGTCAAGTCGACCACGCGGCGGAACAGTGTGCTGCCAGGATCGGCCAGCGCGTCGACGACGGTGAAGTGGTTGGCGCCGGCGACCGGCAGGTGCTCGGTGTGGACCCCGCGGCCGCCCCAGGTCTCGACGATCGCGCGGCTCTGGCGGTGAAACTCGTCGGTCTCGTCGCCGCCGACCGCGGCCACGAGCGTGCGGGCCCCGGCCGGCGGCGGCACCGGCCAGCCCAGCGGACTGGCAGCCACCGCCGACGCGGGATCCAGCTGCAGGGCGGTGTTCATCGTGGTGGTGACGAGCGGCGCGAGCTCGAACACGCCGCTGATCGCCACGCCGGCGCGCACCAGATCGCCCGGCGCGCCGGGGTGCGCGGTCCAGTCGGTGGCGAGCAGCGCGGCGGTGAGGTGGCCGCCCGCGGAGTGGCCGACGACGATCGGGCGCTGGCCACGGCGGGTCCACAGCGCCGCGACGCAGCGCCGGAGCTCGTCGACGATCTGCAGCACCGAGACCGCCGGGCACAGCGAGTACCACGGGAACGCGACGTCGATCCCGGCGGCGTTGAGCGCGCGGGCGGTGAACTGGTAGTCGCGGCAGTTGTCGAGCTGCCAGTAGCCGCCGTGGATGAACACGACCAGCGGCGCGGGCCGATCGGCGGCGGGCGGCGCGGCGCACAGCAGATCGTAGCGCTGGCGCGGCGCGGCGCCGTACGGCTGATCGAGCACCGTGTGCGCGGTCCGGCGCGCGGACACCGAGTCCGCCTGCCAGCGCGCCATGATGTCCAGAAACGCCGGCACCCGCAGCCGCGCCCGGTACTCGGTCTCGTAGTCGCGCATGATCACTTGGTGGTCGCGATGAACCGGCCGTCCCACTCGGGCGGCGGCGGCGACGCGCGCAGCGCCCGGCAGCGCTCGGCGAGGACCTGCGACGGACCATCGGCGCCGAGCGCGGCGAGCACGGCGAGCGCGGCGTCGAACTCGCGCGCCAGGTAGGCCTCGAACGCGCGCTCGTAGTCGCGGGCGATCGCCTCGCGCGCCGGATCGGCGCCGGCGACGCCGATCAGCTCGTAGAGCTCGACCGGGATCGTCTTGCCCTTGACCGCCACCCGGTCGACCCGACGGAACGCGAACACCCCGCGTGCGTCGCGCTCGATCGCCCCGCTGACCAGGACCGTCGTGCCGTAGAACTTGTTGAGCGCCTCGAGCCGCGCCGCGAGGTTCACGCCGTCGCCGATCGCGGTGAAGCTCAGGCGATCGGGCGCGCCGAAGTGGCCGACCACGACCCGGTCGCGGTGCAGGCCGTAGCGGGTGTGGAGCGGCGCGAGCCCCTCCCAGGCGTCGGACGCGAACAGCGCGCGGGTCCGCTCGAGGCAGCCGAGCACGGCGCGGCAGGCGAGGATCGCGTGATCGGTGCACGGCCGCGGCGCGTTCCAGATCGCCATCACCGCGTCGCCGATGTACTTGTCGATCGTGCCGTCGGCGTCGTGGACCGCGGCGGTCATCGCCTCGAAGTAGCGGCCGAGCAGCCGCGCCATCCGCTCGGGCTCGACGGTCTCGGCGATCGACGTGAAGCCGAGCACGTCGGTGAACATCAGCGACACGTCCTCGAGCCGGCCGCCGAGCGTGGGCTCGCGGTTGGCCTCGAACAGCTGCTTGACCAGATCGATCGGCACGTACTTGCGCATCGCGCGCATCGCGGTCTTGGCTTGCTCGACGCTCTCGAGCACGGCGGCGACGTCGCGGAACCGGGCGTCGGGCGACGCCGGCGCGAAGTCGAACGCGTGGATCCGATCGGCCTGGTGGGTGATCTGGCCCAGCCCGCGGCGCAGCATGCGCAGGGTCAGGAGCCCGGCGCCGAGGATCAGCGCGATCACCGCGCCGGACAGCGCGACCAGCCGGTGCACGGTGCCGCGCAGCGCGCTCAGGTAGTAGTCCTCGGGCCCGACGATGCCGACGTACCAGCCCTGGGTGTGGGCGAGCCGCTGGAACGCGACCGCGTAGCGCGCGCCGTCGAGCTCGAGCGTGCCGCCGGCGCCGCCCGGGGCGTCCGCCGCCCGGACGAGCGCGTCGTGGTGGACCGCCGCGGCGATCGCGGGCGGCACGGCGCGCGGCGCGACCCGCAGATCGTCGCCGCTGACGGTCAGCGGATCGTCGGGCGCGAGCCGGGTCACGAACCGGCCGTCGTCGTCGCACACGAAGATCCGGAACGGATCGTCGGGCTCGGGGTTGACCCGGATCCCGGCGATCTCCTGATCGAGGTGGGTCGCGAGCAGCCCGACGCGCGCCACGCCGACGAGCTCGCCCCCCGGCCCCCCGGAAGCCCCGGAAGCCCCGGGCGTCTCGAGCGCCTTCATCACGGTGACCACCACGCGGCGCTGATCGGCCGGCCGCGCGAGATCGAGCTCGGCGTAGCTGAGATCGGTCCACACCAGGCCCGCCGCGACGGCGCGCGACGCCGGGGTCTGGAACGTCGGGTGCTGGGTCGGATCGTCGGCCGTCGCCGGCACCGGGGACCGGATCTCGGCCGGGGTCGGCGCCGCCGGGGCATCGAGCAGCACGCGCTCGGGCGCCCGGCACCGCGTGGTCGCGGCAAACCCGCCGGCGGCGCCCGGCTCGGTGCGCCGGGTGCAGATCCGGGTATCGCGCGCGGCGGTCTCGCGGAACACCGAGACCTGCCAGCGGCCCTCGGGGGCGAGCACGGGCGCGCCCTGGGCGGTGAACCCGACCCGGCGCGCGGCGGTGAACGTGACCTCCGACAGGTTGGCGTTGGCCGCCGCGCCCGCGTACAGGCACGACTCGACGGCCACCGGATCCCCGGGCGCGCAGTCGCCGGCGGCCAGGCGGCGCTCGAGCTCGGCGACCGCCGCTTCGGCCTCGGCGAGGTGGCCCTCGATCCGGGCCTGGACCCGCAGGCTCGCCGAGGTCCGCAGGCTCGCCGCGCTGTCGATGATCGCGCGCCGCGACTCCGCGAACAGCACGTAGCCCAGGGCGCCGAGCACGACCGCGAGCGCGAGGATCGACAGGTAGAACACCTGTCCGAGCGTCAGCCGGCGCGTCATCCGATCGCCGACATTACTTGATTCACGCGTGAACGGGCTACGCATGCACGCCGACCGTGCGCTCGTGGCGCGACTGGGCGGTCGCGGATCGCCGATCGAGTCGCGGGCGCTCGGACGCGCGGCGGCCCCCGGCCGTATCACGCGGTGATCACGCGAGATGCGTGCCGCGCCCGCTGGCATATGACGTGCTCGTGTGGCCTGCATGCGCAAGTCCCTGTTCGTCGCTCTGCTCGCCACCGCGGCGCTGTCCGCGTGCAAGGCGAGCTCGAACCAGCCCCCCGCCGCCGACAACACGGCGCAGAACGATCGCGCGCACGCCACCGCGCCGAACGCCGATCACGCGTCGAACAAGAAGTCGGATCTCGACGTCACCCAGCAGCTCCGCAAGGCCGTGATGGCCGACGACTCGCTGTCGACCAACGCGCACAACTGCAAGATCGTCGTCCAGGACGGCTCGATCACGCTGGCCGGCCCGGTCGCGTCGGATGCCGAGCGCACCAAGCTCGCCGCGCTGGCGGCCCAGGTCGCCGGCGATCACAAGATCGATAATCAGCTCCAGGTCACCAACTAATGCAGAAAGTACCAACGATGAATGACAACAAGCACGACAAGAAGATCGTGGTGTTCGGCCTGTTCGACAACCGGCAGGCGCTCGAAGCCGCGATCGACACCCTGCGCATCGAGGGCTTCCGCGACGGCGACATCTCGGCGCTGCTGCCCGATCTCGCCGCGTCCCGCGACCTGGCGCACGAGAAGCACACCAAGGCGCCCGAGGGCGCGCTCACCGGCGCCGCGGCCGGTGGCGTCCTCGGCGGCACGCTCGGCCTGCTGGTCGGGATCGGCGCGCTCGCGATCCCGGGCCTCGGACCGTTCATCGCGGCCGGGCCGATCATGGCCACGCTCGCCGGCGCGGGCGCCGGTGGCGCGGTCGGCACGCTGACCGGCGCGCTGGTCGGGCTCGGCATCCCCGAGTACGAGGCCAAGCGCTACGAGTCGTTCCTGAACAAGGGCGGCTCGCTGCTCTCGATCCACGCCGACGACGCCGACTGGGCCAAGCGCGCCAAGCGCGTGCTCGACAGCTGCGGCGCCAAGGACATCGACAAGACGACCGAGGCCGCCGGCCGCAAGGTCAGCTAGTGCCGCGGACGCCGCGCATGGCGGATCGCTGCCGGCCGGTCGGTTGCGTGTAGGTGCTCGCCTCCGGGCCAGCACGTAGATCGCCGCGCATGCGGCTTTGCGCGGCGGCGGTCCGCAGGCAGGCTAGCGCCATGCCGAGCACCTTCGTCGACCTGGCGACCCGCGACGGGACCTGCCGCACCGAGATCATCACGCCCGAGGGCAAGGGCCCGTGGCCGGCGATCCTCCTGTGCTACGACGCGGGCGGGCCGCGCCCGGCGATGACCGCGATGGCCGAGCGGATCTCGCACGGCGGCTACCTGGTCGCGATCCCCGACTTCTATCACCGCACCGGATCGATCGTCGACATCCTGCCGCTGGACGTGCCGCGCGATCCGGCGCAGCTGATCCCGCTGCTCCGCCCGGGCGAGCTGTTCCAGAAGTGGATGACGACGTTCTACCTGCCGGCGCTCGACTACGAGCACCTGCGGGTCGACGCCGGCGCGGTGCTCGATCACCTGGCGACCCGGCCGGACGTCACCGGCGGCGTCGGGACGACCGGCTACTGCATGGGCGGCAACATCTCGGTGCGGATCGCGACCCTGTTCGGCGACCGGATCGCGGTCACCGCGGCGTTCCACGCCGGCGGCCTGGTCACGCCGGCGCCCGACAGCCCGCACCTCCGCGCCGCCCAGATCAAGTCGCGGGTCTACGTCGCGGGCGCGATCGAGGATCCGTGGTTCACCGACGACATGAGCCACCAGCTCGAGGCCGCGCTGCGCGACGCCCACGTCGAGCACACGATCGAGACCTACCCGGCGCACCACGGGTTCGCGGTGCCGGATAACCCGACGTATCACCCCGCGCAGTCGGAGCGCCACTTCAAGATGCTCGAGCAGCTCTACGCGCCGCTCGCCGCGCACCGGCCGGGTCACTGACGTGGCGCGCAAGTACGAGCTCGGGTTCACCGAAGAGGGCGCCGGCGTGCCGGTGGTCTGCCTCCACAGCGGCGGGCTGTCGTCGCGCCAGTGGAAGCGGCTCGCCGCGGTGCTGGCGCCGACCCACCGCGTGATCCTGCCGGATCTGATCGGCTACGGCGCGACCGGGACGTGGCCGGATCGCGAGCCGTTTCACTTCCAGCTCGACGTCGATGCGATCGTCGCGCTCGTGCGCACGCTCGATCAGCCGGCGCACATGGTCGGTCACTCGTACGGTGGGTTCCTCGCGATGCACGTCGCGCGCGCGGTGCCGGTGCGCTCGCTCGCGCTGTACGAGCCGGTGACGTTCAGCGTGCTCGATCCGGTGCGCGATGCCGCCGCGCTCGCCGCGCTCGATATCAAGCCGACCTGGGAGCCGGACGCCAGCGGCGTCGACGAGGGCTGGTTCACCAGCTTCGTCGACTGGTGGAACGGCCCGGGCGCGTGGGCGGCGATGCCGGCCGAGACCGCGGCGGCGTTCCGCGCGATCGGCTGGAAGCTGTTCGAGGAGGTCCGCACGCTCGCGGCCGACCAGACCGGCGCGGCGCGGTTCGCCGAGGTCACGGCGCCGGCGCTGATCCTCTGTGGCGTGCAGTCGCCGATGAGCGAGCTCCGCACCGTCGAGCGGCTCGCCGACGCGCTGCCGGCGGGGCGGCTGCAGATGTTCGAGGGCGCGGGCCACATGGGGCCGATCACGCACCACGCGGCGGTCAACGCGGCGATCGCCAACCATCTCCGCGCGAGCTGAGCTAGCGCGAGCCTGCGAGCGCGTCCGGTCCGTACAGCCCCGAGCGGTTCGCGAGGCGATCGATGCGACGCGAGTCCGCATGCCATACGGAACTTGCGGGCGCCGGGTCACGGCGTGTACGCGACCGGTGCGACCAGGGCGGCGAGCGCGACCAGCGCGGGACCGACGACGCCGTGGACGGCCTCGGCGGCCGTGGGCGCGATCGCCGTGCCGGCGTGGGTCAGCGCGTGCAGGGCATGGACGAGCCGCTCGCCGGGCGTGCCGCGGCGGTCGAGGAAGCCGGCGAGCCACAGCACGTGGCGCGTGAACACCGCCGGCTGGGCGAGCGCGATCGCGTCCGCCGCGTAGATCACCAGGTCGACGGCGAGATAGCGCCGCTCGGCCGGATCCACGTCTTCGGCGTGGCCGTAGATCTCGTTGGCCATGGCGCCCGAGAGCGCCGGCGCGGTGCGCTGGATCTCGCGCGCGGGGCCCGGCGGATAGCGCAGCGCGGCGCGCGCGATCGTCAGCAGATCGACCGCGGTGGCGCGATCGGGCCACGCCTCGTCGGCGATCGCGGCGGCGAGCCGCTCGAAGTTCTCGTCGAGGTGGCGGGTGCACATCCCGCGGCTGGTCAGCACCTGCTGGAGCCAGCGCGCGTAGTTCTCGATGATCGCCGGGCTGGCGGCGTGCATCGCCTGGATCAGGTAGTCGATGTGGAACCGGCCATCCTGGCGGCCGTGGCGCTCGGCGCGCTCGGCGAACCGTGCGTGCCAGAACGGATCGACGTACATCTCGGCCAGTACGCGGGTGGTCAGCCGATCGGCGGCGGCATCGAGCTGGGCGACGAGCTCGGCGTGGGTCATGGCGCACCGGTCACGTCAGAAGGTTCCGCGTCGATCATGTGGACCAGGTCATCCGTGGGGCACATCGGCCCCGCACCGTGTGGCAGTGGCGCACGGTACCATCGCGCGACCCCCGATCAAGCGAGCCATGGCGGTGGACGGCGCGCGATGAATCCGCCATGGTCCAGAGGTCGTATGGATGATCGGACGCCACCTGAGCGCGTGACCTCAGCTACCGTGCCGGGGGGGTGCTCGGTGCTCGTGATCGACGATAACGCCGACGGCCGCGAGATGCTGCGCTGCCTGTGCGAGCTGCTCGGCCACGAGGTCACCGAGGCCGGTGACGGCGAGCAGGGCGTCGCGCGCGCGATCGAGCACCGCCCCGATATCGCCTTCATCGACATCGGCCTGCCGACGATCGACGGGTACGAGGTCGCCCGCCGGGTCCGCGCCGCGCTCGGCGCCGCCACCCCGCGGCTGGTCGCGCTGTCCGGCTACGGCTCGGCCCAGCACCGCGCGGCGGCGCTCGAGGCCGGGTTCGACATCCACATCGCCAAGCCGATAGACGGCACCCAGCTGCGCCGCGAGCTGGCCGCCGCCAAGCCTCATTAGCGGTCCGCCGCGGCGCAGGGTGGTCCGGCGCGGCCCGGCCCGGTTCGCGTCCCCCGGATCGCGTGGGTGCCCAGCCGGGTGCCGCACTTCCGTGGGAGGACCGGGGTGCGCGGGGCGCCGTGGGAGATCATCGCAGCAAAATTTTTGTCGGATCCGGGGGAGCTCGGTCGCCTGTCTGTTGACCGAGCATGCAGAGCCCAGGACACCAGCAACGATCTCGACCTGTGGCGCGGTAGGCGAGGTGAGCGGCGAGGGCGAGGCGGGGCGGTGAGGGCGAGGCGGGGCGGCGAGGGCGAGGTGGGGCGGTGAGGGCGAGGCGGGGCGGCGAGGGTGAGGTGGGGCGGCGAGGGCGAGGGCGAGGTGGGGGAGAGCGGCGGCGAGTGGTGAGGTAGGTAGGGACCGGAAGGTCAGGCGGGGTGGTGGCGGTCTGGGCGGGTTGGGGGGACCGCGGCGTCGTTTCTCTTGGGGCAAGTATCAGGCTTGCACGATCAGGAACGGCGCCGCGGGGGTCGGTGGGGGCGGCTGGGACGCCGGGCCCTGGCGTGGCACGATGAGCGGCGATGATCCTCGGGTTGGGAGGGCTCGATCATAACGGCGCAGCGTGCCTGGTCGACGGCGGCGAGGTCCTGGCGATGCTCGAGCTCGAACGCGTGACTCGCCAGAAGAACCAAGGCCTCGACGCTCGCAATGCCCTGGTCGCGCTGCTCGATCGACTTGGCGTCGGGTCGGTTCAGCACGTTGCGGTCGCCGATCGGACGTGGGCCGCCGCAGCGGCACCGTGGCTCACGAGCCACTTCGGAGATCGGCCACTCTCGATCTACTCGCACCACGCGTGTCATCTGGCAGCGGCGTTCGCCGCGTCGCCACTACCGCACGCGACGGTCGTCGCGGTCGATGGCAAGGGCGACGGGCTGAGCAGCTCTGCGGACCGCGCGACCAGGGAGCAGCACCCCGATCTGTTTCGCCAGGTTCCGCGCCTGGTAGATTGGATGGCGACGGTGACGGGGGCGCCACGGGCGGCCCTCCGGAGCCCTGGAAAGGCGCACGAGGACATGGCGGCAAGCGTGCAGCAGGTCACCGAGATGCTCCATACCGCCGCAGGTGCTGGATGACTTCTGCGGCGCTACACGCGGAGCTGGAGGTGAACGGCTTCGCCATCAGGCCGGGCTTGCTCGACGCCGAGGAGGTGGAGACACTGCGCGGCTGTCTGGATCGACTCCATGAGGATCGGATCCCGACCACAGCGCAGGTGCTGTACACGCACGTCCCGCCCACCGAGCCGCGCCCGTCGTACGCCCGGCTGATGGTGCAGTGGCTCAACCCCCACAAGCGGATGCACGCCGGGAGCACCACGGAGGTGATCTCTCGCGTCGCCCACCGGCTCGCTCGACTCCAGCTCGACTTCGTCCCGTTCCAGGACGCGTTCCTGGAGAAGACGGCCGATCACGCCCCGTTCCCATGGCATCAGGACGAGCCGTTCTGGCCCTTCGACGCACCGACCGGGCTCGTCGCGTGGTGCGCGCTCGATCCGGTGGATCGCGCCAACGGCGGCCTCGAGCTGGCGCGAGGGAGCCATCGGTGTGGCCGCGGGCCCGCGATCGATCTTCACACCGGCGCTCCACAAGTCGGTGCGACCGGCGAAGTCCCGAATCTCGCCGCCTTCGAACACGTGTGCCCCGCGATGGCTCCCGGTGACGCGGTGCTGTTCCGGCCGCGGACATGGCACCGCTCCGAGCGGAACACGAACGGTGCGCGCCGCCGTGGCTGGAGCAGCTCCTGGCTGCCACCTGGCACGTGCCTGCGCCCCGAGCTCGCGCCGCGTCACCCGCTGGCCCGTGAACCGCGCGGGGGTGCGGCACCATGAGTCGCCTGACCTGGCTTGTCGGTCCACCCGGTGCCGGCAAGTCCACGTACGCGCTGCGCCGGCACGTGGACGCGCGAGTCGTCGAGCTGAACGCGATGCTGGCGCCGCTCGTCGATGATCTCCGACTGCGTAAGGGCGTGCTGTCCGCGAACGGCCGCCTCGTGCAGGCGGTGCGACATGTCGAGCTGCACCCCGATCACGCGATGCTGCCGGACTTGCTCGTGGTCGCCGGGCTGGTGCCCGAGGAGGCGCTGTTCCCGCTGACGCCGTACGAGGAGGTGCTGCTCCTCCTGCCCGATCGCGCCAGGTGGGATCGCCAGCTGCGCGCCCGGCCCGTCGGGACGGGCGCACGGGCGCAGTACGACGATTATGAGTACGCCGCGCGCTGGTACACGCAGTTCGAGGGCTGGATCTCCCGCGGCCTGCCCGTCCAGCGAATCGACACGCCGTTCGAAGAGGCGCTGATCGGAAAGGTCGCACAATGATGTCGCGCGCACCGTCGGTCGGAGATCATGCGGCGCCACCCGACCTCGTTTGCTCCGACCGCGCGGCTGGCTCGCCCGAGTTCGTTGCCTCCGGTCGCGACGTCGAGCTGGCGAGCCTGCTGCGCGCGGCGCTCGAGCCGCTGCTCGCGCACCGACCCGTCGCGGGAAACGACGCCGGATTGAGTGCGGTCCGGGAATCGATCGAAGATCAGCTGCGCGCGCTCGGCTTCACCATCGTGCGCCACGCCGCGGCGAGCGGGCCACCGATCGTCGTCGCGGTGCGGCGCGGCGCAGGACCGCACTGGATCGGGCTCGCCGGGCACTACGACGTCGAGCACGGCGGTGACGGATGGACGAATGACCCATTCGTGCCCGCAGTTCGAGCTGGCCGGCTGTATGGACGCGGGACGGCCGACAATCTGGGGCCGCTGCTGCTCCGACTACTGGCGCTCGTGAGCGTCGAGCCCTCGGCCACGCCCTCGCTCGTCTGGGTGCTCCAGGGCGAAGAGGAGGTCGGCTCGCCGGCCGCGCACGCGATCTACCCGGTGCTCCGATTGCCGCCGGTGGCGCTCTGGCTCGAGGAGACCGGGTACTTCGAGCTCGATGGCCGCCAGCGCGTGCTGCTGCGTCGGCCGTCGCCGCTCACTCGATGCTGGGTGGATGCGGCGCTCGAGCTCGCGGCGGGGCGCGGCATCGATGTGCACGACCGCGACCTGAACAAAGCGTTCGGGGCGAGCCGATGCCCGTTCCTGAAGCACCTCACGGGCAGCGCGACCTATCTCGCGATCGGTCCAAACGATCCGCGGTCGCGAATCCACCAGGCCGACGAGTCGCTGCCGCTGCACAACCTGGCGTTGAGCGCCGACCAGTTCCTCGCCTCGCTGCAAGCGGCGGTGGCACCGTGAGCCCCCGGATCGAGTCACGCCGCTTCGCGTGGCGGGATCCCGCCGCCCGCACGTTCCTCGCGGTGCACGGCTACGTAGTGGTGCACGGCGTCCTCGACCTCACCGAGCGCGAGGCGATCACCGCCGGGTGGGATGCCGTCACCCGCGAGGCAGCGGATCGGGTCGGGCTCGATCCGTCCGAGCTCGTCGAGCGGTTCCCGCAGAACCGCGATCTGTGGCGCAAGCACGCGCGGTTCGAGCGGCTGCTGTTCACGGGCTTGCAGGGCGAGGTCGCGCGAACCTTCCTCGGCGTCTCGGGCGTGCGGTTGTTTCACGATCACGCGATCAGCAAGCCCGCCGGTCGCTCAGGCGAGATTCCGTGGCACCAGGATTCAGCGTACTGGCCGCTCGATCGGGTCGGGCTCTCGCTGTGGACGCCCACGACCGACGTCGGCGCGAACGGCGGGTGCCTCGAAGTCCTGGCCGGCTCTCACCGCGACGGCCCGTGCGAGCCGCAGGACTTCCTCGCCGGCACGACGCCGGTCGTCAGCGGTGATCGACGCCGTGTCGCGCTGCCCGTCGACGCGGGCGAGACGGTCGTGCTGAATGGCCTGACCTGGCACCGCAGCGCCGCGAACAGGAGCGCGTGCAACCGCCTCGCTTACCTGACGCTCTGGGTCCCCGCGACCGCGCGCTTCGTGCCCGAGCATGCCGGCTGGCACCCGACCGCCGCGCACATTGCAGTCGCGCCCGGTGATCGTCTCGATGGTGACTGGTTCCCGCTGTTCGGTGCGCTGTCCGCGGATGATGAGGGGCAGCACATCCGCTTCCCGCTGCCCCCGTCCAGGGGCGGCCCGAGTATGTTCACTGCGAGTCGCGACATCGCGGCGCAGCTCTGCTGGCTCGTCGGTCGGTCCGAGTCCACGCTCGCGACGATCTTCGCGGCATGCTCGGTCGACCAGCTCGCGCTGAGCGCGCTGGCCCGGGGCGTCGTCATCGCGGATCAGCTCGGCGAGCTTCGCGACCTCCTGGAGGCGTTGGTGCTCCAGGATCGAGTGCGGCGCGAGTCCGTGGCGCGCGACGTCTACCTTCGTACCGTCGAGCGCTGGTGGGTGCTCGCAGGCACGCGGATCGAGGAGGCGCGCCGTGCACCATGACGACGCGCTGCTGGCGCGGGCCGGGGCACGCCGCGGCGCGCCGGCAAGCTACGCCCGGCTCGCCGAGCTCCAGCGAGCGTGGTGCTTCGCGCAGCCGTTCCACAACCTGGACCTGCTGGCCGGAGCACGCCGCGGCGCGCCGCCGCTCGATCGCGAGGCCGCCCTCGCGCGCTGCGCCGCCGGGCTCGGCGGTCCCTGCCACGTGCAGAGCTGGGGCTTCCTGTCACTGCTGAGGCTCGTTGGCTACGAGGCGCGGCTGTGCGGCGCTTCGATCTCGGCGCCCGATGACCACCTGCTCGTTCATGTGGCGATCGGCGCTGCCGCGTATCTGTGCGACGTGGGCAACGGCCACCCGTACCTGACGCCGTTTCCGCTGGACCGCGTCCACGAGCAGCACCACGTGGGCTGGCACGTCCGCTCGGTCCCTGACGGCGACGAGCTTGTGGTGAGCCGCCGATCGCCCGATCAGCCTGCGTGGCGCGTCGTGTACCGCGCGAGCCCGGCCGCGCGCACCTGGGAGGACTTCGCCGGCGCCATCGAGCGCCACCACCGCGAGCCTGGCTTTGGGCCTTTCCTGTCTGGACTCCGGGTGGTCCGGGTTGATCCCAGCTCGATGACCGCGGTGCGCGACGCGCAGGTCATCACATACCGCGAGGGCGGCTTCGATCGCGAGCGCCTCGACGAGGCGGAGCTCGTCGACTTCATCGCAGGTGACCTCGGTCTCGCGGCGCTGCCGGTCAAAGCGGCGGTGGCTGCGTGGCGCGACGCGCGGGCGGCTCGACCGTGACGCGCCCCGAGATCTGGGTCTCCGTCACGTGTACGGATCGCGCCGGATCGCTGCGCGCGCTCGCGATCGATCTGGTGGAGCAGGCTGCGCAGACCGGCGCGGCGCTGACGCTCTTGATCAACGACAACAGCACGCAGCGGGACGCGCGTGCAGGGAACCGCCAGCTGACAGACGTGCTTGCTCGGTCGGAGGCAGCCGCGGTCGCCGTGGTGATCGAGGACGCACCGCACCCGGGCGCCGGCATCGCCTCGAGCCGGCGTCAACAGCGCGCGCAGATCCGCGCCCGGCTCGCGCAGCACCCGCGTCCCGAGCTCGTCTGGATGCTCGACGATGACGTGCGGCTCGGCCATGTGGCCTGGACGGGCGCATGGCTCGAGGAACGCCCGCTGCATTGCCACCTCGCGTTCCTCCTCCAGCTCGCGGCCACGCACCCCACGCTCGACGTCCTGATCGGCGAGGTGTGCGGCGACGCGCCGATCCCCGTGGTCGGATCGATCGCCGGCCGGCTCGCCGATCTGGAAGCGAGCCTGCACGCCATGTTCGGTGCGCCGCCGGACGCGCCGTGGTGCGCGCCTGCGATCGCGCTCGAACGACTGGGAGCACGCGATGCTTACTACGACCTCTCGACTGTGCGCGCGGCGGGCGCATGGCAGCGCGAGGTGCTCTGGCTACCGCGCGGTGGCCACATGACGACGGCGCAGGCCCTGGCGCAGATGCTCGCCGAGGTCGAGCACGTCCCGCGCGGTGCAGCGTTCTCGCGGCCGATCCTGGCCGAGGCGGTGCGGTTCGGCGCGCTGACCGATCGGCCACCGCCGCGCGGCGCCAACGCCGTGTTCTTCGACGTCGAGCGGTGCCTGCAGCACGCGTACCCCAGCCTCACCATCGCAGGCATCGAGACTCGCCGTGGCGACATGATTGGCACCGAGCTCCTGGCGGGCGCTGGAGCCACCGTGCGCGGCTCCGGGTTCTCCGTGCTGCATCGCCGGCCGCGCACGGCGCCGTGGCCGACGCGCGATGCGCTCGCCGACAGCCTCGTGGCCGACACGCTCGGTGCGTGGCTCGCGCGGAGACTCGATCCGCACGTCGCGAGCGCCGAGCGGGCCGCGTTCCTCCGCGAGCGACTCGCGCGCCTGCACGAGGTCGCACGCTACGTGGCGGAGGTTAGCGGGCGGCTACGTCGGCTCGCGACAGAGGCTCCGCCATGGGCGCCCGCGCTCGACGCGATGCTCGCGGTCGTCGACTGGGCGCTCACCTGCGTGCCGGGTGCCCGCGACGGAAGGCTTCCCCGAGAGCTGGTCGAGACCATGCGTGTCGTCGAGGAGCGCGATGATCTCGCGACCGCCGCCCGGCTCGCGGACGGAGCGGCGACGTGACAGCGCGGCGCCCCATCGTCGCGATCATTGGCGACGCCCGGCTCGAAGATCCGCAACGGGTCGAGGAGGCGCACCGCCTCGGCGCGGCGCTGCTCGCCGCGGGCTTTCGCATCGTCACCGGTGGGCTCGGCGGCGTCATGGAGGCCGTGTCGTTCGGCGCCCGGCACAGCAGCCACTGGCGCGAGGGGCTGATCATCGGCGTGATCCCGTCGTACCGCGTGGCCGACGCTAACCCGTGGTGCGACGTCGTCATCCCAACTGGGATGCAGCTCGCACGCAACGTGCTTGTCGTGTCCACCGCCGACGTCGTGCTCGCAGTCGGCGGCGGCGCCGGGACGCTCAGCGAGATCGCCATGGCGAGCCAGCTCGGTAAGCCGCTCGTCGCCCTGGGCCCGCACGGCTGGGCGGGACGCGTCGCAGGCGAGCCGCTCGACGGACGGAGCACCGCGCCGATCCGCGGTTGCCAATCCGTCGACGAGGCTGTCGCGGCGTGCTGCGAGCTACTCGCCAACGTTCGCGATAGTGGCGATATCGACAGCGGGTTTCGCCGGCCCGGGGGCGAGCTGTGAGGCTGCTCGTCACGGGCGGCTACTTCGACGATTCCGGGGAGTGCTTCGTCGATCGCCTCGATCCAGGGCGCGGCACGCGCGAGCGCCTGCTGTCATTCGTCCCGCCGGCACCGCATCGAATCCCGGGCAAGGGCTTCACCGGCGCGGCCTGGCTCGACGCCGACACCTTCCTCGTGTGCAGCTTCGACGCGGTCTGGCGCTTCACGCCTGCCACCGGACGGTGCACCGGTCGGCTCCACCAGGCCGACTTCAACGACCTCCATGGTCTCGCAGTGGACCACACCGCGGTGCAACTCCACATCTGCAATACCGGCCTCGACTCGATCGAAACCTTCGACCTGCACGGCAGGTTCCTCGGCCGCGCCGCGATGACCCCGGCGTGGTTCGAGGCCGCGCGCCAGCAGGGCAACGCGGTAGCGCGCGACGACTTCGATCGTGTGCTCGTGGCCGGCTGGCAGCAGGCGCCCAGGCCCGCGCCACCGCTCAAGGCCCCCGGCGGCGACTACTATGACCGGCCTGGGGACGAGCCGTTTCATCGGAGCAAGGTCCGTGACTACATGCACCCGAACAGCGTGGTCGTGTGGGGCGAGCATCTCGTCGCCACGGTTCTCGCCAGCAGCGAGCTCCGATGTCTACGTACCCACCGCACGCTCGCGCGAGTCGCGGCGCCGCCGCATGATGGGCTCTCGGTCGGCGACGATCTGTGGTTGACCACCGTGGACGGCCGCATCTGGCGCATCGCCCGCAGTGGCGATGTTGCGCTTGTGTTCGACACCGCGGCCACCGGCCGCCTGGGCTGGTGCCGGGGCCTCGCGATCGATGTCGACGCGATCGCTGTGGGATTGACGGCGATCCGGACCGCGCCCAAGTACGTATGGCGCACCGAGTGCTACGAACGCACGGAGACTGGGGTGCTGTGGCTCGACCGCGCGAGCGGCCGGCTACGCGCGTGGGTCGGCTATGATGATTCGTCGCGCCACGCGAAGCTATTCGCGCTATTGCCGGCGCGGGGGGCCTGGGCGTGAGTGACCGCTGGGTGCTCATGTATCATCGGGTCTGCGAGCGCGGTCCCGACACGCGCTGCTGGTTCGAGCGCGGTACGGCGGTCACGCCGGCGGCGCTCGAGCGACAGCTCGCGTGGCTGAGCGAGCGTTTCGCGATCGTTCCACTGGAGGAGCTCCACGCTCCCGCTGGTGCGGGGGCACGCCCGAGGATCGCGCTCACCTTCGACGACGGCTACGCCGACACGCTTGAAATCGCCGCGCCGATCTGCACCCGCTACGGAGCTGTGGCGACCTGCTTCGCTTGTGCCGGACCGGCCCGCGGAGGCCCGGCGCTGTGGTTCGATGCCTGGTATGCCATCGTCCACGCCGGACTCGGGCGTCGGCCCTGGGATGATGTCCTGCTTCGGCGCGGCGTCCCGGTGGCAGCCGACATTGCGGCCTGCGTTGGCGGTGGCGTCAAGCAATGGCTCGCGGCGCTGCCTGCCAGCGAGCGCGACACCCTGCTCCGCGATCTCGCTGCCGAGCTTGGGGCCGTCGTTCCGGTAGCGTATCTCGACCTCGATGGTCTCCGCCGTTTGCGTCGGCTCGGCTGGCGCATTGGCGGTCACGGGGTCAACCACCGGCACCTCTCCGACTGCGACGAGCCAACCCTGGTCGCCGAGTTGCGCGAGTCGCGGCGCCTGCTCGTTGACGTTGACGAGTCGGGACCCCGCTGTTTCGCGTACCCGAACGGAGCCTTCAGCGAGCGCGTGGTCCGCGCCGTCGCCGCCGAGGGTTTCGACTTCGCCTGCACGGTCGAGCGTGCCCCATGGACCGAGCCCAAGGCACGCCTCGCGATCCCCCGTGTGTTCTCCCGCGGAGACGCGCAGATCCCCCACCCGTTACTGGCGAATGTATCGTGAACTGATACCGTCGCTCCTCGACGTCAGGCAACTAACTAGAGCAGCTTGTCGAGCGTGATCGGCAGGTTGCGGATCCGCTTCTCGGTCGCGTGATAGACCGCGTTGGCGATCGCCGCGCCGATGCCAGTGATCCCGATTTCCCCGATGCCCTTGGCGCCGAGCGTGTTGACGAACGGATCGGGCTCGTCGACGATCATCACGTCGATGTCGGGGACGTCGGCGTGGACCGGCACGTGGTAATCGGCGAGGTCGCGGGTCACCGCCTGGCCGGTGCGGCGGTCGCGGACGGTGTGCTCCTGGAGCGCGAGGCCGATGCCCCACACGATGCCGCCCTTGAACTGGCTGAGCGCGGTCTTGGGGTTCAGGATCTTGCCGGCGGCGTAGGCGGCGACGATCCGCGACAGCCGGACCTCGCCGGTCGCGGCGTCGACGCGGACCTCGACGAACACCGCGCCGTGCGAGTGATACGAGTGGGCCTCCGAGCGCTTCTCGGTCTTGTGCTCGGCGGTGACCTCGAGCTGGCCGCTGTGCGCGACGATGTCGGCCCACGGCTGGTCCGGCGTCGTGCGCAGCGCCGCGAGCTTGTCGCGCAGCTGGCCGACCGCGAGCTTGACCGCCGAGCCGGTGCTCGCCGCGGTCTGCGAGCCGCCCGAGACCGGGGTCTCGGGGAACACGGTGTCGCCGAGCTCGAACCGGACCTGCTCGACCGGGATGCCCATCGCGTCGGCGGCGATCTGGCTCATGATCGTGTAGGTGCCGGTGCCGATGTCCTGGGTGCCGGCCTGGACCAAGAGGATGCCGTCCGCCTTCATCCGCGCGATCGCCGACGACGGGGAGACCTTGGCGGGGTAGGTCGCGCTCGCCATGCCCCAGCCGAGCTGGATGTCACCGTCGCGCATCGCGCCCGGCCGCGGCGGGCGCTTGCCCCAGCCGAACCGATCGGCGCCGGCCCGGTAGCACTCGATCAGCGACTTGCTCGAGAACGGCTTGTCCTCCTGCTCGTCGCGCACCGAGTGGTTGCGGATCCGCAGCTCGACCGGATCGAGCCTGAGCGCGTAGGCCAGCTCGTCGAGCGCCGACTCGAGCGCGAACGTGCCGGTCGACTCGCCGGGCGCGCGCGTGAACGTCGGGGTCGGGATGTCGAGCCGGACCAGCTTGTGGCTGGTGACCACGTTGGGGCACGAGTACAGGTGGCGCGTCACCACCGCGCACGGCTCGGCGAACAGATCGAACCGCGAGGTCTCGGAGATCACGTCGTGGCGGATCACGGTCAGCCGGGCGTCGGCGTCGGCGCCGAGCGTGATGGTCTGGAGCGTCTCGGGCCGGTGGCCGACCAGCGAGAACATCTGCGGCCGGGTCAGCACCAGCTTGACCGGGCGGCCGACCGCCTTGGCGGCGAGCGCGGCGAGCCCGACGTGCGACCACGGCGAGCCCTTGCAGCCGAACCCGCCGCCGACGTAGTGGTTGATCACGCGGACGTTGGCCGGCTCGAGGCCGAACGTCTTGGCGATCTTGTTGCGCACGCCGAAGATGCCCTGTGTGGCGTCGTACAGGGTCAGCTTGGCGTCGCCCTGCCACACCGCGATCGTGGCGTGCGGCTCCATCGGGTTGTGGTTCTCGGCCGGCGTGGTGTAGGTCTGCGTGATCTGCGTCCTGGCCGCGGCGAAGCCGGCCTCGAGGCTGCCGCGCGCGCTCGCCGCCTTGCCGTTGGGCCCCAGATCGCCGGGATCGAATGCCTCGCCGAGCGCGGACGACAGCATGGTCACCGGGGCGGTGGTATCGTAGGTCGCGGTGACCGCCGCCGCGGCATGCTGGGCATGCTCGAGGGTATCGGCGACCACCACCGCGATCGGCTGGTCGACGTACCAGATCTTGTCGTCCTGCAACAGCTGCAGCAGCTTGTCGCCGGGGTTCTTCGGATTGGACTCCGCGGGCGGCAGCCGCGGCGCCGAGTCGGGGGTGAGCACGGCCAGGACGCCGGGCAGGGCGCGCGCCGCCCGGGTCTGGACCGAGCGCAGCCGGCCGTGCGCGACCGAGCTGCCGACGATCACCGCGTGGGCCACGTTGGCGACCGGAATCTCGGCGGCGTACGCGGCCTCACCGGTGACCTTGGCGCGGGCGTCGACGCGGTCGATCGCCGCTCCGACCGACGGCTTCACGAGATCCCCCGCTGCAGCGCGCGGACGATCGTGCGGCGGGCGAGCTCGATCTTGAACGCGTTATCGTCGCGCGGGGTGGCGCCGTCGAGCGCGACCGCGGCGGCGCGCTCGAACGCCTCGTGGGTCGGTCGCTGGCCGATCAGCGCGCGCTCGGCCTCCCGGGCGCGCCACGGCTTGGTGGCGATCCCCCCGAGCGCGATCCGGGCGTCGCGGATCGTGCCGCCGTGGACGTCGAGCGCGACCGCCGCCGACGCCAGCGCGAACGCGAACGACGCGCGATCGCGGACCTTGGTGTAGCGCGACTTCGCGGCGAACGGCAGCTGGGGCAGCTCGACCGCGGTGACCAGCTCACCGGGCACGAGCACGCTCTCGATCTCGGGGTGATCGCCGGGCACGGTGTGAAAATCGGTGATCGCGATCGCGCGGTCGCCCTGCGGGCCGTGGGTATGGACGATCGCGTCGAGCGCGACCAGCGCCACGCACATGTCCGATGGATGGGACGCGATGCAGCGCGCGCTGGTGCCGAGCACCGCGTGCGACCGGTTGAACCCGCCCTGCGCCGCGCACCCGGAGCCGGGGTCGCGCTTGTTGCACGCCGACACGCCGTCGCGGAAGTACGGGCACCGGGTGCGCTGCAGGAGGTTGCCGCCGACGGTGGCCATGTTGCGCAGCTGGGGCGACGCGCCCGACAGCAGCGCCTCGGCGAGCGCCGGGTACTTCGCGGTGACCGCGGGGTGGTAGGCGACGTCGGTGTTGGTCGCGAGCGCGCCGATCTTGAGGCCGCCGCGGGCGGTGTCCTCGATCTTCGCCAGCGGGAGGCCGGTGATGTCGACCACCGCGCCGGGCCGCATGACCTCGAGCC
>DATBBB010000114.1:0-4159 GCA_036271215.1 Kofleriaceae bacterium | reverse complement strand
CATCAGCCCGGCGACCACGGCGAGGATCAGGCTGTAGTTGACCCCGAACACCAGGAGCCCGATGTACGTCAGCGCGCTGTTGATCAGGCAGATCAGCAGCTGGCCGCGGATCACGCCCGACAGCCCGCGATCGATGCCGGCGATCACGATGTCGTAGTCATCGCGCACGTTGACGGGGAACAGGCTGCGCAGGAACGCGTGGACCTTCTCGAGATCGATCAGGATGAACGCGCCGATCATCAGCGTGAAGAAGAACATGAAGATGCCGCGGATGAAGCCGGCGATCAGCGACTGGCCGAGCCGCAGCAGATCGTTGAGCTGGGACTGCAGGCCGACCAGCGCCTTCTTGACGAACGTACGCAGCTTGGCCTCGAGCGTCACCGGCTCGGTCCGCGCCTCGCGGGCCTGCAGGCGATACGAGCCGTCGGGCTGCGGCTTGATGTCCACGCCGCCCGGCATCAGCTGCAGCGCGTAGCCGCCGCCGGCGAGCGGCCGGGCGGTGAACGCGGTGTTCGGCGGCAGCGGGGTCTCGACGGTCGAGGTCGGGTCGTCCTGCGTGGCCTTGACGCCGGCGAGCGACGGGAACCGGCCCTCGAGCCAGGCCGCCGCCTCGGGCGTCCACTCCTCGTTGATCCGGGTGTACAGCGCGGGCGCCTGCGAGCCGAGCCGGGCGATGTCGCGCGATAGCCGCGGCACCAGCAGCAGCAGGAACCCGGCGACCAGCCCGATGAACACCAGGTAGCACATGACGATCGCCAGCCCGCGCGGCATCCGGTGCGAGCCGTCGGGGCGGTCGGCCATCCAGTGCACGACCGGCTCGAGGATGTACGCGATCAGGCCCGCGAACACGAACGGCAGCAGGACCTCGCGGCCGAGGACCAGCACCAGCACGACGAACAGCGGGAAGCCCCACCGCGTGAAGAACCGGCGCGGCGCCCCGCCCTCGCCGAACCAGGTGGCCGACTTGCTGCGCGGCGCGGTGATCGGCTGCGTGATCGATCCGGTGACCGTGCCGGCGGGGCCGGGGACGCCGCCGCTCACCAGCGGATCGGTCGGGCGCGGCACGGGTCCCGAGGAACCATCGCCAGGCAGATCGGGGAGCGACACGGCGCGGGTATAGCAGACCTGGCCGGGCGCGGCGGGCTACTCGATGATCGTCCAGCGGCTGCCGGTGCGGGCGAGCACGAACTGGCCCTTCGACTGGCACGCGCCGTCGAACCACGCCGAGCAGCCGTAGGTCATCGCGAAGTCGGCGCGGCCGTCGCCGTCGACGTCGATCCCGGCGAGCTCGATGCCGGCGACCGCGCGGCGCACGCTGGCGAGCGCGCCGGTGCGCAGCAGCGTGGCCTCGATCGCCGAGGCGTCGACCTTGGTCGGGGCCGCGAAGCTGACCTGGGTGCCGGCCGGCAGCACCAGCACGCCGTCGTCGCCGTCGCGCTGATCGAACGCGAAGTCGGCGAGCTCGACCGCGCCCTTGTCGACCTTGCCGGCCGCGGTCCTGGCGAGGATCGGATGGACGACCACCACCTCGCCGCTCGCCGCCGGCCCGTCGCTCGGGGTCAGCACGCGGACCGCGCCGCCGTGCGCGACCGGGGTCAGCTTCGGGTTATCCCACGGCGCATGCGCCGGCAGCTTCGGATCGAACACGCCGATCCAGACCGGCGGCAACCCGGGCTTGGGCGTGGCCGCCGCGGTGGCCACGCCTCCCAACAACACGGCAACCAGGACGACTCGCACCTCTCAAGCATGGGGGAGATGACCGCGGGGCGCCACAAACCGCCGGCTGTGCCAGCACCGGCTCACGCCAGCCCGCCCGCCGGCCCGCCGGCCAGCCAGCCAGCCGGGATGAGCTGTTACGCACGTCACGGCGGGTCGCGTCGCAGCACGCCGGACACCCAGCCACCGACCCGGCCGAGCAGCGACCGCCGGACACCGGCGCTGGCCAGCTCGGCGTCGCTCAGCCCGGGGTCGAGCGTGGCCGCTGGCAGATCGGGCGAGGCGCCGAGCAAGGTCTCGGGGCGGATGGTGCGCGCGGCGGCGCGGCGCTCGCGCGGCTGGATCGGCGGCGGCTCGATGCCGGTCTCCATGCGCATCGTGCCCCAGCGCCGGCACTGGCCGCAGCGCCAGCTGAACTGGCTGGGCCGATAGCTGCAATGACCGCACTGCCAGCGGCCGCGCAAGGTCCACGCCAGCGCGCCGGTGTCCGAGACCAGGCTGTCGAGCGAGCCGCGGATCGCCGTGCGATCGTCGCTCGCGCTGGCCAGCCGGCCGGCCGCGACCCGGGCCGCCAGCGACTCCGGGAACTGGGTCATCAGCCGGGCGGCGAGCTCGGCCTGCGCCGCGGCGTCCGCCGGCGGCACCAGCTGCGCCCGGATCAGCGCCAGCTCGAGCCGCGGCCCGCTGTGGGCCTCGACCTCGTCGATCACGGCGAGCACGCGCTCGATGACCTCGGCCGACGCTTCCGCCCCCGCCTCGCCGACCGCCACGAAGCTGAGCCGCCGGCTCCCGGGGCTCGCCTCCACCTCGCGCAGCGACGCGAGCACGGCAGTCGCCGTCGCCCCGGTGACATCGCCGCTCCGCACCAGCGCGACCTCCGCGGCGCCCGGACCCGCGGACGCGGCCGACGACGCCGGTTGCGGCGACGACGCCGGTTGCGCCGACGACGCCGGCGATGCAAGGCCTGCCGCCGCGGACAGCCGCTGCGATAGTGATGGCGCTCCGGTGCCCGCCGCTGTCGCCCCCGGCCCCGCCGCGGCTGGAGCCTGCCCCGCCGCCAACAGCTGCTGCGACGATGACGTGGCCGACAGCTGCTGCAATGATCCGGCGGATGACGATGCCGCGCTCCCCGAGGCCGCTGGCAGCTCCAGCGCTGCGGCCGGAAGCAGCGCTTCTACCGCCGCCGCCGGCAACTGCGATGACGACGCGGCCGGCAGCAGCGCCACCGTCGGCAGTTGCGCCGACGAGGCTGCTGACAGCTGCACCGACGAGGCCGCCGATAGCTGCGGCGACAAGGCCGCCGGCAGTTGCAGCGACGCGACCGCCGGTAGCTGCGATGACGAGGCCGCCGGCAGCTGCGGCGGCGCCGGTAGCTGCGCCGGCGATGCCGCCGGATGCGCGGCGTCCTCGTCGAGCTCGTCGCCATGCTCGACCTTGCCGTCGGGCGCGTGGTGCGCGGTGCGGGCCAGCCCCTGCTCGGCTGCGATCAGCCCCGGCAGCAGGTGCGGCGCCAGCCCCGGCTCGGCGATCAGCGCCTGCTTGATCCGCTCGCGCGCGCCGCGGTGGTTGCCGCGCGCCGCCGCCAGCTCGGCCGCGGCCGCGTAGAACTGCGCCGAGGTCTCGTGCTTCTGCGCCGTCTTCAGGAGCTCCTTGGCCGACTCCAGATCGTCGCGGCCGACGGCGGCCTGGGCCGCGGCGACCAGCAGGTGGTGCTCGCGGTGCCCGGTGTCCTCGCCGCGCCGCCGCCCGATCCGCTGCCACAGCCCGGCGGCCTCGTTGAACCGCGCCTGCTCCTCGTACAGCGCCGCCAGCACCCGCACCGCGCCCTCGTGGCCGGCGTCGTCGAGCATGACGTCTTCCATCGCGCGCGTGGCCCGCCTGGGCATCCCAGCCGCCCGGAAGTCGAGGCCCAGCTCGTACATCGCACGCTGCCGCAGCTTGCGCTTGTCGCGCTCGCGCATCGCCAGTGCCTGGTGGACCCGGATCGCCCGCTCGTGCTCGCCGCGGCTACGGAACAGCGCGCCCAGCGCGAAGTACGGCTCGACGTCGTCGACGTTCTCCTCGACCACCGCGCGTAGCTCGTGGACCGCGGTCTCGTAGTCGCGCGCGATCAGGTGGCTCAGCGCGCGCATGTACGCCCGGCTGTGCCGCGCCGAGCGCCGCAGCTGACGGTCGTCCGGCACGTAATACCGGCCGATCAGCACGCCGGCGGCCATCGCCCCGATCCCGACGAGCAGCAAGACCAGCGCGGCTCCCATCGCGTGCAACTCTACCCCAAGATCGCGCCGGCCCTCGGGTCTACGGGGCCTCGTAGCCTTCTTCGTCGAGCGCCTGCATGATCCGCGCGGCGTGCGCGCTCGGCGCCTCGGGCAGATCCTCGAGTGGCGCCGGGTCGATGAACGGCAGGTTGCGCAGCTTGGCCAGCTCGCGCTCGAGCCGCGCC
>DATBBB010000113.1:0-18576 GCA_036271215.1 Kofleriaceae bacterium | reverse complement strand
ACGGCGGCCTGAGCTTGCCGCTCGACGGCGCCGGCGCCGTGCTCGTGCGCTGGATCGACGGCAGCGACGGCACGCTCATCGACGACGCCGCGGCCGCGTTGATCGATGGCAGGCTGGCGCGTGACCGCACCTTGTTGCGCGCGCCGTTGCTGGTGTCCGCGGCCGGCCCGAGCTCGCGCGCCAGCGACGCGCGGTCCCCGACCTTCTTCTGGTTCGACAGGAACGCGAAGTACGAGTCCGGCATGTCGTCGAAGTCCATGACCAGATCGCACTCGTCGCAGCGGCAGGTCGGCGGCTCGTGCGGCGGCGGGCCCATGTCGGCGGCCTCGACCAGCAGGACCTTCTCTTCGTCGCACTCGGGACAGAAGTACGGGACGTAGAAGCTCTTGACGACGCCGTTGCCGGTGAAGTTGTTGACCAGGTTGATCTGCGCGACGATCGCGGGCGAGCACTCGATCAGCACCGAGCGAGTGCCGTTGTTCTCGAGCTTGGACAGCCAGTTGACCCAGTCGCGGACGCCGCACGAGTTGATGCGCTCGATCTCGCCGAGATCGATGACGGCGGTGCCGACCGGGATCTTGTCGACCAGATCCGCGAGCTCGTTGTCCTCGTCGATCACCCCGCCGAGCTTCACGTAGCTCATGTCGGAACGATGCTGGATCGACGACTGAAACTTATGGCTCATCACACCTCCGGCAAGTAACGGCGGTATTGGTGGTTACACCACATCCGCCTCAGCTGCCGTGCCTCCACTGTACAATCTGACATTTGAATGATCCAGGGAGCCCTGGTGATTTATCAACGCACATGTGGTGACATGTAGCTAAATGTCGGCCCGTGGTCAGGCGGTGAGCCGGTCGCGCAGCAGCTGATAGGGATCGCTGAGGTAGAACCGCACGAGATCCGTGCCGCCGAGCACCGAGCCGAGCGCGATCGTGGCGTGATGACTCGAGAGCTTCTCGCCCGCGAGTAACGCCACGGTCCAGATCGCCGCGTGGAAGTCGTCACACGCGACCAGGCCGGCGCGCTTGGCACATGCGAGCATGCCGTCGATCCACGCGCCGGGATCTACATCACGGACACCGGCGTGGCGCTCGAGCACCTGCTGCGCGTGCTCGCTGATGTTGCCGAGCAGCTCCGCCGCCGAGCCGGTCAGCTCGGGCTCGGGGGCGAGCACCGCGCGCAACAGGTTGCCGAGCTCGCGGCGCTGGCGGGCCCCGAGCTGGAGCAGGGTCGCATAGCCGCCGCGGATCGCCTCGAGCGCGTAGCCGAACAGGAACCGCAGCGCTGGATCCGACTCGGCGAGCAGCGAGCGATCGATCACCAGCAGGCGGCGCGGGAACGCGGTCACCGCGGCGAGCCCGGGGACGTTCTCGCCGACGAAGATCTCGACCTCGACCTCGAACAGCGCGGCGATCTCGTGGCCGATCGCGACCACCCGCGGGTCGCCGGCCGACACCGCGGGCACCAGGTTCTCGCCGAGCGACGGCGCGATCACCGCGGTCGACAGCTCCTGGGCGAGCGCATCGAACACCTCGCCGAGCGGCTCGCGCGCGGCCGGCGTGAGCAGCAGGCGGGTGCGGGCGTCGTCGTCGAGCGGGGTGCGCAGCGGCGCGGCGACCCGGGCCGCCTTGAGCCGCTGCATCGTGGTGCGATCGGTGTCCTCGGCGAACCCGAGCAGGTCGAGCGCGGTCAGCACGCGGTTGGCGCGCTCGGTGTCGCCGGTGCGGGCATAGAACGACGCGAGCAGGCGGTACGCCGGCGCGTGGTGGATGTCGCGCTCGAGCACCTTGCGCAGCTCGCCGATCGCGCGCGGCGGATCGTCGACCGCGTAGATCTCGGCGAGCGCGACACGGTCGCTCGCGCCGTCGGGCTCGACGTTGAGGATCCCGCGGTAGGCCTCGATCGCCGCCGGGCGATCGCCGGACCCGAGCAGGATCCGCGCGAGCCCGCGCTGCAGCGGGACCGCGGCGCGGGGGCCACCGCGCGCCATCGCCGCGTGCGCGGCGTCGATCAGCAGGACCTCGGCCTGGCGCTGATCGCCGGTCTCGGCCGCGCGGCGCGCGAGCACCAGGGCGGGCGGCGCATATCCCGGGTCGTACTCGATCGCGCGGCGGTACTGCGGCGCGGCGGCGCGTGGATCGCCGGCCGCGTCGAGGATCCGGCCCTTGTAGTAGTAGTAGCGGGCGAGCGCGGCGGGCGACAGCGGCTGGCCGGGCGCGGTCGCCAGCTCGATCACGCGATCGATCGCGGCGCGCGCGTCGGTGTAGCGCGCCGACAGGTAGTACTGCTGCGCGAGCGTGTAATAGCCGTCCTGGTGCGAGGGCTCGAGCTCGATCACCGTGCGCAGCACCGCGATCGCGCGCGCGGTGTCGAGCTCGCCGTCGGCGTGGATCTCGGCCTGGCGCATCAGCGCCGCGATCCGGTCCGGCGTCGACGCCGCGGTGCCGGTCACGAACTGCTGGATCGCGGCCAGCGCCTCGGGCCAGTGCCGCATGTCGGTGTGGAACGTGATCAGCGCGGCCAGCACCGTGAAGTCGCCGGGCCCGAGCTCGAGCGCCAGCCGGTACAGCTCCGCGGCCTGATCGAGATCGCCGTCGCGCTCGCGGATCGCGGCGCGTCCGACGTGGACCCGGGCGAGCAGCGGCCCGGCGTCGTCGCGCTTCTTGTAGACCTTCTCGAGCTCGCGGTAGGTGGCGTCGAACTCCCAGACGTCGGGGCGTTCGCGGGCGAGCGCGCCGAGGTCGTCGAGCGCCTCGCCGTTGCTCGGCTTGATCTCGAGCGCGACCACGAAGCTCTCGGCCGCCGCGCGCGGATCGCCGGTGCGCTGCGCGACCAGGCCGCGCTTGCGGTAGAACTCGCTCCGGGTCGACGGATCGCCGTCGCGCATCGCCTTCTGCGCCAGCGAGGTCGCGATCGGCTGCGCCTTGTCCCAGTCACCGGCGGCGAAGAAGTGCTCGAACATCGCCTGGTTCGCCGGCAAGCAGTCCGGATCGACCTCGAGCGCGCTCTCGTAGTAGCGCATCGCGCGCTCGTCGTCGCCGAGCTGCTGATCGTAGATCCGGCCGATCTGCGCGAACACGCCGGCGCGCTCCTTGTCGTCCTGCCACAGCTTGACCTCGAGCTCGAGGGTCTCGATCACGCGCGGCCACTCCTCGCGCCGGCGGTACAGATCGCGCAGGCCGTGGACCGCGGGCAGGCACGCCGGCGAGGTCTTGATCGCGGCGTCGTAGTAGCGGATCGCGTCGTGCTCGCGGCTGAACTTGGCCTCCATCACCGAGCCGCACCGGAAGTACAGCAGGCCGCGCGTCGTGCGGTCGGTGGTGACCTTGATCTGCTTGCGCGTGATCTCGATCAGCTCGGCCCACCGCTCGGTCGACTCGTAGATCCGGCCGAGCGCCTCGAGCGCGTCCTTGTTCTCGGGCTCGAGCTCGAGGATCTTGTGGTAGTGCTCGGTCGCGGTGTCGACGTCGCGCGCGCCCTCCTCGGAGACCTGCGCGATCCGGCGGTGGAGCTCGACCGACGCGTCCTGGCCCTCGGCGTGCTGCAGCCGGAGCTTGAGCACCTCGATCAGGCCGGACGGATCCTGGTTGTCCTCGTAGAATCGCTCGAGCTGCGACGCCGCGCCGAGGTCACCCGGATCGGCGTCGAGCAGCTTGCGGCGGATCCGCACCGAGTCGCGGGCGTCGGTCGCGTGGTCATGGGCGAGCTCGGCCGCCTTGCGCAGCGCGCCGATCTTGCGCTGCGCGTCGCGCTGGGTCTCGGCGCGGCGCTCGTAGGCGATGATCAGCGGCTGCCAGTCGTTGCGCCGGCGGCACAGCTCCTCGAGCGTCTTGATCGCGGCGTCGGGCTGCGAGTCGACCTCGACGACCTTCTGGAGCGACGCGATCGCGGCCTCGGGCTCGCCGAGGAAGTTGAGCTGGACGTTGCCGCGCCGGGCATACAGATCGCCGAGCCGGTACGCCCGCGACGCCCCGGTCTCGACGTGGTGGATCGCGATGTCGTAGAGCTGCATCGCCGCCGCCCAGCGCTCGGCCTTGTACGCCACGCGCTCCATCGCGGTGAACACCTCGCGGCTGGTCGGGTCGGCGGTGAACGCCGCGAGGTACGCCGCGATCGCGCCGTCGGTGTCGTTGCGCTGGGCGCGCAGCGCCGCAACCCGGGCAAATAGCGGGCCGCGGGCCGCCCCGGTCTCGGCCTCGGCGCGGACCTCGAGCAGCCGCGCCAGCTCGCGGTGCGAGCCGAGCTGGTCGTACAGCTGCTCGAGCTCGGCGGACGCCGCCGGATGGCCGGGCCGGCGTTCGACCACGCCCTCGTAGGCCTGCGCCGCGTCGCTCGCGCGGCCGAGCCGGGTCTTGCGCAGCTCGCCGAGCTCGAGCAGGATCGCGACCTGGCGCTCGACGTCCGCCGACCGGACATTGGCCAGCTCGCGCTCGAGCGCGGTCGCGAGCTCGGGCCACTTCTCGCCGTCGCGCAGGATCCGGAGCAGCACCTGCTGGCGCGCGTCGTCGTGCTCGGCCTGCTGGGCGACCGCGAGCATGCGGGCCGCGGCGTCGAGGTCGCCGAGCTCGTGCTCGTAGAGCCGGGCCAGCTCGCCGGCGCGCCGCGCCTTGTCGGCGCTGGTCGTCGCGGCCTCGAGCTGGCGGCGGCGGACCTCGGCGAGCTCGGACCACTCGGCGATGTGCTCGAGCGCCTCGGCGAGCACCTCGAGGTTGCGCGCGGTCTGCGGCGCACCGCGGAACGCGCGGGCGAGCTCGTCCCACAGCCCGAGCGCGCGGGCCGGGCGCTCGATGCCGACCAGCGCCTCGGTCTGATCGGGCTCGATGCTGAGCACGTCGAGGTAGGCCGCGACCACGGTCTCGGGCTCGCGATCGAGCTCGGTCAACAGCTGGGCGAGCTGGGCCTGCAGCTGCATCCGGCGGGCGAGCGGTGGATCGCCGGCGAGCTCGCCGCGCACCAGGTCGAGCGCGCGATCGGAGCGGCCGGCCGCGCGGTGCAGCCGCGCCTGCTCGCGCACCGCGGTGGGGTCGCCGGCCTCGGCGGCCTTGCCGAGCGCGGCGAGCGCCGCCTCGGCGCCACCGCGGCGCTCCTCGTCGCGCGCGACGGCGCGCCAGATCTCGGCGCGGCGCGCCGGCGTGGTCGCGAGCTCGGCGGCGCGCTGGCGGAGCTGGATCGCGCGGTCCCACAGCGCATCGCGCTCGCACAGCCGGGCCAGCGCGAGGATCGGCTCGGCGTCGCCCGGGTGATCGGCGATCAGCCGCTCGAACGCCGCCCGCGCGCCCGCCGCATCGCCGAGCTGTTGATCGAGCAGCTCGGCGCGCTCGCGCGCCGCCGCGGTGCGGGCGTCCTTGCTCGCGAGCGCCGCCGCCAGCTCGGCGAGCACCGGCGCGAGCTGATCGTGGCGCTTGCTGGTCCGGTAGACCTGGGCGAGCGCCGCGCGGCAGAACGCATCGCCGCGGCCGAACGTCGCCGCCCGGCGCAGCGCGTCCTCGGCCTCGACCAGGTCACCGCGCGCCAGATCGACCACCCCGCACGCACACCACAGCGCCGCGACCGCGCGGCCATCGGGCTCGGCATCGGCCCACGCGTGGTAGGTCGCCGACAGCTCGTCGGCCTCACCGCCGCGCAGCAGGCGCGCGAGGTGATCGCGAGTCGTCGGCAGCGCATCGGGCTCGGCCGCCGCGCGCCGCCACAGCGCGAGCGGCTGGGTCGGCGCGTGGCCCGGGGTCAGCGTGGTCTCGCTGTTGCGCTCGGCGATCGCCGCGGCCCAGCGCAGCGCGAGGCCACCGCGCGCCGAGAACCGCGCCAGCGTGGTCGGGCTCGGCGCCGCGACGTCGACCATGTCGAGCCAGCGCTCGGCCGCGCGCGAGCTCGCGACGTCGACCACCGCGCGCGCGGTGTCGCCGAGCGTCGGATCGCCGGACGCGGCGGCCAGCTCGAGCGCGCGCCACGCGTGGGTCGCCGCGACCTCGGCGCACTCGGTGTCGGCGAGCCGGCGGTGCGCGGTGAGCTTGATCGCGCGGCCCTCGGCGGTGTTCGCGGCCGCGCCGGACCACGTCGCGCGCAGCCGGGCGTAGCACCGCAGGGTGCCCGGCGCCTGCAGCGCCGCCGCATCGGCGAGCTCGGCCCACTGCTCGGCAGCCTCACCCGACGCGCGCCGGGCATCGAGCTCGGCCGCGATCGCGAGCCGGGTCGCCAGCGCCTCGGGCTCGCCGGCGGGCAGCCCGGTGATCAGCTCGGCGCGCTTGGCGAGCAGCTCGAGCACGCGGTGATCGCCGAGCTGGACCGCCGCGTCGAGCGCGACGTCGAGGCAGCGCAGCCAGCCCGAGGTCGAGGGCTCGGCGTCCCAGCCGTCGTCGAGGAAGCTCGCGAGCTTGCGCCAGCACAGCTCGAGCGCCGCGCGCGGATCGTCGCCGCGGTCGATCAGCAGCGCCGCGGTCGCCGCGATGTCCTCGGGCGGCGAGCGATCGGTGATCCCGCCGGTGCACAGCTCGACCACGCGCGGCCAGTTCGCGCGCGCGCCGTGCGCGAGGATCGCCAGCTCGGCGACGTGGACGCGCCACACCGACGGCAGGTCGCCGGCGAGCAGGCGGTCGGCGAGATCGCCGGCGCGCGCCGGATCGCCGTGCCGCCACAGCCACGCCTCGGCGATCTCGATCGCGAGCGCGCCGGTCGCCGGCGGCAACTTCGCGAGCTGCTCCGGGTCGTCGATCGTCGCCATCGCGCGCAGCCGCAGCGCGAGCGGGTGGCTGTCGGCGAGCTCGAGCATGCTCAGCGCCGCGGCGGGCTGGTGCAGCACGTCCCAGCTCGCGAGCGCGATCCGCAGCTGGAGATCGGCGAGCCGCTCGGTGGCCGGGGCGTCGCCGCCGGGGTTCGCCGCGTCCTCGGCCTCGGCCTCGCGCTCGCCGCCGAGCAGCGCCGTGGCCTCGCTCGCGACCAGCTCGCGCATCTGCTCGACCAGCAGCGCGGCGTCGGGCGCGTTCAACGTGCTCGTGACCTCGATGAGCTCGATCGGGCTCGTGATCGAAACGACGTCGGTTTCTGCGGAGCTCGGGGTCACGGGGGCACGGGGGATCGGCGGCGGCCTCGGTTGTACCCGCGCCGGGGGAGGTTCCGCCATGCGCACGCGAGCGTAGCTCGGTGCCACAAAACGCGCCAGGTATTGAGAATTCTCCGTGTTACTCTGGCGGCGATGAGGTCCAGGCGCGCGATCTGCGTGAGCCGCGATGGCGGCTTGCGCCGCGTGATCGAGGCCACGCTCGCGGCGGCCGGGATCGCGGTCGAGCACGTCGACGGCATCCCGGAGACCGCCGGTGACGCCGCGCTCGTCCTGGTCGATCGCGCGACCCGCGAGGCCGCCGGGGCCGCGCTCGGGGCAATCGCCGCGCCGGTCGTGATCGTCGGCGATGACCTCGACGACGACGCGCTGATCGCGACCATGCTCGAGGCGCCGGTCAGCCACCTGGTCGAGGATCCGCACGACCGCGATCTCGGGATCACGTCGGAGAAGATCGTCTCGGGCGACCTGTTCGGCGTCGAGAAGTACCTCGCGCGCGGCACCCGCATCACCGAGCGCGTGATCGCCAGCGACACCGACAAGCGCCACGCGCTCGGCGCGATCACCGCGTGGGCCGATGCGCTCGCGCGCAAGCCGATCGTGCACCGGCTCGCGAACGTCGCCGACGAGCTGATGATGAACGCGCTGTACGACACGCCGGGCGCGCCGGGCCCGAGCCCGAGCCGCGGTGATCGATGGCGGTCCGCCGCGGAGCAAGGATCGCAATCACCTTACGGCGAGGGTCCCGCGGAGGGGAGCCGCGGTGATCGATGGCGGCCAACGGACCGGCGCGCCGAGTTGCGGTGGGGCGCCGACGAGCACGTGCTCGCGCTCTCGGTCAGTGACCGGTTCGGCGCGCTGCGCCAGCGCGACGTGATCGATCACGTGCGGCGCGCGCGCAACGAGCGCGGCCGGCCCCGGCCGGAGACCCACGCCCAGCGCGGCGCCGGGCTCGGGCTCTACCTCGTGCTCGCCAACGTCGCGTCGCTGGTGATCAACGTCGAGGCCGGGAAACGGACCGAAGTCGTCTGCCTATTCGATCGTGCGCGGGCAGGGCATCCCGCCGTGACGTGCGTGCGGTCGCTGCACGTGTTTCAGGCGGCGGCGTCGTGACCAGCGCGTAGGGCTGGGGCTGGGCGGCGATCTGCGCCGAGCCGCGCGCGGTGACGATCCGCGGCGGCTCGTAGACGATCTCGCCGGCCGCGATCGCGTCGTCGCCGTGGCGGGTCCAGCCCGGGAACCCGGCGAGCGCGCCGAGGTAATCGGCGAGCGCCATCGGCCCACCGGGAGCGATCGCGGCGCTCCGATCGCGGCGGTCGCCGGCGATCTCGATCAGCTCGAACCCGACGCTGTGGCTCGCCGGCTCGAGCTCGGCGACCGGGGCGCCCGAGCTGCGCATCCGGCCGTGCGGATCGACCTCGCACAAGGTCGTCGCGGTCGCGTCGCGGACGTCGACCTCGTACACCGGGCAATGCAGCGCGCGCGCGAGCCGGCACAGCCGGGGCTCCGACAGGCCGCCGCGGTCGAGGAAGAAGTTCGCGAGCTCGGGGGCGATCATCGTCCAGCCGCGCGACGACGCATCGGCCGAGCCGATCCGCAGCCGGCGCGGGGTCGCCGCGCTCCAGGATTCCTCGTCGAGAAGTTTCGACAGCGCGCCTTGGATCACGTCGATGCGCCGCTGCCGTAGGAACACGGCCTGCCGCCATCCGCTCATGGTCCGAGAATACGTCAATGCGCCAGCGCGCCGGCAACAATCATGAGCAACGTCGCGGCGGCGACCAGCACGAGGCCGCGGCCGGGCTCGGCTTGGCGCACCGCGGCGAACACTCCCGGCGCACCGGCGAACACGATCCACCACCCGAGCATCCACGCGCGCTTCGCACGTGCGCTCGCAGTCGCCGTAAGTGGGAGCGTGGCCGACAGCCGCTCGAGCTCGATCGGCGGGCGGCGCAACCGGCCGGCGAGCACCAGGCCGTAGCTCGCGGCGGCACCGATCGCGACCGTGAGCCACGGGGTCGGGTCGTCGGGCCGCACCAGCCCGACGATCACGAGCACGAGGAAGACCATCGCGCCGAGCGCGAACGCCATCGGGAACCGCCGGCGCATCAACCGCGCGTCCTTGTGGTAGGGCAGCGCGGCGGCGCCGATCAGGCCGCCGATCAGTCGCTCGATCGCGGTCGGCGGCTGGATCTCGAGCGTCGCCAGCCGCTGGCGATCGAGCGCCGAGACGTCGCGCAGCACCTGCGCCATGACGCTCGCACCGGCGCGCGCGGCGATCACCGCCGCCACGCTGACCGCGGCGATCGCGCCGAGCACCGCCGGCGCCGGGGCGTCGCCGCCGACCAGCCATGGGGCCACCGCGATCGCACCCGCGAGCACGAACGTCGCCGCGAACCCGGGCAGCGCACCGAGGATCGCCGACGGCGACGCCGGCGCCTGGCCCCCTTCGACGGGCCGTGCAGCTACTTCGCGCGCCGGCGCACCGGCGAGCGCGGTCGCGGTGTGCAGCGCGGCGCTGCCGTGCACGACCATCGCCGCAGCCCCGACCGTCACCGCGGGCACCAGCAGCGCGGACGCCACGCCGAGCGCGCCGGCGAACGCCAGGTGCCGCGCGATCAGCGCCGCGCCATCGACCGCACCGCCGGCCGGTGCGAGCGCGAGCGGCACGAGCCCGATCGCCACCGCGAGCGTCGTCGCCGCGGCAGCGCCCGCGCAGCGCACCAGCGCGGCGTCGAGCAGCGGCCGGCCCTCGATCGGCAGCTGGGCCAGGAGCGGCGCATCGGCGCGCCAGTAGACGTGGAACGGCACGCGGAGGAACGCCACGCCGTACGCGACCACCGCCCCGGCCAGCCAGGCGTGGCTCGCCGCGGCCAGGCCCGCGCTCGACCGCCACGCGACCCACGCCGCGAGCAGGCCGCCGACGACCGCCGGCACCACGAGCGCCGGTAGCCTGTGCGCCCGCCGCTCGTGGAGCCGCGACCACCGGATCAGCTCGCGCGAGGTCATCACCCGTTCGCAAAGCGAGCGGAGATCCGCTGCTCGACGACCTCCCAGGCTTCACCGCCACCCGGGTCTGCCAGTGCACGGCGGGCGCGGTGCTCCAGCTCGGCGAGCCACCCGGGGTCGGCGGGTAAGCTCGAGAGCAACTGCTCGGCAAGATCGCGGCGCTCGTCGTCGGACAGCGTGAGCGCATCCTCGAGCAGCTTGTGCGCGCGGCCAGTCATGGGAAGAGCGTAGCGACAATCGCACGCGCTTGCCAGGCTGCTGTGGAGCGCGCGTGGGCAGCCTCGGGCAGCTTGGCGACCTGATGCTCGCCGCTAGGTCGGGCCTTCGTCGGCGATCAGCGAGACGTAGAAATCTTCGACCGCGCTCGGGCCGCGCTGCAAGAGCTCGGTGAGCTCGGCGCCGCGGCGGTCGGCGACCAGCTTGCCCTTGTCCATCATCAGGATGCGATCGCACATCCGCTCGGCGACCCCGAGCAGGTGGGTCGACATCAGGATCGCCGCGCCGCGGTCGGCGGCGGCGCGCAGGGTCGCGCGGGCCGAGCGCACGGCGTGCGGATCGAGGCCGTTGAGGGTCTCGTCGAGCAGCACGAGCTCGACCGGGCCGACCAGCGCCGCGGCGAGCCCGACGCGCTGGCGCATGCCGAACGACAGCTCGCGGCATGGCCGCTGCATGATCTTCGACAGCCCGAGCTGGTCGAGCACGGCCGCGCCGGCCTGGGGGTCGGCGCCGCGGGCCTGGGCGACAAACCCGACGTGCTCGGCGACGGTGAAGTACTCGTAGAGCGCGGGCGGCTGATCCGCGAACCCGACCCTCCTGCGGATCGCGCGCGGCGCGCGCGCGACGTCCTCGCCGGCGATCGCGATCGTGCCCGACGACGGGACGATCGCGCCGGCGATCGCCGACAGCGTGGTGCTCTTGCCGGCACCGTTGGGGCCGAGCATCAGCACGATCTCGCCGGCCTCGAGGGCGAGCGACAGGCCGTCGACGGCCACGCGCTTGCCGTAATGGATCGTGAGCTGGTCGATCTGCGCGATCACCACGTGTAGACGACGACATATAACACCTTCGCCTGGCCGTTCGCCGGGACGGTGGTGCGCAGCGCGATCTGCTGGGGGCCCTCCTTGGCAGCCGGCGCCGATTGATAGGCGAGGGTCCAGTTCTGGCCGCGATAGAGGTGCTCGCGGATCACGACGTCGACCGGCCGCGGCCGCGCGTTGTCGATCGTCAGCAGCAGCTCCTCGCTGAGCCGCTTGTGGTCGCCATCCTTGGCCCAGTCGCGGCGCTCGCGGTGGCCGGTCAGGCCGTCGGCCGCGCCGATCGGGATGGTGTCGACCCCGGCGACCCGGGTCGCGGCGTCGTACAGCCGCGACTCGCCGAGCACACCGAGGCTGCCGTCGGGGCGGCGCTCGACCAGCCGGACCGGGCCGGCGGGCAGGCCGCGGGTGGCGCGCGCGTCGCGCTCGAGCTCGAAGCTCTCGGTGAGCCGGGTCGGGGCCGGGCCGGTGCCGAGCGCCGGATCCGACGCCGGGGCCGCGCCGGGGTGATCGAGCCGGGTGCCGATCGGATCGTAGACCACCACCTTGCGCAGCTTGCGCGGCGGATCGCCGGGCAGCAGCTCGACGCGGGTCTCGCCGGCGCCGAGCTCGAGGTCGCCGAGCTCGCGCGGCTGGGTGGTGGCGGGCGGCGGCGGGGCCCCGGCCAGCGCGCTGCCGAGCCGCGCGGCGGCGTGGTCGCGCCAGGCTCCGAGTGGGGCGTCGATCATGGTGACCCGGGCCCGGAGCGCCAGCCCGGCGGTGTTGCGGATCGCGAGCGCGCCGCGCAGGGTCACGCGATCGCGCGCCGGGCCGGTGGTCATGGTGTACGCCGCGTCCCACGCGAGCCGATCGGTGGCGTAGCCGAGCGCGAGGGTGAAGTGGCCGGCGCGCGGCGCGTCGACGGTGATCTCGAGCTCGGTCGGGGTGCCCGGCGCGTTCGGCGCGGGCGGTGCGGGCAGGGCGCCGATCGTGCCGCCGGTCGGCTCACCGGCGGGGGCGTCGGCCGGGTCGCCGGCTGTGTCGCCGGCCGTGTCGCCGGCCGGATCGCTGTCGGCGTCGCGCACCAGATCGTCGGGGCCGACCGGATCTTCGGCGGGCTCGGTGTCCGGTGCCCGCGGCGGCCGGTCCTCGACCCGCGCGGCGCTGGCGATCCGCAGGCCGTCGACCGTGAGGCCGCCCGGATCGAGCACCAGGACGTCGTCGGGCTCGACCCCGGCCGCGATCCGGACCGCGAGCGTGAGCCTGCCGGCGGCCGGCGCGATCACGTCGACCTGGTGCGCGACCAGCGCGCGGTCGCGGTACAGCGTGACCTGGTCGCGGCCGCGGAGCTGCGCGGCGGTCCGGGCGGCGGACGGCGCCGGCGTCGCGCGCGCGCACGCGATCAGGCACAGCGCGGCGAGCGCGGGGCGGGTCACCATCATCCGAACACCCGGCAAGCCACCCGGCAAGTCACCGACGAACCCAGACGGACGACCATGGCCTGTTACGATGGCACCTCGGGTCGAGCCGGTCGAGCCGAACGCAGGCCGAGCGCGGCCCGATCGCACGCCGATCGAACCGCCTTCGGGGCGACGGCGCATCATCCTTGTGTATAGTGCGGGGCGTGGCGGTCGCGACCTATCCAGGCACGGTGTCGCCGTTGCGAGGCCTCGATTCGTTTGGCGAGGCGGAGCGTGACGTCTGGTACGGACGCGAGAGCGAGCGCGATGACATCGCGAAGCTGGTCACCGCCGATGGGTTTCGCGCGGGCCTGTTGTTCGGCGAGCCCGGGGTCGGCAAGACCTCGCTGGTGCGCGCCGGGCTGATCCCGCACCTCCGCGATCACGGAACCGTGGCGCTGGCGTGCGAGGATCTGACGCAGCCCGCCGCGAGCTTCGCCGCCGGGCTCTCGGTGTTCGGCATCCAGCCGACCGCGAACGAGGCGCCGGTGGCGTTCGCGACCCGCGCGGTCGCCAACGCGGTCGCCGGCCAGCAGTTCGTGTTCATCGTCGATGACGTCGACCTGCTGTGCGCCGACGATCGCGCGACCCTCGAGCTGTCGGATCTGTTCTCGCGCGTGGTCAGCCGCTCGGGCGGCCGGGCGCGGTTCCTGTTCGTGTGCGCCAGCGAGCGGATCGGCGTGCTCGGCGCGCTCGAGAAGCGCACCGGCTCGCTGTTCCCGCCGTCGACGCGCTACGAGCTCGGCCGGCTGACCCCGGCGGCGGCCGGCAAGATCCTCGACCGCGTGCTGTCGTACTCGGGCGTCGCGGCCGATCCGGCGCTCGCCGATGCGGTCGTCCAGGGCATCGGCCGCGGCCAGCCGGTGTTGCCGGCGGATCTGCAGATCGCCGGGCTCGCGATGCGCGACTTGAAGCTCGGCACCGCGGCGGCGCTGGCGAAGATCGGCGGCCCGATCGAGCTCGAGTCGGCATGGCTGCACGAGGCATGCAAGGCGACCGGCAACGAGCGCTCGGCGCTGCGGCTGTGCGCCGAGCTGGCGTCGGGCGGGCCGGGGCCGCGGCCGGCGGACCAGATCGTGCGCCGGATCAACCTCGAGCTCGCGTTCGCGCAGCACGCGTTCGGCGTGCTCGAGGCCCGCGGCGTGATCGTGCGCGGCGACGCGGCGAGCACGACGTGGATGCTGCGCCACGAGGTGCTGATCCAGCGGGTCAAGGAGCTGACCGCCCCGGCGCGGGCGGCGGCGCGCCAGGCGTTCGACCTGCTCGGCTCGAAGACCGCGAGCAAGGGCCGGCTGTCGCTCGGCGAGCTGCGCAAGCTCAAGAGCGAGGGCATCTCGGCGATCACGCCCGAGGAGGCGTCGGTCGTCGAGCGCTCGAAGCGCTATTACATGGCGGTCGCCGCGGGGATCGCGGCGGTGCCGATCGTGCTCCTGATCATCATCTGGATCGCGATGCACGGCCGGGTCCACTTCGCGCTCGCGCCGGGGCCGGGCGGCGATCACGTGGTCGTGCGCGGCGGGCGCGCCGGCCTGCACTCGTTCTTCTGGCTGCCCGGCGGGTTCGGCGACGAGGTCGCGGACACCGGGCTGACCCGCGCGATGGTCGCGCCCGAGGCGTGGAAGAAGATCGAATCGCGCGACGTCGGCGCCGGCAAGGCCGAGTGGGAAGCCATGGTCAGCTCGCTGACGGCGCCGCAGCTCGCCGGGCTGGTCGACTACGCGACCACCGGCAACGAGGCCACGCTCGAGACGCTCAAGAAGGCGGCCAAGGACCCCGAGGATCTCGCGGAGCTGCTCGCGGCGCTGCGGCCGATCGCGCGCGGCGCGCCGGCCGAGGTCCAGCTCGTCGAGGGCGCCCTGATCACGCCGTCGCCCGCGGTCCAGCGCGCGGCGGTCGCGGCCGCCGGCAACGCGGCGCAGCGCCGGAGCGACGTCTACCAGGAGACGCTGTCCAAGGCGCTGACCTCGCCCGACCCCGAGCTGCGGCGGATCGCGTTCGCGTCGGTGCGCAGCCTCGGCGAGCGTGGCCGCACGCTGTTCGCCGAGGCGCTGGCCAAGAACCCCGATCCCGCGGCGCGCCGCGAGCTCCTGGTCGAGGTCTCGACCGCGACCACCGAGGATGCGCCGACCGCGAGCAACGCGGTGTCGGTGCTCGCCGATCCCGATGCCTCGCCGGCGCTGCGCGAGCGCGCCAAGGCCCAGATCAAGAGCGCGCTGGCCAAGGACCCCGACGCCGCGGCGACCGCGCTGACCGGCCTGATCTCGCTCGAGCGCGCGCCGGTCGATGTCCGGGTGTTCGCGATCGAGCTGTTGCGCGACGTCGATCCGCTGCCCAAGGCGGGTGGGCTGGTCGAGGCCGCGCGCGCGGCGTTCACGTCGAAGTCACCCGCGCTGCGGGCCGCGGCGCTGCCGCTGTACGCCGAGGTCGATCCGGTGCGCGCCGGCGGCGACCTCTACAACATGCTCGACGACAAGAAGCTCGACAAGCCGCTGCGGGTCGCCGCGGCGCTCGCGTGGGGCGAGGTCGTGCCGAGCAGCAAGGACGCCGCGCTCGGCGCGCTCGATCGCATGCTCAAGGACGACGACATCGACGTCCGCGCGGCGGCGGCGACCGCGTCGGGCAAGGCCGGCCGATCGTACCAGGACAAGCTGTACAAGATGGCCAAGGCCGAGAACTACGCGGTGCGGATCGGCGCCGCGCAGGGCCTCGCGGTCAGCGCCGAGGTCGGCGGCAACGTCGGGGTCGCGGTCGACGGCATCGCCCAGCTATGGCGCGAGAAGGGCCGGCCGCGGCGCGATGCCGCCAAGATCTTCGCGCACCTCGCCAAGAAGAAGCCGGCCGCGGTGATCGAGTACCTGTTCCAGGCCGCGCACCTGACCGAGGATCCGGGGCTGCACCCGCTCGGCGTCGAGGGCCTGTGCAACGCCGCGCTCGCCGGCAGCGCCGATGCCCGCGGCAAGCTCGCGCGCTCGTTCGACGACCCCGCGGCCGACGTCCGCCGGATCGTGATGGCGTGCGTCGCCGACGGCCCCGACCCGGTCAAGAACGGCTCGCTGATCGCGATCAAGCTCGTCCGGGATCCGGACAGCGCGATCCGCGGCGACGCGGCCCGCGTGCTCGCGCTGGCGGCTGCCAAGGGCAGCAAGGCCGCCGGGGTCAACGAGGCGATCGTCCAGTTGCTCGACGACTCCGACCACGACGTCCGGCTGCTCGCGGTGCGCGCGGTCGGGGCGCTCGGCGGCGATGCTCCCAAGACCGCGGCGGCCGCGATGGCGCGGTTGTTCGAGCGCGCCGACGAAGGCGAGAAGCTCGCGCTGGTCCGCGCCGCCAAGCAGATCGGCGCCGCCGATCTGATCGGGCTCGCGGTCGCCGACAGCTCGCCGCTGGTCCGGGTCGAGGCGGTCGACGCCGCGCTCGCCTCGGGCCTGCGCGCCGCGGCGACGCTATCCGCCGCGCTCGCCGACTTCGATCCCACCGTCCGCAAGGCCGCGCTCGAGCGGCTCGCCGCGCAGAAGAACAAGCTCGAGCCCGCGGTGCTCGATCGCACGCTGGCGCTCGCGGTCCGCGATCCCAACCCCGAGCTGTCGCAACTCGCGCTGACCACGATCGCGCGGGTCGCCCCCAAGGACGCGGTGGTCGCCCGGCTGCACCGCGCGCTCGGCTCGCGCGCCGAACGCGAGCGCGCCCAGGCCGCGGCCGCCGCGATCGGCCTGGTCGACCGCGACGCCACGCTCAGCGTCCAGCTGCTCGAGCCGCTGATCGACGATCCGTCGCACGATGTCCGCGCCGCGATGCTGCCGGCGCTGTCGGCCGCCTACGCCAAGACCAACGATCCGGACAAGCTCGCCGGCATCCTGCGCGGCTCCGAGACCAACGCGATGCGCCGGCTGGTCTCGGCCTCGGCGTTCGTCGTGCTCGCCCGCACCGACACCGGCCGCGCCGCGTCCGAGACCGTGCTCGGCAAGCTCGCCAAGGACGGCCCGCCGATGGCGCAGCAGACCGCCCGGCTCGTGCTCGGCCTCATCACCAACAAGGCCGACGGCATGGCGTTCCTGCAGGAGCTGGTGCCGTAGCGGTTGATGGATGCCGGCGGCGGCGTCCTCGAGCCGCAAGATCACCGGCAAGTTCACTTACGCCAACTACGATCGGCCGAAGGGCGCTGGGCGAGGGCCTTGCCGAACCGCTCGAGGTCGGCGAGCGCGGCGCTGGACAGGAACTGAGGCGTCAGGATGCGGCGCAGGAATGCCGTCCTGCCGACCGCGCTGGCGCCGAGGCAGAAGACCAGCGAGAACGTCCGGATCGGTTTGCGCCCGGGGTTCGTGAACGCACGCGTGCCGACCACGCGGCCGCCGCACGCCTCGACCCAGCGGACGAGCATGGCCTGGGGGCGTCGCCACAGGCCGCGGCACACATTGATGACGGCGACGTCGCGTCCGGCAAACGCGGCGTGGTTGGCCGGATCCCGGAACACGGCCTCGACCGGCGCGCTCATGCCGACGAACCAGGTCTGCGATTCGACGACGATGAGATCGAAGTCGTGATCGGCGGCGAGCCCGATCGGCTGGATCTTGACCGGAATCCGGAGGATCGCGCGGATCATGATCCGCAGGAACGCAAACCGGTGCTGGAATGGGAACCGGAACAGCGCTTGCTCGCGCGGCTCGATCTCGATCGGACGTTCCTCGACCGTGTATCCCTCGGAGACGAGACCCGACTGGACGCGCTGGACCGCGCGCGCGCCATTTCCTGACATGGAAAAGTACAAGATCACGGCCTTCTTGCGCTGCTGGCTCAGATCGCCGCCCTGCAACACCTGGCCATGGTCGAGCACGGTGAGATCCGGCGACAGCAGGCGGATCAGAAACAGGAAGCAGATCACGGTGAACACCGCGTCCCAGACGCCAGATGTCAAATAGAACCAGTGCCGCTCTCCGATATCGTAGAAATACAGGATGAAACTGGCATAGATTGCCTTGCCAAGGATTACCGCGATGAGTAATGGGATATTATGTTCCGGATCGCGATAGATGATCCAGGCGAGGACACCCACAGCGAACGAGAACGCGCACACGAACGTGAAGCTGAAGGTGTCGATGGGGAGCGGCGCGCCGACCCAGGCCAGGATCGGGCGATACAATAGCAAACTTAAGACGTTACCGACGACGTTTGTCACCGCCATGAACAGGACGAGCAGCCTGAACATGCGCCGTATTGCCGAGTTTTGCTGGTCTGGCATACCCATCCTCCATCCCAGCAAGAGATTTGACCGCTCGGGCAGCGAAGTCAACGTATATCATTTTGCAATATGTTGTCTGTGGGTAGCAGGGTGTGCCGGCTTGTGCATTGCCGGGTCATGGAGATCGCTATTGGAGAAGAAGCTGCCCGATCACTGAGCGCGCGCCGGCCCGGCCGCCCCGGAGACGACCCACCCTGGGGCGACCGGCGGGCGCGATGGCTAGAGGTTCGTGGCCTCGGAAGCGACCCAGTGGATAGAATCGACCTTGTCGCGGGGCTCGACCAAGAACGTTGCCTTGCCGGATTCGAGGGTGAGGATGAACACCTTCACTGCCTCGGGTGTCACCCCCGCGCGGAGCATGGGAGTCAGCACCAGAACTGGCGGCGAAGTAAACGCAGTGGGGAAGATGATCGTTCCGGTGCTGGCTTGCGCCTTGCCCGACTGACCCTGAAGAGTTCCGACCGCGAGACTCATGATTGGCATACTTTGCTCCTGATTGTCTTTTGCGTTGTGGCTTCTCCAGGACGATTGCCTCGTTCCTGGACTGACCTCGCATCCGCGGGGTCGCTTCTCGCTTTAGCAGCACTCGTGCCAGGAGCGCGGCGCGCTCGGATCGCCTGCCATCGAAGAATTTCCGGCCGTTCGAAGCGGGAGCTCGACTGCGGGGCGAGCAATGATCATGCGCCGGAGGGACGCGCGCTGGCTTCCGAGCCTGACGCGGCGACCCGGTCGTGCGACGAGGCCGCGCGGCGCACGCCTCCACCGCTGGAGCCGCCGGAGCGCTCGAGAACGGGCGCCACCGAA
>DATBBB010000112.1:0-27184 GCA_036271215.1 Kofleriaceae bacterium | reverse complement strand
CTGGCGCGCGCGGGCGTGACCCCGCTGGCGGCGGCGTTGTGCTCGGGGCCGGCGTGCGCGCAGGCGATGAGCGAGCCGTTCGCGGTCCCGTCGGCCGGCGACGCCGCGTGCCACCCGGCGTCGACCGGCAAGTGCACCGATGCGTGCACCTTGTCGACGTCGATCTGCGGCAACCAGGACAAGATCTGCGCGCTGGCCCGGCAGCTGGCGGGCGACGACTGGGCCGCGAACAAGTGCACGACCGCGCGGGCGAGCTGCCAGGCGGCGCACGACCATTGCTGCAGCTGCATGTGAGGATCCCCAATGCTCGATGACGATGACCACCATGGTGACCCGGGCGGCCCGGCCTGGAAGCACGACGGCGTGCGCGTGATCGGCGCCGGCCAGCTCGACCCGAACACCGCGCAGACCCCGGGGATGGACCGCAAGGCGGCGATCAACTTCGCGCGGGTCGGCGCCCAGAAGCTGTGGGCCGGCACGGTGCATATCCATCCGGACGCCAAGACCGGCGCGCACCACCACGGCCCGCTCGAGAGCGTGATCTACATCGTCAAGGGCCGCGCCCGCATGCGGTGGGGCGAGGCGCTCGAGTTCACCGCCGAGGCCGGGCCGGGCGACTTCATCTACGTGCCGCCGTTCGTGCCGCACCAGGAGATCAACGCCAGCCCGACCGAGACCCTCGAGTGCGTGCTGTGCCGCAGCGACGGCGAGGCGGTCGCGATCAACCTCGACATCGAGCCGGCCGAGCAGCCCCAGACCGTGCGCTGGATCGACCCGACGCACCCGAACGGCTGATCCGCCTCACGGCCGGCCACGATTTCTTTCCGTCCGCGGCGCTATCGGTCCGCTGCACGCAAGCGATACTCGCCGCATGCCGGCCGATGTGGTGCGTCTGGCGCGCCCGGTGCGCGCGATCGTTTCCATGCTCGGCGCGCTCGGCGTGCTCGCCGGCTGCGGCGGCGTGATGCAGCGGTTCCCCGACGACGTCCTGACCGCGGTCGCGCACGATGACATGCGCCGGCTCGAGACCGATCGGTTCATCCTGTACTACCCCGCGCATCGCCGGCCCGAGATCGATCGGTTCCTGGCGCGCGCCGGCCGGTGCGCCGATGCGCTGCGCGACGCCGCGGTGATCCACGACGGGCCGTGGCGCGACAAGATGGTGATCGCGATGCCCGAGGTCGCGTTCAACAACGCGTTCGTGCTCGGCGAGGGGTTCGGCTACGAGCAAGTGGCGGTGATCCCGACCCTGTCGACGCTCGACTTCACGTCGGAGTACGGCCTGGTGCCCGACCCCGGGTTCATCGCGTGCCACGAGCTGACGCACTACGTCCACTTCGAGCAGCTCGCCGGGTTCTGGAAGTACGCCAACCTGCTGTTCGGCCACCTCTACACGCCGCAGAACGGCTACGATCCGTGGTTCTTCGAGGGCCTGGCGACCCACTACGAGGCCAAGCTGTCACCCGGCGTCGGGCGGCCGACCTGGCCGATCTTCACCGGCATGTTCGCGGCGGGCTACGCCGGGCAGCGGGTGGTCGGCGGCGACCTGTCCGAGCTGGGCCGGCTCGCGCCGGTCGGCCACCATTACCTGGTCGGCTCGATGTTCGTGCGGTTCATGGCCGAGCGCTACGGCGAGCGCCCGCTGTGGGACGCGATCGCCAACCAGGCCGGCTCGCTGACCGGGTTGCTGTTCCCGTCGACGTTCAAGGCCGGGTTCGGCGTGACGTTCGGGACCTTGCTCGACGAGTTCGAGGCCTGGCACCAGCAGACGTTCCCGGCGCGCGCGCGGCCGCCGGGCCAGCGCCGGCTCGCCACCCTGGGCAACGACGCGCGCTACGCGCGGGGCCGCGACGGTACCGAGGCGTGGGTCGCCAACGACGTCGATGTCCCGCCGCGGCTGATCGTCCGGGGCCCGGACGGTGCGACCCTGGCCGAGCTCGGCCTGGTCGACGTGGTGCCGCCGCGGACCCTGGTCGAGGCCGATCCGCTGCTGGTCTCGGGGCTGTCGATCACCGCCGATGGCCGCGAGGTCTGGTTGACCGCGATCGATCTCGCGTCGACCAACCAGGTGACGCGGCTGTTGCGCTGGCGGCGCGGCGAGACCAAGCTGACCGAGATCATCGCCGAGCTCGGGCCGGGCGCGACGATCGATCCGGCGGGCACGACCTACTACTACTGCGAGGTCGACGGCGATCGCTGGAGCCTCGCGGCGTGGGACGTCCGGCGCGGCACCCGGCGGATCCTCGCCGACATGGCGCCCGGGACCTACGTGCTCGGCGCGCAGATCTCGCCCGACGGCGCGCGGCTGATCGCCAGCGTCTGGGACGGCAGCGCGTTCGTGGCGTGGCTGCTCGACGCCGCGACCGGCACCCGGCTCGGCGAGCTGCACGGCACCGGCGCGCCGATCTACGACGCGAGCTTCACCGACGACGGCCGGGTGATCTACCTCGGCGTGGTCGACGGCCGGTTCCAGGTCATGGTCGACGGTCAGCCGATCAGCGACGCGCCGTACGCGATGCTCGCGGCGCGCGCGGCCCGCGGCACGGTCCGGTTCCTCAACCGCGAGGGCTGGAACTGGACGCTCGACGAGATCGCGCTGCCGGCGGCGGCGTCGCCCGCGCCGGCGACAGCGTCGCCCGTGCCGGTGTCGCCCGAGGCCAAGCCCGGCGAGCCGGCGCCCGGCGCCCCCGCAGCCGGCCCGGGCGCCCCCGCAGCCGGCCCCGGCGTCATCGCGCCGCCGCCGCCGCCGCCGCCCACGCGGTCGTCGACGGTCTCGACCGACGAGCCCTATCATGCCTGGGACCACCTGTTCGTGCCGCAGCTGCACTCGCCGACGTTCGTGACGGTGTCGAGCGGCGTGCCGCATTTCGGTGCGGTGCTCGGCGGCGGCGACCAGCTCGGGCTGCAGCGCTGGAGCATCGCCGGCTACGGCCAGTACGACAGCGCGGTGTCCGACCAGATCCACTGGGGCGCCGACGCCGCCTACCTCAACAGCATGCTGGCGCCGTGGCAGATCCTCGCGACCGCCGGGTTCGTCGACTGGGTCGACCGGGCCACGCCGCCGGGCCCCGACGGTGGCGACGGCACGATGACGCTCGCCGAGGATCGCCGGACCCGCGACGCGTCGCTGTCGATCGAGCGGACCTGGCGCGGCACGCTGACCACCGCGCTGTCGGGGATCTACACCGACGACTACGATCACTACCCGGGCGAGGCCGAGCTACACCGCCGGCTCGGCGGGCCCCAGCTGGCGATCGACTGGATGTCGGTCGAGTCGACCGCGTACACCGGCCCCCGGCGCGGCAGCTTCGCCAGCGTCGCGACCGCCTACTATCCCAGGGCGCTGTCGACGTTCGACGGCGACATCTACGACCTGCGCGGCGAGCTCGGCGTGGTCGTGCCGCTGCCGTTCGGCCGCCGCCACCTGCTGTATGCCGAGCTGCGCGGCCGGGCGCTGGTCGCGCACGACGACACCGGGCTGTTGCAGCTCGGCGGCGACTCCGGGCTCGCCGAGCTGTGGAACGGCAGCTCGGTGTCGTCGACCCCGTCGTTCGACGACGCGCGGTTCCCGCCCAACCTACGGTTCATCGAGAGCCTGCGCGGCTACGAGGACTACGCGATCACCACCGATCGCGCGGCGGTCGCCGACGTGTGGTGGCACTACCCGCTGATCATCGATCGCGGCGTCGCCTCGACCCTGTGGTACCTGCCGGCGTCGTTCGTCAGCGAGCTTGACTTCGAGCTGTTCGCGACCGGCGCGGTCGATCGCGCGCGCGACCTGCACGCCGCGGTCGGCGGCGAGGTCACCGCGCTGTTCACGCTGTTCCGCGTGCCGCTCGAGCTGTCGTACCAGCTCGCGCGCCGGGTCCGCGACGACGACGCGCTGACCCAGCTGGTCGGGCTCGGCCTCGGGGTTGATCTCCTGTAGCGCTGCTGTAGCTACGCGGTCGCCGGCCGCGGCCTACGCGGTCGCCGGGATGGTGACGCGGACCGTGGTGCCGGCGTTGACCACGCTGGTGACGTCGATCGCGCCGTCGTGGGCCTCGACGATCCGGCGCGCCAGGGTCAGGCCGAGGCCGACGCCGCCGGTCTCGCGCGATCGGCTGCGCTCGCCGCGGAAGAACGCGGCGAAGATCCGCGGCAGGTCCTCGGCCGAGATCCCGACGCCGCGGTCGCGGACCTCGAACGCGACGTCGCCGCCGTCGCGCCCGTCGTGGGTGACCGCGAGCTCGATCGGCGAGCCGGTATCCGGCGTGTACTTGTGGGCGTTCTCGAGCAGGTTGTCGATCACCCGGCGGAACAGCACCGGGTCGACGTGGATCGCGGGCAGGTCGTCGGCCAGCGTGACCTCGAGCGGCCGGCTGGCGTGGCGGGCGCGCAGCCGGTCGGCGGCGGCGGCGGCGATCTCGCCGGCGGGCACCACCGCGCGGCGCAGCGGCAGCTGGGCCGGGCCCTTGCCGGGCGCGATCTCGAACCGCATCGCGGTCAGGATGTCGTCGACGATCGCCTCGAGCTCGGAGACGTCGACGGCGATCTCGACGATCGACGACCGCGCGGCCTCGGCGTCGCCCTCGTTGGCGAGATCGAGCGCCACGCCGATCCGGGTCAGCGGCGTGCGCAGCTCGTGCGCGACGTTGGCGAGCAGCTCCTTCTCGGTGACCAGCAGGCTCGAGATCCGCTCGGCCATCTCGTCGAACCGGTGGCCGAGCTCGCCGATCTCGTCGTCGCGGTCGAGCCGGCTGCGCGCCTGGAGGTCGCCGGAGCCGAGCGCGCGCGCGGTGCGCGACAGCCGCTCGATCGGCCGCACGATCCAGCGCGCGGTGATCAGCGCGCCGATCACGAGGATCAGCACGCCACCGATCAGCACCAGCAGCGGGCCGATGACGCCGGGCGGGTCGCCGTTGACGCCGCGCGCGACCAGCACGCCGCGACCACCGTGGACGTGCAGCGGCAGGATCAGGCGATGGCGCGCGGCGATCCAGCGGGTGCGCATCGCGCTCTCGAAGTCCGGCGAGCCGGGCGGCGGACCGGGCGGGCCACCGGCGCGGTCGTCGGGCGGCGGGGGCGGGCCGGGCGGGCCACCGGCGCGATCGTCGGGCGGTGGGCCGGCGCGGTCATCGAACGACGGCGGCGGCGGCCGGTCGCTGCTACCGGCGCCGCCCGTCGCGCGATCGTCGGGCGGCGGGTGATGGCCGTGCCGCATCGGCGGCTTGGGCGGGATCGCGAGCGGCGGATCGACGTTGCTCGCGAGCAGCGTGCGGGTCTCGTCGTACAGCGAGATCTCGACCCGCTGGGTCCGCAGCTCGTCGAGCGCTTGGGCCAGCGCGGCCGGCGTGTCGATCAGGTGCTCGAGCCGGGCCACCACCGCCGCGGGTAGCTTCTCCTCGGGATCGGCCTCTTCATGCGGGCCCTCGGCGATGAAGATGATCACCGCGGTCGCCGCGAGCAGCACGAGCTGGCCGAGCCCGAGCACGACCAGCCGCGACGCCAGCGAGCGAAACCGCCGCGGCAGGATCGGCGCGGGGCCGGTCGCGCGGCCGCCGTGCAGCGCGTCGGTCATCCGTCCCCCGGCGTCAGCATGTAGCCCGCGCCGCGGATCGTCTTGAGCATCTTGGGGTTGCGCGGATCGCCCTCGAGCTTGTGGCGCAGCCGCGACACCACGACGTCGATCGAGCGATCGAACGCCTCGTCGGTCGAGCCGTGCAGCAGCTGCAGCAGCTGCTCGCGGCCGAGCACGCGGCCGGCGCGCTGGGCGAGCGCGTGGAGCAGCGCGAACTCGCTGGTGGTCAGCGCGATCGGCCGGTCGCCGACGGTGACCTGCATCGTCGTCGTGTCGATCACCAGGCTGCCGACCACGAGCCGCTCGGGCCGCGGGCCGGACTCGCCGCGCGCGCGCCGGGCCTGGGCGCGGATCCGGGCGAGCAGCTCGCGCGACTGGAACGGCTTGGGGACGTAGTCGTCGGCCCCGCCCTCGAGCCCGAGCACGCGGTCGGCCTCCTCGGTGCGCGCGGTGACCATGATGATCGGGACGTCGGTGCGCGACCGGAGCTGGCGGCAGACGTCGAGCCCGTCGGCGCCGGGCAGCATGAGATCGAGCAGCACGACGTCGGGCCGGACCCGCAGGACCTCGGGCACCGCCTGATCGCCGCGGGCCACGACGTGGACCTCGACGCGATGGGTCGTCAGGTACTGGGTGGTCAGGCGGGCGAGCCGGTCGTCATCTTCGACGTACACGACGCGGATCTCGGGATCGGCGGTCACCGCTGCAGTATTTCACCGGACAACCCTGCAGCGGACTGCCGAAACATCCAGAAATACCCGCGTACGACCTGCGTGGACCACGCGCGCGGGTACAGTCCGGCCCGTGGCTCGCCGCATGGTGTGCGTGATCGCGCTGGTGGTCGCGCCCGCGCCGCTGCGCGCCGACGGCATCGCGATCATCGGCGGCTCGCCGCGCGCGATCGGCCGGGCCGGCGCGGCCACGGTCGGCGACGACGGCGGCGGCGCGCTGCTGGTCAACCCCGCCGCGATGGCGCGGCGCGAGACCTGGCGGGTCCAGCTCGGCACCGCCGCGATCGAGGACACCGTGCAGTGGCAGAGCAACACCGAGGCGTCGGCGCTGTCGAACAGCCGGGCCGGCACGCGGCTGGCGCCGATCGGCGCCGCGATCGGCGGGCTCGATGGCTGGGTCCTGGGGGCCGGCGTGATGACCGCCGGGGTCGTGGACCGCTCGCTGCCGCGGCCGAGCGACGCCCACGGCGATCTCGGCTCGACCTACGACTATCGCTACACCGGGATCGCCGGCGGGTATCGCCGCGACACCGTGATGATCGGCGCGGCGCGCCGGATCCACGAATCGCTCGCGTTCGGGCTGTCGGTCGGCGCCGCGCGCGTCCAGGTCAACGAGCAGCGCCGGGTGTGGGCCGGGGTCGGCGGGCGCGACACGATCGGCAGCCCGACGTCCGACGTCGAGCTGCAGCTGTCGGGCAGCGATGACTTCGCGCTGAGCGCGGTCGCCGGCGTGATGTACGCGCCGGTCGACACCCAGATCGAGCTCGGCGCCTCGGTCGCGTGGGCGGAGACGGTGCACCTCGACGGCGACGCGGTGGCGGTCGGCGTGCCGGGCGGCCCGACCGTGCGCTACGTGGCCCCGCCGCGCGACGCGCTCGACGTCACCCAGCCGCTGACGGTGCGCGCCGGCGGCCGCTACGTCGGCGATCGCGTGGTCGCCGAGCTCGACGGCGATCTGTGGCTCGCGGCGGACGGCGCCGAGGCCACTGCATGGCAGGTCCGCGGCATCCGCGTGCTCGACTCGTCGCCGCTCTACGTCGACCTGCGCGGGCTACCGTCGCGGATCTCGCAGCACACCCACGTCGCGATGCGCACGGCGGTCGACGTCGCGCTGATCCCGGGCTTCTTGTGGGCGACCGCCGGCTACGCCTACTCGACCCTGGGTACGCCGGCCGACCGGCTGTCGCCGACGTTCGCCGATCTGGGCGGCCACACGCTCGGCCTCGGGCTCGAGGGTACGTCCGGCGGCGTGACCGTCACGCTCGGCTGGTCGCGTACGTGGTCGCTCGCGACCCAGGCCCCGACGGTGCTGCAGCTCGACAACCCGTTCGGTGCCGGCGATGGCCCGGTGCCGCTGGGCACCTACGATGGCTCGATCGATCAGATCGGGGTCTTGCTCGAGGTCGAGCTCGGTGGCCCGCGCGCCCCGTAGCCCCGCCTTGTCTACGCCTTGTCTACGCCTTGTTGGTGCCTTGCCTACGCCTTATTGGTGGGGCGCTTCGCCACCGGCTTGGTTGCCTTGGGGTCCGGCTGCTTCGCCAGCGCCTTGGCCTTCTTGTGGTCTTTCTTGTCGTCGCCGATCGCGTCGTCGAGCTCGACGAAGCCGCCCCACACCGCGCCGATCGCGCCGCCGAGCGTGACCTGCCAGGTGAACACGTTGATGCTCTGGTCCGCGATCGTCACGTTCATCGTCGGGTTCCACACCCGTGACACCAGCGCATACAGGCCGCAACCGATGCCGAACCCGAACGCCGCCTTGAGGATGCCGACCCACGAGGTCGATTCCTTGTCCCGGATCAGCGACCAGATCGAGCGCCCGGCGATCAGGCCGACGATCGCGCCGATCACGCCGTACGTCAGCCACGGGTTGTCGAAGCCCGTCACCTTGGCCAACGCGAGCGCGCCATAACCCACGGCGCAGCCGATGACCGCGCCCTTCAAGATGCCCACGACGAGCTTGATCACACTTCAAGTGTGACGACGAAGCGACGCATCGGCAAGTGCCATCGACCGGGGCCCGTGTGAAGCCGGATGCACGCCGGATGCACACGCCGGACGCACGCGCGGATGCGCACGTCGGGTGCACCACGTCGGGTGCACCACGTCGGGTGCACGATAGATGGCACGCCCAGAGACGAACGTGTGGGTGGGTTCAGGTGGCGGGCTTGGGGATCGCGATCGCCGCCAGCTGGGCCTCGAGCTTGCCGACCTCGGCCTTGAACGCCGCCTGGTCCCTGGGGGCGACCGCGCGCGACCGCACCGGCGCGAGCTTGGTCGGGTCGATGAACTCCCCGTTCTGCTTGACCCCGAAGTGCAGGTGCGGCCCGGTCGCGAGCCCGGTGGCGCCGACGTAGCCGATCACCGTCTTGGCGGCGACCTTCTGGCCGACCTTCTGGCCGTCGGCGAACTTGCTGAGGTGCATGTAGGCGGTCTCGATCCCGCCGTCGTGCTTGATCATGACCAGGTTGCCGGCACCGCCGGCCTCCCCGCGCTGGGTGATCACACCGCCGGCTGCCGCCCACACCGGCGTCCCGACCGGCGCGGCGTAGTCGATGCCGAGGTGCGCGCGCACGGTGTGGAGCACCGGGTGCATCCGCGCGCGATCGAACCCCGACGACACGCGCTGGAACTTGAGCGGGGTCTTCAGCAGCGTCTTCTCCGCCGACTCGCCCTGATCGTTGAAGTAGCCGTCGCCGAACCAGAACGTGCGGAACGTCCCGGCCTTGCCGGCGTACTCGGCGGCGAGGATGCGGTGGTAGCGGATCAGCTCACCGGCGGCGGGCGCGGCGGCGGCGGCGACGGCGCCAGAGGCGAGCGGCTCGCTGCCGTCGCGGACCTGCTTCTCGACGATCACGCGGAACGTGTCGCCGTCGTGGGTGTCGTTGTAGAAGTCGAGATCGTAGGCGAACACGTCGACCAGCAAGTCGGCCAGCGCCGGGCTCTCGCCGCGCGCCTTGATCGCCGCGTACAGCGACGAGTCGATCCGGCCGCCGAGCGCCTTGTCCTCGAGCTTGGTCTGCGAGCTGGTCGACTTGCCGGTCAGCGCGCCGTCGGGGCCGCGCTCGGCGCGCACGGTCACGACCTTGCTGACCACCAGCTCGAACAGCCGGACGCGGCCGTCGGGGCCGCGCTCGATCCGGTAGGTCTGGCCGGCGCGCATGGTCTTGAAATCGAACGTGCCCGACAGCGCGCGGATCACCTCGTCGGCCTCGACCGCCGTGAGCCCGCTCTTCTTGAGCACGCGGCCCAGGGTGTCGGTCTTGCCGACCTTGCCATCGATCGTGCCGGGGGGACCGATCGGCGCGGGTGCCGCGCCGCCGCCGGTGGTCGCAGCCGATCCCGGCGGGCTGGGCGGAATCGTGGCGGGGGCCACACCGGCCTCCAGCGGGTGCGACGGCAGCATCGCGCTGGGGGTCGCGCGGTCGGCCTCGCGCTTGATCGCGCCGACCGAAGTTTTCTTATCCCAAACGAATACGTAGAGATTGACCACGACCAGCGCGCCCAGCACCAGCGCGACCCAGCCACCCGTGCGGCGGGCCGGTGGGCCACCGAGCCGGAAATCGGAATGGCCCAGGGAGCGCATTGCCGTTTTCTTGCGCGCTGTCCTGCGCCTCGTGACCATGGGGAAGGAGCCCTGCAATATCACGGGCCTTCGATGGGACCAAGGAAATGGCGAGCAACCCTACGGACGCGGCCCGGAGTGATCTGCCCCCGCGTCAACAACTAGAACTTTTCCCCGACTCGGGGCAAGGTGCCCGCGGCATGGCCAAGAAGTCTTCCTCGAAGGGCGGAGGCGGTGCGCCTCCGGGCTCCGGTGGCGGTGGCGGTGGAGACGGCGGGTCCACGCCGGGAGATGTCGACGCGTCGCTCGAGACCGAGGCGCGCCGGCGCTACCTGAACTATGCGCTGAGCGTGATCACCTCGCGCGCGCTGCCGGACGTCCGCGACGGCTTGAAGCCGGTCCAGCGCCGCATCCTGTACGCGATGCTGCACGACAACCACCTGCGGCCGGACGCCAAGCACCGGAAGAGCGCGACCGTGGTCGGCGCGGTGCTCGGCAGGTACCACCCGCACGGCGACACCTCGGTCTACGACGCGATGGTCCGCATGGCGCAGGACTGGGCGATGCGCGCGACGATGATCGACGGCTCGGGCAACTGGGGCTCGCTCGACGGCGACGAGGCGGCGGCGATGCGCTACACCGAGTGCCGGCTCGCCGTGCCGGCGATGGAGCTGCTGCGCGAGCTCGACTTCGACACCGTCGACATGCGCGCCAACTACGACGGCACCACCGAGGAGCCGACCGTGCTGCCCGCGCGGTTCCCCAACTTGCTCGTCAACGGCTCGACCGGGATCGCGGTCGGCATGGCGACCAACATCCCGCCGCACAACCTGCGCGAGCTGACCGCGGCGCTGATCGCGCTCGCCGACAACCGCGACCTCGACCACGTCCAGCTGATGAAGCACATCGACGGTCCGGACTTCCCGACCGGCGGCCAGCTGCTCAACAACAAGGTCGAGCTGCGCCAGATCTACAAGGACGGCCAGGGCACGCTCCGGGTCCGCGGCGAGTACAAGCTCGAGGACAAGAAGCGCGGCGGCACCGACCTCGTGATCACGTCGATCCCGTACGCGCTGACCAAGGGCGACGTGGTCGAGAAGATCGCCGAGGTGATCATCTCGCGCAAGCTGCCGTACCTGCTCGACGTGCGCGACGAATCGACGACCGACGTCCGGATCGTGCTCGAGATCAAAAAGGACGCCGACCCCGAGCTGGTGATGGCGTACCTGTTCAAGCACACGCCGCTGCAGTCGAACTTCCACGTCAACCTGACCTGCCTGGTGCCGCCGCGGTTGCTCGACGACGACTCGGGCCGCAAGCTGCCGGCCGACGCGCCGCCGCAGCCGCGCAAGATGGGGATCAAAGAAGCGCTCGGCCACTTCCTCGACTTCCGGCTCGAGGTCGTCGAGCGCCGGTTCAAGTACCAGCTCGCGCAGCTCGAGGCCCGGATCCACATCCTCGAGGGTTTCGTCACGATCTTCGACGCGCTGGACGCGCTGATCAAGCTGATCCGCGCGTCCGACGGCAAGGAAGACGCCGCGACCAAGATCATCAAGCAGTTCAAGCTCGACGAGATCCAGACCGACGCGATCCTCGAGCTCAAGCTGTACAAGCTCGCCAAGCTCGAGATCAACGTCATCCGCGAGGAGCTGGGGCACAAGGCCACCGAGGCCAAGAAGATCCGCGCGATCCTGAAGAGCGAGGACAAGCTGTGGACGGTGATCAAGGACGAGCTCAAGGCGACCGCCGCCGAGCTCGGCACGCCGCGGCGGACCAAGACCGGCGGCACGTCCGAGGAGACCACGTTCGACGCCGACGCGTTCATCATCGACGAGGACGCCCACGTCGTGGTGACCCGCGACGGCTGGCTCAAGCGGGTGCGCGAGCTCAAGGAGCCGAACCAGACCCGGACCCGCGAGGGCGACGAGGTCACCCACGTGCTGCCGGGCTCGACCAAGGAGAAGGTCATCTTCTTCACCAACAAGGGCTCGGGCTACGTCATCAAGATCAACGACATCGCCGCGACCACCGGCTACGGCGACCCGGCGCAGAAGTACTTCAAGTTCGCCGACGGCGAGCGGATCGTCGCCGCGATGACGCTCGATCCGCGCGCGATGGTCGCGCCGACCTTGCTCGCGGTCTCCAAGCGGGGCTACGGCCTGCGGTTCGCGAGCGCCTCGGCCTCGGAGATCACGACCAAGGCCGGCCGGCGCTACGCCAAGCCGGGCGAGGGCGACGAGATGATCGGCGTGGTCGCGTGCAACGACGGCGACGTCGTGGTCACCGCGACCCGCGATGGCCACGTGCTGCTGTGCCGGGCCGACGAGATCGCCAAGCTCGAGGGCCCGGGCCGCGGCGTCACCGTGATCAAGACCGAGGATGACGACGTGGTGATCGGGTTCATCGCCGGCCACAAGAGCGATCAGCTCGTGGTCGAGACCGACAAGAGCGGCAAGCGGTTCGAGCTGCCGGCCGATCCCAAGCAGGTCAAGGCCCGCGGCGGCAAGGGCGCGCAGATCATCAAGCGCGCGCAGCTCACCGTCGTGCCCAGGCCGGTCACGATCCAGCCGCTCGCCAACGCCGAAGGCGGACAGGGAGTGAACTGACATGGCCACCAAGTACACCGGCGAAGACATCCAGGTCCTCGAGGGCCTCGACCCGGTCCGCACCCGGCCGGGCATGTACATCGGCGGCACCGGCAAGGACGGGTTTCACCACCTGCTGTGGGAGGTCGTCGACAACTCGATCGACGAGGTGATCAACAAGCACGCCACGCGGGTCGACGTCACCCTGCACAAGGACGGCAAGAGCGCCACGGTCGATGACAACGGGCGCGGCATCCCGGTCGACGTGATGCCGAAGTTCAAGAAGTCGGCCGCCGAGGTCATCTTCACGACCCTGCACTCGGGCGGCAAGTTCGAGCGCGGCAAGAGCTACGCGGTGTCGGGCGGCCTGCACGGCGTGGGCGCCGCGGTGGTCAACGCGCTGTCGAGCGAGCTGGTGGTCCAGATCAAGCGCGACGGCGAGCGGTTCGAGCTGACGTTCGAGCGCGGCAACACCACCACCAAGCTCAAGAAGCTCGGCAACGCGCGCGGCACCGGGACCACGGTGCGGTTCCGTCCCGACGAGGACGTGTTCGGCCCCAAGCTGCGGTTCGACCCCGCGCTGGTCGCCGAGCGGCTCGAGGCCAAGAGCTACCTGCACGGCGGGCTCGAGATCGTGTTCACCGACGAGACCGCGGCGCCGCCGACCACGACCACGTTCGTCCACCCCCAGGGCATCGCCGAGTATCTGCCCAAGCTGGTCGGCGAGCGCGGCAAGACCCCGGTGCCGCCGGGCGGCACGGTGTTCTACGTCGAGAAGCGCGACGACGACGCCCGGCTCGGGATCGAGCTCGCGGTGCAGTGGACCGAGTCGACCGACGACCTGATCAAGACCTACGTCAACTCGGTGCCGACCCCGGACGGCGGCACCCACGACGCCGGCCTGCGCTCGGCGATCGTCAAGGCGATCCGCAACTACATTGCGACCCACAAGCTCGAGCCCAAGGGCGTGACGTTGACCGCCGAGGACATCCGCGAAGGCGTCGTCGCGGTGCTGTCGACCTACGTCCACGATCCGCAGTTCCAGAGCCAGACCAAGAACCGGCTCAACAACCCCGAGGTCGCGGGCCAGGTCGAGGGCCTGGTGCGCCCGGCGCTCGAGAACTACTTGAACGGCAACCCCAACTGGGCGCAGGCGGTGGTCGCGCGGACGATCATCGCGGCGCGGGCGCGCGAGGCGTCGCGGGCGGCGCACCAGGCGGTCACCCGCAAGACCGCGGTGTCGCACCGGCTCAACCTGCCGGGCAAGCTCGCCGACTGCAGCTCGACCGACCCGGCGGACAGCGAGCTGTTCATCGTCGAGGGCGAGTCGGCCGGCGGCTCCGCCAAGCAGGGCCGCGACCGCCGGACCCAGGCGATCCTGCCGCTGCGCGGTAAAGTGCTCAACGCCGAGCAGGCCAACAACCAGAAGCTGCTCGCCAACAAGGAGCTGCAGGACATCGTGTCGGCGCTCGGCTGCGGCATGGGCGAGTCGATGGAGCTCGGCAAGCTGCGCTACGGCAAGATCTTCCTGCTGATGGACGCCGACGCCGACGGCCACCACATCGCGACCCTGTTGCTCACGTTCTTCTTCCGGTTCATGAAGCCGCTGATCGACGCCGGCCACCTCTACCTGGCGCAGCCGCCGCTGTACCGGATCGACCTCGGCAAGCAGACGTTCTGGGCGCTCGACGACGAGCACAAGGACCGGCTGCTCAAGCAGCACGCCAAGTCGAACTCCAAGCCGAGCATCACCCGGTTCAAGGGCCTCGGCGAGATGAACCCCGACACGCTCAAGATGACCACGCTCGACCCCAAGACGCGCCAGCCGCTGCGGGTCACGGTCAAGGACGGCGAGCAGCTGCTGACCGATCAGGTCATCTCCGACCTGATGGGCAAGGACGTCGCGGCGCGGTTCAAGATGATCACCGAGAACGCCGCCGACATCGGCGACCTCGACGTCTAGGTCGATCGCCCGCGTGAGGTGGCTCCGCCGCATCGTGGTCGCCGCCGCCGTCCTGGCGGTGGTGTGGCTCGCGGCGCTGGTGGTGATCGGGCTTCTGCTCGAGGGCCGGACCCGGCGCGGCGTCGCCAGCCGGCTCGCCGAGTCGCTGAACGCCGACGCGACGATCGATCGCGGCTCGCTGGCGCTGGTGCGCGGCCGGATCGACCTCGACGAGCTCAGCGTGCAGCGCGCCGACCTGATCGGCCAGCTGTCGCTCCGCATCGCCGGCCTGACCTGCGACCTGCCGCCGCTCGGCCTCGCGCTGTTCGACCGCAGCTGCCGCGAGCTCGCGATCCGCGGCACCCGGCTCGACATCTCGACCCTCGCCCTGTTCCGCCTGCACCACCCCAGGCGGCCGCCGCTCCACGCCGCGCACCTCGTGATCGACGATGCCCGGCTCGAGCTCGCGGCCACGGCCCTCCTGCCCAACCTCGGCCGCGTGACCATCCAGATCGCGCACGCCGAGGCCGGCGACACCGTGTTCAAGACCCCGCTGTCGTTCCTGTTCGCGCTGCAAGCGCTCGACGCGACGATCGATCTGCCCGGCAACGTCACCCTCCACCTGACCTACCAGCTCGGCCAGCTCCAGGTCGCCGGCTCGATCTTCGGCTCGACCCCGGTCGCCTTGCCGCTGACCATCCCGCTCGCCGAGCTCACCGACGACGCCAGCGCCGAGATCACCAAGCTCGTCGCGCTCGGCAAGGATCTCGCCGAGCGGCTGATCGCGCAGCGCGCCGAGGCCTGGCTCAAGTCGCAGCTGTCGCCGTAGGGGTGCTCAGCCAAGGAGTCGCTTGAGGCGATCCCTGGTGTGCGATACCAGCTGCTTCGCGCGGTGCTGCGCGCGGCCGACGAGCGACCGGACGACGTGCCGGGCGAGCACGAGCTTCTCGGCGTTCGCTCCCAGGGTGCGGTTGCCGGCTTTGCCCAGGGTGCCCGCGAGGTATTGCTCGCGCGTCCTGGCGCGCTGCAGCTTGCCGCTCGAGGTCTTGGGCAGGCTGCCCACGGGGCAGACGACGACGTCGGCGGCGACGAGTTGCATCTGGTCGGCCACGCGGGCGCGCACCCGCTCCTGCAACGCGCCGGCGTTCGTGGTCTTCGACTCGAGCACGATGATCAGCTCCTCGCTGCCCGGTCCCGGCCGCGAGACCGCGACCGTGGAGCCCTTGCGGACCTCGGGCAGCTCGTCGACCAGCCACTCGAGCCGCTGCGGATCGTAGTTGCGCCCGTTGATGATGATCAGGTCCTTCTTGCGGCCGGTGATATAGATATGGCCGTCGACCAGATAGCCGTAATCGCCGGTCCTGAGCCAGCCACCGCCGAAGCTGTGCTCGGTGGCGACCGGATCTTCGTAGTAGCCGCGCGCGACCGATGGACCGCGCACCCAGAGCTCGCCGACGCGCCGGTCTCCCAGCCGCGCGCCGGCAGCGTCGAACGCGCCCACGTCGTGCCCGGGGAAGCTGCGGCCGCAGCGAACAAATTCCTGGGCTCGGCCGCCGGCGAGCTGATCTGCGGCGGCGGGCTCGGCCCGGCGCTGCGTCTGGTAGGCGCCGGCGTCGATGATGTCGGTCGACAACGCCTCGTCGATCCCGATGAAGCTGATGGCCAGCGTCGCCTCGGCCATGCCGTAGCACGGGAGCAGCGAGGTCGCCGCGAGGCCGGCCGGCGCGAAGGTCTCGACGAACGTCCGCATCGTGGTCGGGTTGATCGGCTCGGCGCCGCAGCCGAAGTGCCGCATGCTCGACAGATCCCACGCGGCGCGCTGCTCGGGCGTGGCTCGCTTGACGATCAGGGCATAGGCGAAGTTGGGCGCGAACGTGATGGTGCCGCGCACGCGATGGATCGTCTCGAGCCAGATCGTCGGGTTGCGCGCGAACACCAGCGTGGCAATGAAGGTCACCTGCACGCGATGGAAGATCGGGCTGATCACGAACCCGATCAGCCCCATGTCATGATAGAGCGGCAGCCACGACACGCCGTGGTCGATCGCGGGGTCGGTCTGGAGCCCGTCGCGCATGATGGCCGCGGCATTGGCGCGCAGGTTGTCGTGCGTCACCATCACGCCCTTGGGCGTCGACGTCGACCCCGAGGTGAACTGCAAGAAACACAGCTCGTCGCCGGTCACCTCGGCCGGGGCCTGCGAGACGCCCGCGGGCGCCGGATCGCGCAGCTGTTCGACGGTGATCACGCCCTGGAAGCCGGGCACCTTCGCCAGGCCGCTCCACAGCACCTGTTGCAGCTTGACGTTCGTCACGACGTGCGTCGGGCGGGCCTTGGCCAGGATCATCACCACGGTCTCGATGTAGCTATCCAGCTTGCCCAGCGACAGCGGCGGGTACAGCGGCACCGGCACGAGCCCCGCCCAGACCGCACCGAGGAAGGTGGTCACGAAGTCGGCGCCGTCGGGGATCACCATCGCCACCCGGTCGCCGGGACGCAGCCCATGGTGCCGGAAGTGCGCGGCGCGCTGCATCGCCTCGGTGCGCAGCCGATCGAAGCTGAAGAACTGCTCGCGCTGGGGGTGATCGAGGAACGTGAAGCCGCGATCGGTCCAGCCCTGCAAGGCGTCGAGGGCGGCGATCAACGTGGGATCATGGAAGCGCTGGGGCATGCGTGGCGTGCGCGTCGCGTTCACGGTTGTCTAGCTTCGCCGAGCGTACCACCGGAAGCGGCGGCCTCGGTGATGGCCTGCCGGCCTTCCTCGGGCGACTGGCAACCAGGGGTCCCGGGAGTTATGCTCGGGCCCCGCGGTTCATCGAGAGTTCATCGAGAGTTCATCGAGAGTTCATCGAGATATGGAAACGAGCTTTCACGGTACGCGCAGCGACACCCTGTTCGAAGATGGCTTCGTCCTGTGCGTCGAGCCCACCGGCGAGGCGCTCGCACGGGATCCGGTTGCGTGGGTGGCGACCGTGTTGCCTCGACTCGAGCAGATGCTGCTTCGACACCGCGCCATCCTGTTGCGCGGGTTCTCGTTTACCCAGCACTCGTTTCGAGATTTTGCTCACACCGTCAGCCCCGAGTTACTGAATTACGCTGGCGGGGTCGCGCCCCGCGCCGCGCTGGGCAATGACGTCTACCTCGCGTCGATCCACGACCCACGCTGCGTCATCCTGCAGCACCACGAGATGTCGTACGCGCGGCGCTGGCCGATGAAGGTATTGTTTCTCGCCGAGGTCGTGTCGCCCACCGGGGGCGAGACTCCCGTGTGCGACCCGCGGCGGGCGATGCGGAGGATCGCGCCTACGACGATCGCGAAGTTTCGCGACCTGGGCGTCAGCTACACGCGCAACTATGTCCCGGGGCGAGGCATTCCCACCTGGCGAGAGGCGTTCCTGACGGACGACCGGCAGGTGGTCGAAGCCGTCTGTCGAGAACGCGAGATCGAGGTCGAGTGGCGCGACGGCGACCGGCTCCGGACTCGCCACACGGCGCAGGGCACGGCCGTGCACCCCGGCACCGGCGAAGAAGTGCTGTTCAATCAGTGTACGCTGCTCACCGCCGACACTGGCATTCCGGCGGAGACGACCCCGGCGGTGCGCAACCTGCTGCCCATGCTGCCGCCCGCCGTGCTCGAGTCGCTCCGGACGGTGCCGTCCGACGAGCGCGCCTACAATACCTCGTTCGGTAACGGGACGCGGATCGAGCTTGGCATCCTGGAAGAGGTCAACACGGCCTACGAGGACGAGAAGCGGTCGTTCACGTGGCGGCCCGGCGACGTGCTGGTGATCGAGAACATGCTCGCCACGCACGGTCGCGGCACCTATCAGGGCGATCGACGGGTGCTCGCCGTGCTGGCCGAACCCTCGAAGTGAGCATCGTTTCACCTGTACGTGCGGGACCGTCTATTACCCACAGGTGACCCACAGGACCCGATTCTGGCGCCGCAAGTTACCCAAAGATCAGGCCTCAAAGATCAGCCAGGGAAGAATTTTCTAGAGGACTTGTAGCTTTTCTGGGTTACCATTGGCGCACACATATCCCAAGTGCGAGCCAATGTCCCCAGTTCTTGACCAGCCGCAACCGGGTAAGCCGTACACCATTCGCGACGGAGACACCGTCTCGAACATCGCGTTCCGCGCCTTCGGTGACGCCCGGCGCTATCTCGAAGTCTACGAGTTCAACCGCACGGTGATCGGCCCCAAGCCCACGCACCTGGCAGTCGGACTGGTCATTGAGATTCCCAACACCGATTACCTACCGACGCCTCGTTCGCTGTTCGCACGTGGCAGCGTCGGCAAGACCTTCTCGCCGGCTCCCGGCGGCCCCGCTTCACCGGAGAAATGACATGGTTTCGGACCGCAATCAGACATTTACCGCCGTGCGGAGAGCGATCATTCGCGTGCTCAAGGTACCTGAAGACCAGGTCCTGGAGGGCCGCAACATTCGCGAGCTGAGGAACGTCGATTCGATGGCGCTCATGGAGGTCGTGGCGCTCGCCGAGGGCGAGCTCGGGATCGACATCGACGTCGGCGCGCTGTTCGACATCCAGACCGTCGGCCAGTTCGTCGACGTCTGCCACCAGCTGGTGGTCAGCCGTGCAGCGTAAGCTATTATTGATCTCGCCTCGCGGCGATACGTTCGGGAAGAACCCTCGCCACCAGGAGTTCAAGCGTACCTGTCGAGAGTTCCAGTTCTTCGACTATACGTGGACCGGATTTACCACAGGCTTGTTGATCGTCGCATCGGTCACCCCGCCGTCCTACGATATCCACTTCGTCGATGAGAACGTCGAGCCCATCGACTTCGACGAGCCAGCCGATCTGGTGGCCCTGACCTGCATGACGGCCCAGGCCGATCGGGTGTTCGAGATCGCCGCGGCGTTCCGGGCGCGCGGGGTGACCGTCGTCGTGGGCGGGCTGCTGGCGACCCGGGCTCCCGAGATCCTGCAGCCCCACGTCGACGCGGTATGCCGCGGCGAGGCCGAGGCCGTGTGGCCGCAGCTGCTCGCCGACTTCGAGCGCGGTGCGCTCAAGCCATGCTACGGGCGCCCGAGCAGCGCGATCGGCGAGCAGTTCGGTCACAAGCTCCAGAAGGCGCCGCCCCAGACCGATCTCACCCAGGTCGTTCGGCCCCGGTTCGATCTCGCGCAGAAAGACTTCTACCCCAGCGTCTGGATCGAGACCTCGCGCGGCTGCCAGCACCGCTGCAACTTCTGCGCGGCTTCGATCAGCTATCGCGACAAGCTCGGCTACAAGACCAACGACCAGATCGTCGCCGAGATCAAGTTTGTTCAGGAGCGGTGGAACAATCCATATATCATGTTCGCCGACGACAACTTCGCGGCGAATCGGATCCGGACCAAGTCGCTGCTCGAGAAGCTCGCGCCCCTGGGCATCAAGTGGAGCGGTCAGACCGACATCTCCTACGCCGACGATCCGGAGCTGTTGCAGCTGATGCACAAGAGCGGGTGCATGATCATGCTGTCCGGGTTCGAGAGCATCTCGGAGGAAGGTCTCCAGGACATGGACCTTCGCAACTGGAAGAAGAAGCGCCTGGCGACCTATGCCGATTCGATCGCTCGGGTCCAGGACCACGGCGTGGGGGTCTACGGCTCGTTCACCCTCGGGCTCGACAGCGATACCAAGGACATCTTCGACCAGACCTCGGCGTTCGCGCGCACCAACATGCTGGCCGGCATTCAGGTGTCGTGCGTCACGCCGTTTCCCGGCACGCCGGTGTACGAGAAGATGAAGGCCGAGAACCGGCTGTTGCCCGACAAGTCGTGGGCCTACTACTCGGTGTTCGACGCGGTGTTCGAGCCCAAGCACATGACGCCCGAGGAGCTCGACGCCGGTTGCCTGAAGGTCTACAGCGAATTCTACAGCCGTGAATTCGCGCTCAAGAAGACCCGGCACTTCAAGCAGATCTATGGCCGCCTGATCAAAGAGAAGTATGCGCGCGACGATCGGCGCGATGCGCTGACCGCGTCCGGCCGAACGATGGTGTAGTGGATGGCGGTCATCGCGGTCATCGGCCTGGGTGGCATCGGGAGCGTCGTGGCCCGGGTGCTCCACGAAGCGGGGCACACGGTCATCGCCGGGCGGCACCAGTCGAGCGCAGGACCTGGGTCGGCGTTCCACGAGCTCCGCGTCGACGTGACCGATTTCGGCTCGTGCCGCGCGTTCTTCACGGCCGCGAAGCAGCACGCGGGCAAGGTGGACGCGGTCGTCAACTGCTTCGGATCGGTGCGAGCGGCGGCCGCGATCACCGAAGACGCGACCTCGGCGATGCAGGCATTCCAGCTGCACGTCGGCGGCGTCGTCAACGTCTCGCGCGTGGCCGCGTCGGCCTTCATCAAGTCGGGCGGCGGCGCCATCATCAACTTCGCGTCGGTCGCGGCCCAGACCGCGATCCCGGGGCTCGCGGTGTATGGCGCGGCGAAGGCGGCGGTGATCGCCTACACCCGGACCTGCGCGCTCGAGCTCGCCGCGCAGCGCGTTCGCGCCAACTGCATCGTGCCGGGCTACGTCGATGCCGGGGCGTCGGCGGAGCTCTCGGCCGAGGTCGCCGGCGTGGTTCGCGGCCACGTGCCCCTGGGGCGGTTTGCCCGCGCCGAGGAGGTCGCCGGCCTGGTCGCGTACCTGGTGAGCGACGCCGCCGCGTACATCACTGGGCAAGCGTTCGTCATCGACGGCGGCATGACGGCGGGCTCGCCGGCGCTCGTGCAGGCGTTGACCGCCGCCGCGAAGAGGTCCACGTGAAGCTGAGCGCCGTCAAATCGCTGTGCACGTTGTGCGGCGTCGTCGATCAAGTGTCGATCAGCGCGGAAGGCAAGGTGACGGGGACCGGGCGCATGGGCGCCTGCGTCAAGGGCACCGGGTACTTTCGCGACCGGCTGAACGGCGCAGAAGACGCCGAGCGCTTCACCTCGCCGATGATTCGAAGTCCGTACGGGTGGGAGCGGATCTCGTGGGACTACGCGATCGACATGGTCGCGGACACGATCCTGGCGGATCGCGCCGAGTTCGGCCGCGACGCCGTCGCGTTCTACGGTGTCGGACAGATGACGATGGAGTCGATGTGGGTGGCGAAGAAGTTCTTTCAGGGCCACCTGGGGACCAACAATATCTGCTCGAATGCCGAGCAATGCCTGGCCAACAACGCCGGTGGCCACGAGCTGGTGTTCGGTAACGAAGGTCCGTTTTCCTGTTACGATGATTATCTGTCGGCCGATGCGATCTGCGTCTATGGCCACAACCCGGCGGCGAACCACCCGACGATCTTTCAGCGCTACATGCGCGCGAACACCGCGGCGATCAAGGTCGTGGTCGATCCGCGGGTGACCAACACCGTCGACGTGCTGCTCAAGGACAGCGCGGACAATATCCACCTGCAGATCAACAGCGGAGGCGATGTCCTGCTGAACTGCACCATCGCGCGCCGCTTGCTCGATACCGGAGCGTTCAACGCGCCCTACGTTGCGAAGTACGTCGACCCGCAGGCGCGGGACGCGTTCTTCGCGTTCCTGCGCAACGGCCCGTTCCGCTATGACGACAGCCTACCGCAGCTGACGCCGTCCCATATCTCGCACGGCGAGATGCAGGCGCGCATCGAGCGTGTGGTCGACCTGTGGCGCGCCAAGAAGATGGTGACCACGAGCTCGGTGGGCATCAACCAGACCACCGGCAGCAGCGGCGTCGCGTCGATCCTGAACCTGCACCTGCTGACCGGCAACATCGGGGTGGTGGGTCGCGGTCACGTCCGCCTGGCGGGTCAGTCGAACGCCTCGGCCGAGCTGGCGCTGGGGTACGCGGGCCGATTGACGCCGTTCCGCATGAGCGTCGATAACCCGGCGCACGTCGAGAAGATGGCCCAGCTGTGGAATCTGCCGCCCTGGAAGATCAGCCGTCGCCCTGGCCTGCCCGTGGCCTCGTTTGCGACCAGCGAACGGCTCCGCTCGCTCTTCATCTTCGGGACCAACCCGGCGCGCAACTTCCCCAACCTGAATCAGTGGCGCGAGCGGATGCGCGACCTGTTCATCGTCTACGTCGACTCGTATCACAACCCGGAGATCCTCGAGTACGCCGATATCATCTTGCCGTGCCGCACCAAGCACGAGGTCGACGGCATCTTCCTCAACGGTGAGCGCCGGTTTCAGTACCTGAAGAAGATGCAGGAGCCGCCCAGCGAGGCGTGGTCCGATGTCCGCATCGTGTGCTCGATCGCGCGCGTCATGGCCAGTCGCCTCGCACCGTTCGAGGATACCAAGCCGACCTCGGCCGCCGAGGTCGATGCCCTGGTCGCCGCGGGCAACCTCGATCTCCTGAACGACCGGATGGACGCGGACTTCGACTACCCACTCGATGACCAGGGGGAGCCCCAGTCCGAGCCGATCTGGAACGAGATCCAGCAGGCGTCCAGGGGGTTTTACAACGAATTCGTCGACGGCGACGGCAATCCAATCACCCTGGCGCAGATCCAGGACGGGGAGGGCGTGCAGTGGGCCGGCACGCGTCGCTATGTCCCCAGCGACGACGGCGATGGCGCGATCTTCCCCGGCATCCTGAAGACCGACCTGCACCGGGCGCGATTTCACGTGCCGATCGTCGAGCGGCTGACGCCGTTCATCCGGCGCGACCCCGCGTGGTTCACGCTGATCACGGGCCGCGGTGGGCTGGGTGGCAACACCCTCAAGGTCAACATCGCCATGTTCAACTCGGCGACGGCGATCGGTCGCCGTCACTGGCCCGATGAAAATATGGTCTGTGTGTCGCCGGAAGACGCCGCGCGGCTGACGCTCGCGGCCGGCGATCAGGTCGAGCTCGTCAGCCCCAACGGGACCCTGGTGGCGCGAGTGCAGATGGCGCCGGGCGTGCCCGCGGGGCACCTCTACATGACCTTTCACCCCGACCGGAAGGGCTCGTCACCGAACGTCTTGACGCATTCCGACCGCTTCGACCCGCATACCTGGCAGCCGCTGCTGAAGGACACGCAGGTGACGATGCGAAAGCTGGCGGCGCAGCCCTGAACAGCCTTGAGCGGCCTTGAACAGCCTTGAGCGGCCTTGAGATGATGTGCCTTGCGATCGCGGCGCTCGCGCTGGTGGTGGGCCTCGGCGTGCTGGTGTGGCGCACCGCGAGCCGCTTCATCTGGGCCGGGGCCGGATCGGGACTGCGCGACCCCGAACCCGCCGACTTCGCCTCGGCGGCAGCGTTCTCGGTGGTCACCGACGATGCGGTCCGGATCGCCGGTCTGACGATTCACCCCGACCGCCCGGCCTGCGGGGTGGTGGTGCTGTGCCACGCCTGGGGCTTACGCAAGGAGCGCTTCTATCACCACGCGCGGTGGTTGACCGAGCACGGCCTCGTCGTCGTGGCGTTTGATTTCCGGCACTGCGGCGAGAGCGGTCGGCCCGCGCGCCTGTGGCCCGAGCCGCTCGATCACGGCCTGCGCGACCTCGAGGCGGTGCTGGTCCACGTTCACGCTCACGTTCCCGAGGTCAGCCGCGGGCTGAGCCTGATGGGGTTCTCGTACGGTGGTAACGTCATCATCGCCCACGCTGGGTTCTCGACGACGCGGTACCGGGCGCTGATCCTCGACAGCACGCCGCTCATGCCCTACCAGTCGTACATCTCCTCATACCTGCGAATGGCACGTGCCCGCAGCTCGATGCGAGTGGTGCGACAGATCGCCGACTGGCTGGCGGTCGGGCTCGTCACCGCGCTGTTGCGCGGCAACCGGTTCTTCGAACGTGCGATTGCCTCGTGCGCGCGGCTCGGCCACACACCGCTCTTGTACGTCGTGGGGGACAAGGATCCCTACTTCCCGCCCGATGAAGCCTGTGACTTCGTCGATCGCTATTACGCGGGGCCGCGCGAGATCTTCCGGGTTCCCCGTGGCCGGCACTTGACCAACCACCTCGCCGCCGGCGCCGAGTATCAGCAGCGCGTGCTCGCGCGGCTCGTGGATGATCCGCGGCCCATCGAACGCGGCACCGAACGCGGCACCGGCTGAGCGATGAGGCGATCATCACCATGTGCGTTCTGCGGCTCGCGGCTGGTACCCTGATCGCGACCGACTTGATTGGAAACGGAGTGCTGGCAATGCTGCAAAACCCGTCCGAGCTCGACCGGCTCATGGTGGCGCCATGAGCGGCGCGTCGTTGCCGTTTCTCGACATGGCCGTCGCCAGGCGCGATCTGGGCCTCGGCACGTTCATCAGGCCGCACCGGTATTTCGAATGGGCCCAGTTTGCGCACGAGCAGCTGGCAGGGGCGGATTCGGTTCCCGATCCCAAGCTGTTGTGGGTCTACGCCCGGCATACGGCGCGGTGGCACAAGCCGGCGGGGCCCATCAGCCGGGTTCGGTTTCGCACCTGGCTGGTCGCTGCGAAGAGTCCCTCGGCGATCCGGGAGTTCTCCGCCGACGACGCTGAGACCGGTGCCCGGCTGTTCGATGGCCAGGCCAGGAGCGTCGCGCTCGATCGCGAGACGATGCGCCCGGCGACCTTTCAGCTGGCCGTCCAGGTCACGCACGACGGCCAGCCCCAGCGCCTGATCGAGGAGGCCACGGTCCCCGAAGCCACCGAGCCCCTGGGGTCGTTCGTGCAGCACGTCGAGGCCGACGATCTCGACTTCAACCAGCACGTCAACAACGCCACGTATCTACGGTGGGCGACCAACGCGCTCCATCGCCTGCAGTGGGACCCGACCGGTCCGCTGCAACCATTGCCCTTCATCAGCGGCTGCGAGATTCGCTACCTGCGATCCCTGCAGATGGGGGCGAGCCTGCGCATCGACATCCGCGCCGTGCCGCAGCCGGGAGCGACGCGATGGGCGCTCGACTTCGTCGACGTCTCCGACGGGCGGCTCGCGGCGGCGGTGACGGTCGTCGCCGACGAGGCGTCAGGCGCCGAGTAATGATGTGATCGCGTGGGCGATGCCCTCGGTGGGCTGCAGCCGGCCGAGGATGCCGTCGAGATCGAGGCCGCGCTCGCGGAGGTCGCGGGCGATCACGGGCTCGAGCCCGGCGCGCAGGATGTGGCGAGTGTCGCGGCGCGGCCGGGGCTCGAGGCTGACCGCCGCGGCGTCGGGCATCAGGCCGATGTAGACCACGCCGGTGTCGGAGACGCCGAGGTTGTCGAGCGTGCACGGCAGGCGGATCGCGAGCGCGGCGAGCTGGGCGTCGGCCTCGACCAGCAGCTGGGCGGCGCGGCGCAGCCCGGCGATCAAGGTGTCGCGCGCCGGCTCGCGGAGCGCGCGGTCGACGGCGTCGCGCAGCGAGGGCTCGGCGTGGACCAGCTGCCACAGCCGCCAGCCGCCGTGGCCGTCGTCGGCGAGCACGATGCAGCGGTGGCGCGACAGGCTGGCCGAGGCGCCGGCGTGGAGCCGTGCCCACTGGATCAGCTCGCTGCGGCCGTGATCGAGCGAGTCGAACACCGCGTCGCGGCTCGACATCACGCGCCAGCCGGTGCCGAGGCCGGCGGCCCAGTCGCCGGTCGATAGCCGGCGCGGCGCCAGGGCCAGCTCCGCGAGCTCGTGCAGGATCGCGCGGCCCTCGACCGGCGGCCAGATCGCGCCGCTCGGGACGCTGGTGGTCGGCGGGCGCGGCGCCCCCGCGGGGCCGGCCGGATCCGCGGCCGACGCCGGGGCGTGCTCGCAGGCGAGCACCTCGCGGAACAGCTCGGCGGCGAGGCTGTCGGGATCGTGGACCCGCACGGCGGGCGCGGCAGGCGCAGTATTCCGGGCGTCGTCGTCGGCGTGGAGCGCCGCGAGCAGCTCCTCGGCGGTGCTCGGGCCGCTCGGCGCGGTCGGCAGCGCGCCGCGCTGGACCAGCTCGCGGACGCGGTCGAGCGCGAGCCGGACCGCGTAGACGAACGCCTCGCGGATCCCGGTGCCCTCGGCGGCGATCGACTCGACCACGCCGATCGGCCAGCCGATCTCGGCGAGCTGGCCGCGCAGCTCGTCGAGCGGGACGGCCCCGGGCAGGTCGCGCTTGTTGGCCTGCAAGATCACGCCGACCGGGACGTCGCTGCTCGCGCCGGCCGCGCTGGCCGCGCCGTCGAGCATGCCGCGCAGCTCCTGCAGATAGGCGAGCGTGCGCGGCACCTCGGCGAGGGCGCTGTCGGCGACGAACACCACGACGTCGGCGCCGGCGATCACCCGGCGGCGCCGCGCGGCGAGCTCGCGCTGCCCGGCAACGCTGACGATCTGGCACCGGATCTGGCAGCCCTCGTAGCGGCCGCCGACGTACTCCATCCAGTCGAACCACAAGGTCCGCCCGTCGGCGTCCTCCGCCGGCGAGTAGGTCGGCCGGGTCAGGCTGCCGGCGAGCGCCCGCAGGCTGGTGGTCTTGCCGGCCTCCGGGGGGCCGTCGTAGACCAAGCGGATCACGATCTCCCCGGCGGTGCTGTCGAGCTGGGCCATGCAGGATCTCCGGCGCGGGTAGCGCGCCCGCGCGCTCAGGAGAACATCGCGGCGTGCTTGGCGAGCACGTTGCGCACGATCGCCAGGTTCGATTGCGAGCGATCGACGCACAGGTAGATGAACGTCGTCGGGCTGACCAGCTTGATGACGTGGATCTGATCGCCGAGCGTGATCAGCATGTCCTCGAGCGTGGTCTTGAGGTTCAGCGCGCGCATGATCTTCTGCTTCTGCTTCACGATCTCGCTGTTGTAGGCACTGGCCGCCGCGAGATCGAAGTCGGGTCGGACCGACTTGAGGCCGAGCGTCATGCCGGACTCCAGGTCGACCAGCGATGCGGCCATGTAGCCGGGCATCTCGGTGGCGATCTTGTCAAAGGCTTC
>DATBBB010000111.1:0-22342 GCA_036271215.1 Kofleriaceae bacterium | reverse complement strand
GCCGCTGATTCTGGAGCGCCGTCCGGGACCAGCGGCGCCGGGTTGCCGCCCCCGGTGGCCGGGTGGCATGACCCCGACGGCGTGGTGCTCGACGCCGCGGCGGTCGCGCGCGCGTGGCACGCGGTCCGCGCGCGGCATGGCGTCGCCGGCGATGTCCAGCTCGCGCCCGCGGACGGGACCCGGCCGCGGACGTTTGTCGTCGAGCCGGGGCGCGAGGTGATCGTCGTGATCCCGGCGCGGCTCGCGACGCCGGCGGAGCGGTTCGCGGCGCTGCACGAGCTCGGTCACGCCGTGGTCGCGCTGGCGCTGCCCGCCGGGATCCCGCGGGTGGTCGACGAGGCCGCGGCGGCCTACGTCGCCCGCGCGATCGAGCACGCCGGCGAGCATGCCGGTGAGCATGCCGGCGAGCAGGATGGACCGGATCGCTGGTTCAGCGCCGCCGCGGGTCCGGCGCGGATCCGCCGCCGGGCGCTCGCGCAGGCGCTCGATCGCGTCGAGCGCGCGCTGCCGGTGATCACCGCGCGGATCGCCGAGCGGCCGCCGTGGGCGCTGTGGCACGATCCCGGCGCCCAGGCTGCCTACGTTGCCGCCGAGGCGATCGCCGACGCGATCGATCACCAGCTCGGCTACCAGCTCGGCCCCGCGCTCGCCGCCGCGCCGTCGCCCGGCATGTGCGCCGCCGCGCCGTCGCCCAGCGCGCTCGCCGCCGCGCTGGCAGTGCACCGCGCCGCGATCGACCGCCGCGGTCTCGCCCTGTAGCCGGCGCCGCGCGGGCGGTGCACCGCCCCGCGGCTAGCCCTCGGTCATCCCGGTGGATCGAGCTGCATGCGCGCGATCCCGGGCTCGGCCTCGAGCGCGGTGACCAGCTGCGCTTCGCCATCCCGCGGCAGCCGGACCCCGAGCGTCAGCTGGCGGGTGCCGCCGGCGCTTTCCTTGTGCCAGCCCTCGAGGGTCGGCATCAGGCCCAGCGCGTCGAGCTTGCCGATCAACACCTGGTTGGCGATCGCGGCCTCGGTCAACGTCAGGATCAGCCGCCGGCGCACGCGATCGTCCTTGTCCTCGAACCGGCGCAGCATGGTGAGCGCAACGACGCCGATCACCGTCGAGGCCACGCTCTCGATGTACATCCCGCCGCCGGCGCACAGCCCGATCGCCGCGACCAGCCACAACCCGGCCGCGGTGGTCAAGCCCTGGATCGAGAACCCGTTGCGCAGGATCGCGCCGCCGGCGAGGAACCCGATGCCGGATACCACCGACGCCGCGATCCGCGAGCCGTCGACGTTGGTGTAGTCGTGCTCGCCGTAGTTCTGGTAGTAGGCGAGGTGGGTCGACACGACCATGAAGGTCGCCGACGCCAGCGCGACCAGGGCATGGGTCCGCAGGCCCGCGGGGCGGCCGTGAATATCGCGCTCGTAGCCGATCACCGCGCCGAGCGCGGTGCCCACCACGATCCGGATCACCAGCTCGACGTCCTGGTTCAACGTAGGATCTCGCGCGGCATCTTGGACATCCGATCACTTTCGATTGTCCCTGCGGGATGTCAAGTGCTCACCGGGACCGACATACAACTATATGTGCGAAGCTTCGCGAGCTATGCGGAGCGAACGATGCCTGACCCAGATGCATCGTAGAAGTTTGGTGTCCGAAATTCGGACGCTCGCGCCTGGTCCGAGATCCGGACATGGGCGAACAGCATCGGCGCAGGATTGCTATCGATGCTGAAAAATGCATGCGGCGGTGCGTGAATTCGCGGCGAGATCTTGCGCCGGTTGCATCACGAATTTAGTTTGACTCGACGATGTCGTCGATTCCGTACGACGCGCTGTTCGAGGCCGTGTCCGGTGATCCGGATCACGTCCCCGGTGCCTTGCGAGCGGCGCTGCCGGCCGCGCTCGGTGCGGCGATCGACTGGCGCACGCTGACGCGCTGTCCCGGCAGCTTCGTCGAGCCAGCGCTCGCCGGACGGCGCACCGACCTGCTGTTCTCCGTGACCTGGTGCACCGGTGGCGAGGCGCTGCTGTATCTGCTGTTCGATCGCCAGCGCAGCCCGGATACGCTGATGGCGTACCAGCTGTTGCGCTACATGGTCCGGATCTGGAAGCGCTGGGCCGCCGAGCACGGGGCCCGGCCGGTGCTGCCGTGCATCTTGCCGCTCGTGCGGCATCCCGGCGAGCGACCGCCGCCGCTGTCATTCGACGTGTTGCTCGATCTGCCGGACGCCACCCGCGCGGCCGCGGATCCGGACCTGGTCCGGTTCGCATACCTCGTCGATGAGCTGTCAGAGCTCCCCGATCGCCAGCTGCGCGAGCGGGCCATGGCAGCATTGGCCAAGCTGGTCGCCTCGTGCTTCAAGCACGCGCAGACGTATCCCGACCTCGTCGAGTTGCTGGCCGGCTGGGTCGATGGCTTGGGGGAGGTGGTCACCGTCCTCACGCAAGTGGAGCCCTGATCGCAGGTGATGCGGTGGGCGGCGCGGCCACCGCGAACAGAGACCCGGCCCGGCGGTTTGCTCGCGGCCGGAAGGCCGGCCAAGATGGGCGCGTGGTCCTCGCTCGATCGGTGATGCTCGTCTGCGTGGCGGGCTGTGCGGTGCGGGCGCCGGCGCCGGTGGATGTCCAGGCGCTGGTCGCCAAGCGCGGGCCGGTCGAGGCGCGCCGCGATCTCGAGATCCGGGCGATCGCCGACCGGCGCGACGTCGGGAGCCGGCTGGCGCTCGCGGCGCTCGCGGACCAGCAGCACCGGCCGACCGAGGCGATCGAGGCGCTGGAGGCGGTGATCGCGCTCGGCGGGCCGCTCGGGGTGCGCTGGCACGCCGAGGATCAGGCGCGGCTGGCGCGGCTGATCGCGGCGCGCGGGCGGGCCCGGCTGGCGCGCGGCGCGGCGACGGCGCAGGCGGATCTCGAGCGCGCCCGCCGGCTCGGCGCCGCGGTCGGCGAGGCCGAGCTGCAGCAGGCCCGGGTCGCCGGCGCGATCGTCGCGCTGCGCCACAGCGACGCCGAGGTCCGCGACCCCGGGCGCCGGATCCTGGCGGCGGCGGCCGGCGCGGAGCCAGCGTGGCTGGGGGCGCGGCCGGCAGCCACGCCGGTGCAGCGCGGTCAGTTCGGGGCCTGGCTGTGGGAGCATGGCGCGCGGCGCGCCGCGTGGGATGCGCTGTCGGCCTGGCACGCCGGGACCCAGCCGCCCCGCGATCCGGCGCTGCAGGACGCATATCTGGTCGCGGCGCGGTGGTGGACGCCGCTGGATCAGCCGGCGCCGGGCGGCGAGCCCACCGGCGCGATGCGCTGCGCGTTCGCCGGCTGCGCGCCCGTGGAGGTCGCGGGCGAGAACCTGCTGGAGCGCGCCTACCTGATCGCGCCGATCGCGCCGCCGGTGACCGATCCGGACGCCGCCGCGGCGATCGCGGTGATCACGCTGCACCAGGCGCTGCGCGGCGAGGTCTCGTGGGGCCCGGCGATCGCGGCGCGGGTCGATCTCGCGCAGCTCGCCGAGCCGCACCAGCTCGCGAAGCTGCCGCGCTATGTCCAGCCGATCTTCGCCCGGCTCGCCGGCCGTGACGCGGCGATTTCGATCCTGGGCCTGGGCCTGGGCCCGGGCCTGGGCCTGGGCCCGAGCGACGGCGCGACCGCCGACCAGCGGCTGGTGATCGCGGCCGAGCGCGTGCTCGCCGGCGCCGGCGCCGCCGAGATCGAGCCGCTGATCGGCAACGCGCCGTACGCCGAGGAGCTGCGCCGGGTCGCGGTGCCCCCCCCGGCGTTCACCGGCCCGGCCCGCGCCGAGGCCGCCGCGCGCCACGCGATCCGCGCGGTCTCCGGCGGCGACCCCAGCGCGGCGCTCGACGCGCTGCGCGCGGCCGCGGTCGGCTATGCACGCGACCCCGCGATCGCCGATCGCCTGGTGCGCGAGATCATCATCGCCGCGCCCGACGCCGCGTCGGCCCACGCCACCGCCGGGGCGCTGTTCGACGCGCTCGGCGATCCGGCGCGCGCGCGCGCGGCCTGGCAGGCCGCGGTCGACGCCAGCGCCGAGCCCGACTTCGTGCGCGGCCTCGCCGAGGCCCAGGCTCACCAGGGCGACGGCGACGCGGCGCTGATCACCGCGACCGCCGCCGCCGCCGCGTCCGGAGATCCGGCGGTCGTGTGGACCGCGGTCGCGCGCGGGCTGGTCAGCGCCGGCCGCTACGTCCACGCGCTCGACGCCGCGCGCAGCGCGATCGATCTGTCGACCCCCGACACCCTGGAGCTCGCGCTCGACACCGCGATCGAGGCGAGCCGGGCGCTCGATCGCGACGCCCAGGTCGCCGCGCTCACCGAGCAGCGTACGAAAATCGCGCAGAGTCGGAGCGGGACCAGCGCCAGCGATCCGACCGATGCGCGCGGCGCGCTCGAGGCGTACCGCCAGCAACCGACCAGTAGCACCATCGCCCGCATGTGGGTCGCGTCGCGCTGGAACCCGCGCGCAGTCGATCTTCGTAGCGCGCTGCTCGCGGCGACCACCACAGAAGATCCCCGTCACGCAGTAATCGTTAGCGAGCTGGTCGAGCTCGCCGGTGATCGCGATTCTGCGGTGCGTTGTGCCGCGGTCGCTGCACTCCGTTAGACCAGTCGCACGTCGTCGACGGTGACGCGATTCGCGTCACGGCCGGTTAGCAATGTGAGGCTGCATTCATATTCAGCTATCCGTGATAGTTGCGATAATGCATCTCGGAATGCCACTCGATGCATTCGAGTAGTCAGAGTGCTTGTGGCTTGGATATGGTGCTTCGAGATGAAGTCTGGTGGGGACGATGATCTCTCGGCGCTGCCGCACGCCGAGCTGTCGTCGAGCGGTCCGACGCTCGGCGAACCGGCGATCATCGCTCGTCGCACGCGCTCGGCGAGCCTGCCGTCGTTCCCGAACCAGCAGCGCAACCGCCAGCGCTATGACTTCCTGGGCGAGCACGGTCGCGGCGGGATCGGCCGGGTGTCGCGGGCTCACGATCGCGAGCTCGGGCGCGACGTCGCGATCAAGGAGCTGCTGTCGCGCGGCAGCGGTCACGAAGCGCGGTTCATGCGTGAGGTGCTGATCACCGCCAAGCTCGAGCACCCCGGCATCGTCCCGGTCCACGAGGCCGGGCGGTGGCCCGACGGCACGCCGTTCTACGCGATGAAGCTGGTCTCGGGCCGGCCGCTGCGCGCGCTGCTCGCCGAGCGCACGACGGTCGATGACCGGCTCGGGCTCCTCCATCACGTGATCGCGGTCGCCGATGCGATCGCCTACGCCCACGGCCGCCAGATCATCCACCGCGATCTCAAGCCGTCGAACATCATTATCGGCGAGTTCGGCGAGACCGTCGTGATCGACTGGGGGCTCGCCAAGGATCTGACGGCGACCGAGGAGCCGGTGCTCGGCGATGGTCCGTTCCGCGCCGGCCAGGATCAAGACGTCACGCTCGCCGGCGCGGTGCTCGGCACGCCGGCGTACATGGCGCCCGAGCAGAAGCACGGCGAGCTGGTCGATCAGCGCGCGGATGTCTACGCGATCGGCACGATGCTGTGGGAGCTGTGTGCGATCCAGAAGGTCGTGCCCGAGGATCCGCGGGTTCGCCGCAGCATGCTGCGCGCCGTCGGGATCGACGACGACTTCACGACGATCATCAACAAGGCGCTCGCGCCGAATCCCGATCAGCGCTACCCGGACGCCGGCGCGCTCGCCGCCGATCTCAAGGCGTTCAAGTCGGGCGCGCGGATCGCCGCCCGCAGCTACACGCTGCTCGCGATGCTCGCGCACTGGACGCGCCGGCACCGCACGCTCGCGCTGTCGTCCGCCGCCGCGCTCGCGCTCGCGCTGGTCGGCAGCCTGCTGTCCGTCCGCAACATCGCGGCCGAGCGCGACCGCGCCGACGCCTCGGGCGAGCTCGCGCGCCGCGCCCAGGCGTCCGCCGAGGCCTCGCTCGACGAGCTCACGCTCAACCACGCCCAGCTGCTGCTGGCCACCGATCCGAGCGCGGCGGTCGACGCGCTGGCGGGCTACCACGGCAACGACGCCGCGCGCGCCGATCAGATCCGCGCCCAGGCCGAGGGCCGCGGGGTCGCGGTGCTGCGCGCCCAGCCCCACACCAACAACGTGCTGTGGACCGAGCACACGCCCGACGGCGCGGTGGTCTCGCTCAGCACCGACGGCACGATCGTGCGGACCGCGCTCGATGGCCAGCCGACCGTGCTGGCCCACGACGTGGCGAAGGGTGGGGACTTTGCCTATGCGCCGGCGCGCCACCTGCTCGCATACCTGTGCGATCCGTCGAGCGTCTGCCTGCTCGACACCGCGCGCGGCACCGCGTTCCGGGTCGATGCGCTGCGCGAGGCCAGCGCGCGCGTGATGTCGTTCTCGCCGCGCGGCAACCTGCTCGCGCTGATGTCGCACGACGCGACCCTGCGGATCTTCGATCTCGCCGACCCCACCCAGCCGGTGCCCAAGCTCGCCAAGCCGATCCCCGGCGGGCTCGACATCGAGTTCGTCGCCGACGACGTCGTCGCGGTCGGCACCGCGTCCGGCGTCCAGCGCGTCCACCTCGACGGCGAGGTCGAGCCGTTCGCGTTCCCCGAGCTCGCGGGCTGGGGGATCAGCGCGCGCTACCACCGGATCGCGCTCGCCGCCGCGCGCGGCAACGCGGTGGTGCTCGACTCCGCCACCGACAAGGTCCTGGCGCGGGCCGAGATCTGCCACGGCTCGATCGCCGGGATGCCGGTGCTGTCGGCTGAGACCGTCGCGTACGCCTGCAGCGACGGCGTGATCGGGATCTGGGACGTCGCGCACGGCACGGTGACCCCGCGCGCCCAGCTCGAGGGCCACGCCGATCTGATCGCGGCGAGCCCGGACGGCGACTACATCGTGGCGGCCGGCGGCAACGGCACCCTCACGGTGCTCGATCTGCATACCAACCTGATCAGCGCGTACGCCGGCCACCGGTTCCGGTTAACCTCGATCGCGCCGCCGACCGCCGAGCATCCGTTCCTGATCTCGGCCGACGTCCACGGCGCGGTGCGGACCTGGCGGGTGCCGGGCCAGCTGGCCCGGGTCGTGGCGACCTCGGGCTCGCCGTTCACCACCGCGATCTTCGATCCCGCGACGAGCGCGATCATCGCGGCGACCCGGCTGCCGGCGCTCACCGTGTTCGTGCCGGGCGCCGGCGATCATCTGATCACGCCGCACGAGCCCGACAACATCTTCCTCGAGCAATCGAGCCGCGGCACCGCGTTCGTCACCTGGGGACTCCACGATTTCGTCGAGCTCTGGGCACCGGCGACGATGACCCGGACCCGCGTGGTGTCGACCGGCCACGGCTCGGTGACCCAGCTGCACTACGCCGGCGACACCGACGACTTCCTGACCTCGGGCCACGACGGCCGCGTGGTGCGCTGGACGCCCGACGGCATCTCGCACCCGGTCGTGCAGTTCAACCAGCCGATCGATCGGTTCGTCGAGGCGCCGGCGGCGGACGCGATCGTGTTCAGCACCCCGGACGGCGGGCTGTGGCGCACCGTCACCGGCGGCCACGCGCTCGCATTGCGCGGGCCGGGCCCGCGGGTCAACGAGCTGGTCGCGGTGCCGCATCAGGCGCGGATCTACGCCGCGTACGCCAACGGCGACGTGATCGCGATCGACACCACGACGTGGCGCGACGAGCCCGTGCTGCACGGCGCCGGCGCGGTCCAGGATCTCGCGGTCACCAGCGACGGCCACAGCGTGGCGGCCGCGACCAACGATGGTACAATCCACGTCGGCACGCGCGGCGACACCGGCGCCATCGTGTGGCAGACCCTCGCTGCGCGCTCGAGCCACCTGGCGCTGGCGCCCGACGGCGTGCTGGTCGCGATGTGCACCGACGGCACGATCTGGCTGTACTCCACGGCCCACGGCCGCTCGCTCTGTATCCCGACCGGCACCGCGGACTTCTCACGCACCACGGTCAGCGCCGACGGCAAGACCGCGGCCGCGCTCGATCGCGAAGGTCGCCTGATCTCGGTCGATCTGGAATCCGCCCGCAAGTTACTCGACGCACAGGCAGTACCCACCCATCACTGACAGAGGAGCTGCATCTTATGAAGAAAACCACCAAGTCCCAGCGCACCAAGCTCGTGCTTCGCCACGAGGCGATCGCCGTGTTCACCCTGCCACAGCTTGGCCGCGCGGTCGGCGGCAACACGTTCTTCCCGCCGTGCACGGTCCAGTCCGAGGCGATGCTCTTGTGCAATCTCTTGAACCTGGGAGCCCAGTAGCTCCGGCTACCGGCGCGGCGGCGGCCGGACACCGTCGCGCTTGTAGGCGAGGTAGTCGGCGATCATCGTCGCGTGGTCGAACACCAGTGGCTGGGGCAGGGCGTCCGGTGCACACACCAGGCAGGTCGCGGCGTCATCGCCGCCGACCGGCTGGCCGGAGGCGTGGGCCAGGAACACGATCGAGATCGTGTGCTGGCGCCGGTCGCGCGATGGATCGGAGTCGACGAAGCCACCCGGCAGCGCGAGCCCGCGCGGCTCGTGCTTGCGCACGATGAAGACGATCTGACCCGGCGCGTCGGCAAGCTCGATGATCAGATCGACGGTCGGCTTGGGGTTCCTGTACCTCGGCGCCGGCTCGCTCATCACTTGCCGCCTCCCTCCGCGAGCGGACCCTCGATCCACTGGGCGAGCGCCTGCTCGAGCGCCTTGGCCTCGGGCTGGTCGGCGAGGTTGGTCTTCTCGTCGAAGTCCGTGCCGAGATCGTAGATCTCCCACTTCGAATCGCTGATCCGGTAGTAGACGTGGTGCACGCCGTCGGCGCTGACCATCGCCTTGGCCTCGTGATCCCACTCGGGCGCCGGCAGCATCTCGGAGAACGCCGGCTTGGACGGCAGCTGCCTGCCGGCGATCGCGGGCACCAGGCTGCGGCCCTGCCAGCTGTCGGGCGGCGCAACCCCGAACAGCGCCGCGATCGTCGGCGCGAGGTCGATCAGCTGGACGACGTCGTCGCGCGCGGCCGGCGCCGCGCCGGGCACCCGGAAGATCAGCGGGACGTGGATCAGCTCGCGGTACAGGTTGTCGCCGTGGAAGAACGCCGGCTTGCCGGCCACGATGTGGGTGCCGAACGCCTCGCCGTGGTCGGCCATCAGCACGACCGTGGTGGTCTTGGCCAGCCCGTTGGCGTCGAGCGCGTCGAGCAGCTGTCCGATCAGCTGGTCCTCGTAGGCGATCTCGTAGTCGTACTTCTCGATCAGCGCCGCGGTGCCGTGCTCGGTGTACTTGAAGCCGTCGTGCTCCATGTACGTCGAGTGGGGCTCGAACAGGTGGACGAGCATCGCGAACTTTTCGGAGCCGGTGCCTGCCTGGGCACCGGCCTGGGCGAGCTGATCGAGCCGGGCGATCGTCTTCTTGATGATCCGCGGCCCGGCGGTGTCGTGGTTGGACTCCGGGATGTTGAGCGCGCCGGTGTTGTCCCACTCGTCGGCGCCCTGCGTGATGTTGCTCTTCATCCAGCTGACCACGTCGGGGCACGACTCCGGGTACTTCTTGCGATCGCAGAAGTAGAAGTGCGAGCTCTCGCCGATCGTGCGGAACCCGGCGGCCTTCATCGCCTCGAACCAGGTGTCGTTGTCGTCGAGCACGGTCGCGTAGTCCTTGAACTTCTTGTCGACCTTGACCTGCGACGGGTAGCGCGACGTCATGAACGACGGCACCGAGCGCGGCGTGTTGGGTGCCTGCGAGTACGCGTGGCTGAACACCACCGACTGGCCGGCGAACGCGTCGATCCGCGGGGTCAGCGACTGGGCGTTGCGCTTGTAGCCCGCGATGCCGAGCCGATCGAACCTGAGCGTATCGACGAAGATCACGAGCACGTTCTTGCCGCCGCTCAGCGCGGCCGCGGCGGGGTCGCCCGGGCCCGGGCCCGGGGCGCCGGACGCCGTCGCCGGCTTGCCGCTGCCCGCGCCGGCAGGCTGGGCCGGGTTCGGCGGCTCGAGCGGGGCGTCGCCACCGACGCAGTTGTCGTCGATGCCGTTGCCGGGGATCTCGATCGCGCCGGGGTGGACGTTGGGGTTGTTGTCGTCGCAGTCCGGGCCGCCGAAGAACGCCGAGTAGCCGTCGTGATCGTGATCGATCAGCTTGCGCAGCGCGGGGATCATCCGCGACCCGAGGTACGACCGCTCGGTCACCGCGGTCTGCACCGCGTCGCTCGGCGTGCCGAGCGCGACCATCGGCAGCGCGGCGGCGAGCACCAGCCCGATCAGCGCCGCGATGCCGCGGCCGGGGATCCGCGTGCGCAGCCCGGCGAGCGGCCCGTACCACAGCCCACCGAGCACCAGCGCGATCACCGGCAGCAGCGCGGGCGCGAACAGCGACCCCAGGTTCAGCGCCCGGTAGTCGAGCCGGTCGAACACGATGACCAGCCCACCGCCGACCCCGGCGGCCGCGGCGCCGACCAGCAGCACCACGACGCGCGACACCGGGCCGATCGCCGGGACCACGATGGTGATCCACCGGGTGACGCGGTAGAGCGGCAGCGCGGCGATCGCGAGCAGCGGCAGCGCGCCGACCACGACCACGCCGAGCAGCAGCGCGCCGACCTCCTTGCGCTGGACCTCGGCGACCAGGCCGAGCGCCAGCTTGGCGACCCCGAGCACCAGCACGAGGCCGAGCACGGCGGCGGCGATCAGCACCGCGGCGATCGTGCGATCGAGCTCGCGGTCGTTGCGCAGCCGGCGAAACCCGCCGATCACCCAGCCGCCGCCCCACGTCGCGTTGCCGGCGCCGAGCACGAGCCCGATCCCGATCGCGACCGGCAGTGCGAGCAGCGCCCACAGCGCGAGGATCGGGGGCATCGGCCCGGTTCCGCCGCCGGTGTGCAGGATGTCGGCGACCGCGAGCACGAGCCCGGCGAGCAGGACCACCCCGAGACCCGCGGCCATCCCGGAGCGGTAGCCGGCGCGATCGTTCGATCGATCGCGGCCCGGCGAAGCCATCAGATCGGACATGCCCGGTTCGTTACCACACCCGCCGGCTGGCCGCCGGCCGACTAGCTGCGCTTGACCTCGACCAGCACGCCTTCGACGAACCGCGGATCGATCTCGGTGTCGCGCACCCCGCCGAGGATCGCCTCGAGATCGGCGAGCCAGCCGTCGACCAGGTGGGCGACGATCGGCCCCGATGCCTGGAGCTGCGCGGCGCCCAGCCGGTCGCGGATCGCGGCGAGCGCGACCGCCCGGCCGTCTCTGCCGTCTGGGCCGTCTGGGCCGCCCGCCGGGCCCCGATCGCGCAGCGCGGTCAGCTCGGCCTGCGACAGCGCCTCGCCGCGCAGCTCGCCGCCGGCGACGACGCGCGCGATCGCGGTGCGGATGTGATCGTCGAGGCTCGGCCGCGGCTCGGGCGCCTGACCGGTGGCGATGACGTCGACCCCCAGGCTCTCGACCAGCGCGATCCGCACGGTCAGCGCGGTCAGCAGCTCGCCGGCGCGCCGCAGGTCGGCCGCGGACTCGAACGGCCGCACGCCCGGGGCCGGCGGGTCATCGACGGCGCGCGCGAGCAGTGGGCGCGGCGAGCACAGCGCGGACACCAGCTCGCGGGTCGGGGAGCCGGCGGTGACCGAGCGCGGCGCCAGCGCCTGGGCGAGCCGCGCCAGCTTCTGGGTCACGGTGTAGCCGACCCGGAACAGCCGCTCGAGGCCGATCGAGCCCAGCGCCTGGGTCGCCCGCTCGACGTCGCCGCGCGCCACGGCCTCGAGGCCGAGCGACAGGGTCGAGGTCGCGTACAGCGCGCCGCGGGTGACGACCTCGGCCTGGCCGGGCTTGGCGCGCCCGGCGGCGAGGACCTTGTTGACCAGGATCATCAGGCCGGCCTCGAGCCGGTCGGCGTCCGGGCCGCGGACCGCCGCGAGCGCGCGGGCGAGGAACGACCGGCCGATCACCTGCTCGGCGACCACGGACAGGAGCCGCAGATCGTCGCCGACCACGCGATCCTGCGTGCCCTCGCCGATCTGGACCTGCGCCAGGTCGAGCGGCCGGAACAGATCGAGCGCGTCGTAGAAGTCGACGTAGCCGAGGTCGGCGAGCCGGCCCGAGCGCCAGCGGTAGCTGGTCTCCTCGAGCTCGGCCGGCGGCTCGGACCGCGCCGCCATGATCGTGTGGCGGGCGAGGTTCGCGTCGGCGCGGTACAGCGCGTCGATCACCCGCATCACCATGCGCTGGCTGGTGTCATCGCCGCGCAGCTCGAGCTGGAAGAACCCGTCGAGCGTCGGCAGGATCGGCTCGTCGTTGTCGTCTTCGGGGCCCTCGCCGAGCGTGACGTCGTAGACCTTGACCTCGCGCTGCAGGATCAGCGCGCGCAGCTCGGCGTCGAGCGCGCCCCAGACCTCGCCGAACTTCTCGAACCCGGCGTCGAGCACCGCGGACAGCCACGGCTGGAGCGGCTCGATCTCGAGCTCGTCCTTGGCCCAGCCGTCGAGATCGAGGCAGCCCTGGATCTGCGCCGGGGTCGCCAGGTGGATCAGGTCGGCGGCGTCCTCGAACCCGACCTCGTGGACCAGCTCGAACACCTCGTTCGGGGTCAGCGCCGCGATCGCCCCCGCGGCGTCGTCCTGCGACAGCAGCGCGTCGACCCGGCGGTAGCCGCGCGGCCCCGCGAGCTGGGCCCGGATGCGATCGAGCGGCCCGAGGGTTCCGATCGCGCCGAGCGAGGGTGGAGGAGAGACGTCGCGTTCGGACATGGGTAGATTGCTCGTGGTCATGACTACCACGGCCCCCGTAGATCTCCTCACGGCGGCCGTCAACGAGCAGATCGGGCGGGTCGGGCCGGGGCTGTACGGCGTGGCGTGCTCGGGCGGCGCCGACTCGATGGCGCTGGCCGACGCGGCGATCCGGGTGGCGGGCGCGGGCCACGTGGTCGTGCTGGCGATCGACCACGGGCTGACCGCGGCGGCGGCCGGGGCTTGCCAGGCCGTCGCGCGGTGGGCGCAGAGCCAGGGCGCGGCGGCGGTGGTCCGCGGGGTCTCGGTCGCGCGGGCCGGCTCGCTCGAGGCCGCGGCCAGGGCCGCGCGCTACGCCGCGCTCGACGCGCTCGCCGACGAGCTGGGCCTCGCGTGCGTCCTGATGGGCCACACCGCGCGCGATCAGGCGGAGACCGTGCTGCTGCGGCTGCTGCGCGGCACCGGCCCGGCGGGGCTCGCGGCGATCCCGGCGCGGCGCGGCCGGTTCGTGCGGCCGTTCCTGGCGCTCGAGCGCGCCGCGATCGACGCCTACGTCGCGGCCCGCGGCCTGCCGGTCTGGAGCGATCCGATGAACGACGACCGCCGGGTCGCGCGGGTCCGGGTCCGCCACGACATCCTGCCGGCGCTGCAGCGCGAGAACCCGCAGCTGCCGGCCGCGCTGGTCCGGCTCGCCGCGAGCGCCGCCGAGTGGCTCGAGGTCATCGACGGGCTCGCCCGGCCGCTGGCGCGGTTCCCGATCGAGGTCGCGCGGCTCGCCGCCCAGCCGGCCGCGGTCCGCAAGCGCGCGCTGGCGATCGCGCTGGAGGCCGCGGGGCTCGACTACGATGCGGTGCACCTCACCGAGCTCGACCGCGTGGCCTGCGCCCCGGCCCGCGGTGAGCTCGCGATCGACGTCCGCGGCGGCACCGTGGTCCGGAGCTACGGGGTGCTGGCGATCCGATCGGCCGTCGCGGCGCGCGCGCCTGCGGCCTCAGCGCCCGAAGCGCCTCACGAAGCGTACGAGCTGCGGCCGTGGCGCGCCGGCGATCGCATGAGACCGGCCCGACTCAAGGGCCGATCCCGCAAGTTGTCGGACCTCTACATCGATGCCAAGGTACCGCGGGATCTCCGCTCGACTGCCCGCGTGCTGGTGCGGCGCGCCGACCAGGCGATCGTGTGGGCCGAGCACCTCGGCGCCGCCTTCGGAGAACCAGGTTTCGTGAAGTTGATTACTGAGAGACCGCCCTGATGCGTGATCGCGATGGTTGCGGCGATCTTCGACCTGCCGCGCGCTGCATCGTGCGGTAGACCGAAGACGCCTTTCAGATCTCATTCTTGGCGTTGCATCGCCCCCCCTGAACAGGCGGGTCTTTTTGACAAGAATCGCCTTTGCAACACTTCGCAAAGGCCCCATGCTAAACGACAAACGTCCACTGACCCCCGGATCCGCCGTTGCGCCAATCCCACAAGACCATCCTGATCTGGGCCATCCTGATCCTCATGTTCGTGAGCATCTACTCGATGTTCACGGACTCCTCCAGCAAGGAAAAGGTGCTCGACTCTGACGACTTCCAGAACCTGCTGACGAAGGAAGCGGCCGGGCAGCACGATATCGATAACATTGTGATCGAGCCTCGTGGCCACGATGACGCTCGCTACATCGTCATGATGAAGAGCGGGAACCCCGCCAAGAGGGTGATGTACGCCGAGTTTCCCGGCTTGCTCACCAAGGAAATTCGCGACGCGGGCATCAAGTATTCGGTGAAGTCCAAGGATGAGTCGAGCATCTGGCCGCAGGTGCTCGTGTGGTGGTTGCCGATGCTGCTGCTCGTCGGCATCTTCTTCCTGTTCATGCGCCAGCTGCAATCCGGCGGCGGCAAGGCGATGAGCTTCGGCAAGTCAAAGGCCAAGCTGCTCTCGGATCACCAGAACCGCGTGACGTTCAAGGACGTCGCCGGCGTCGAAGAGGCCAAGGACGAGGTCGAAGAGATCATCGCCTTCCTCAAGGATCCCAAGAAGTTCACGCGGCTCGGTGGCCGGATCCCCAAGGGCGTCTTGATGATGGGCCCGCCGGGCACCGGCAAGACCTTGCTCGCGCGCGCGATCGCCGGCGAGGCCGGGGTGCCGTTCTTCTCGATCAGTGGCTCGGACTTCGTCGAGATGTTCGTCGGCGTCGGCGCCAGCCGCGTCCGCGACCTGTTCGAGCAGGGCAAGAAGAATGCGCCGTGCATCATCTTCATCGACGAGATCGACGCGGTCGGCCGCCACCGCGGCGCCGGCCTGGGCGGCGGTCACGACGAGCGCGAGCAGACCCTGAACCAGCTGCTCGTCGAGATGGACGGCTTCGAGTCCAACGACGGCGTGATCATCATCGCCGCGACCAACCGGCCCGACGTCCTCGATCCGGCGCTGCTGCGCCCGGGGCGGTTCGATCGCCGCATCGTCGTGCCGCGGCCCGATCTGCGCGGCCGGATGGGCATCCTGCAGGTCCATACCCGCAAGGTCCCGCTCGGCGGCGTCGACCTCGAGGTCCTCGCGCGCGGCACTCCCGGGTTCTCCGGCGCGGATCTCGAGTTCCTGGTCAACGAGGCGGCGCTGATCGCTGCCCGCCGTGACAAGGACAAGGTCGAGATGGAGGACTTCGAGGAGGCCAAGGACAAGGTCCTCATGGGGGCCGAGCGCCGCTCGATGATCATCTCCGACAAGGAGAAGCGGACCACCGCGGTCCACGAGGCCGGCCACGCGCTGGTCGCCCGGTTCGCCGGCGACGAGGCCGATCCGGTCCACAAGGTCACGATCATCCCGCGCGGCCGCGCCCTCGGCGTTACCCAGCAGCTGCCGCACGAAGACCGGCTCAACATGACCCGCGAGTTCGCGCTCAACCAGATCGCGATCCTGATGGGCGGCCGGGTCGCCGAGGAGATCGTGTTCGGCCAGAAGACCACCGGTGCCGGCAACGACATCGAGCGCGCCACCGAGCTCGCGCGGTCGATGGTGACCGAGTGGGGCATGAGCGACGAGTTCGGTCCGCTCAACTTCTCGGCCGGCAAGCAGGAGGTCTTCCTGGGCCGCGACATCTCGTCGAGCGACCGCCACAGCGAAGATACCGCCCAGCGGATCGACGCCGAGATCCGGCGGATCGTGACGACGCAGTACGCCCGCGCGGTCGACATCCTGACCAGCCACCGCAAGGAGCTCGATCAGATCTCCGAGTCGCTGCTCGAGTACGAGACGATCGACGGTGACGACATCGACACCCTGCTGCGCGGCGGGTCGATCGACCGCCCGATCTCGGCGGCGGCCAAGAAGCGCCAGGAAGCGGCAGCCAAGAAGGACGAGGCGGAGCGCAAGCGGCCGTCGATCCTGCCGCCGCTCGGCAAGAAGGACCCGTCGCCCGAGCCGGCCTAGCTGGCGAGGCTGGATTCCGGGGATCACCGGTGGAGCTTCGAGTCATGGGGGTCCTCAATGTGACCCCCGATTCATTTTCGGACGGCGGGCAGTACCTCGACGTCGACGCCGCGGTCGCCCACGGCCTGGCGCTGATCGCGGACGGCGCCGATATCCTGGACGTCGGCGGCGAGGCGACCAACCCGCGGGCGCAGCCGGTGACGGCGGCCGAGGAGCTGCGGCGCGTGCTCCCGGTCGTGGAGCGGCTCGCGGCGGCGGGCGCCTGGATCTCGATCGACACCACCAAGGCGGCGGTCGCCCGCGCGGCGGTCGCGGCCGGTGCCCGGATCATCAACGACATCTCCGGTGGGCTGTTCGATCCGGCAATGGCCGATGCGATCGGGGATGCCACCTACATCGCCGGCCACGTGCGCGGAACCTCGATCGCCGAGGTGTTCGCACACGAAGCCGCTCATCAAGCGTCGGGCGGCCCGGGGCTCGACTGGCACACCGTCGCGGACGAGCTCGCCGACCGACTCGCGGCCTTGCCGGCGGCGGCGCGCGCGGGGGCCTGGATCGATCCGGGGCTCGGGTTCGGCAAGGGCGCCGACCCCGCGACAAATCTGTCGCTGTTACGGCACAGCGGTGATCTGGGCGCTCGGGTGGGCCGACCTATCGTGATCGGCGCGAGCCGCAAGCGCTTCGTTCGCCGCGCGTTCGGTGTGCGTGATGACGATCTGGCGGCGCTGGACGCGGCGTCGGTCGCCGCGAGTCTTGAAGCAATTCGCGGCGGCGCAAATGTGGTCCGCGTCCACAACGTTGCATTGCTCAGGGCGGCACTCGCGTTGTAAACCAAATACAGGGCCGCATCGCGCGAAGGTCGCGCGGGCACCTGCGCCCGCCTGGATCTATCCCAGTGATCGCGTCGCTCCACGAATTCCTCGACGGTCTCACCGTCGGCACCGTCCTGACGACGGTGGTCGACATCACGCTGGTCTATTACCTGATCTACCGCCTGCTGCTCACGATCCGCGGCACGCGCGCCGCCCAGATGATCGTCGGGATCGTGCTGATCGGCGCCGCGTTCTTCGTCGCGGAGCGGCTCGAGCTGTCGACCGTGTCTTGGCTGCTCGAGTACTTCATCTCGTACTTCATCATCCTCATCATCGTCGTGTTCCAGCAGGACATCCGGCGCGCGCTCGGCCGGATCGGCCAGAACGTCATGCCGTTCGGCCGCCGCCAGGAGACCAGCCAGATCGTCGATGAGGTCGTCGCGGCGACCGCCCAGCTCGCCCGGGCCCGGATGGGGGCGATCATCGTGTTCGAGCGCGACGCGGCGCTCGAGGAGTTCGTCGATGACGCGACCCGGCTCGACGCCGTGCTGTCGCGCCAGCTGCTGGTCTCGCTGTTCGTGCCGGCGCGCGATAACGAGCTGCACGACGGCGCGGTCGTGATCGGCAAGAACCACCGGATCGACCTGGGGCGCGCGCTGCTCCCGCTGTCGCGGGCGACCGACCTGGGCCCCGAGTTCGGTACCCGGCACCGCGCCGCGCTCGGCATCACCGAGGACACCGACGCGGTGGTGGTCGTCGTCTCGGAGGAGCGCGGCGAGATTTCGCTGTGCTTCAAGGGGTCGATCGCCCGCGATCTCGAGCCCTTGACCCTGCGGCGGGCGCTGCTCGGCCTGTTCGCCGGCGGCCGGGCGACCGCGGACATGGCCGAGGAAGCAGCGGCGGCGGCCGAGGTCGGGCGCGCGCTCGCCACGCTCGGTGAGGCGCTGGATACGCAGACCTCGACACCGGCTCCGCCGGCCGCATTGGCTCCGGCGGCCGCACTGGCTCCGCCGGCCACGCCGGTCGCGCCGGATCCGCTGGCGACCCGGGACGGACGGGACGGCAAGGACGGCCGCGACGCCCGGATCGACCCGGTCGCCGAGCCCGCGGCCGCCGAGGCCTCGCGATGAGGCCGCGGTCGCAGACGATCGGGACGCTCGGCCGCGCTCCCGCGCGCGCGTCCACCCCGCCGCCGGTCGAGCCGCCCCCGCCGCCGCCGTCCGAGCGTGGGCCGGTCCGCGGCTGGCTGAAGAGCGCGATGTTCGACAACACCGGGCTCAAGTTCCTGTCGATGGTGCTCGCGGTGACGGTGTTCCTGCTGGTCAACACCGACAAGGATCGCGAGATCACGGCGCGGGTCGGCGTGGCCTACAAGCTGCCCGAGGACAAGGTCCTGGTGTCCGAGCGGATCGACGAGGTCCGGGTCACGATCAAGGGCGCGTGGCGCCGGCTGCGCAAGTTCGACGAGCGCGAGGTCGAGCGGATCAACCTCGACCTGCAGCACGCGCCGAGCGGCGAGATTCCGCTGACCAGCGACATGATCCACCTGCCGTCGGGAGTGACGGTCACATCGATCAACCCGCGGTTCATCTCCGTCGTGTTCGATAAGCGGGTCGAGAAGATCGTCGAGGTCACTCCCGCGATCACCGGCCGGCCGCAGCACGGCTACGTGGCCGTCGAGGCCAAGCCGGTTCCGGCGACGGTCCGGCTGCGCGGTGGCGAGGGGATGCTCGCGGCGCTGACCTCGGTCCACACCCGCGAGATCAGCCTCGAGGGCCGCACCGACAGCTTCGTGGCCGAGACCGAGGCGGCGCCGCCCGTGGGCCTCGAGGTCATCGGCAACCCGTCGATCGGGGTCCAGGTCCGGATCGAAGATGAGCTGGTGACCCGCAAGGTGCCGGGCATGACCGTGGTCGTGCGCGGCGACGGCGATCCAGCGCGCTGGAAGGTCACGCCGGCCCAGGTCGAGATCAGCTTGACCGGCGCGCTCCTGGCGGTCGAGAAGGCGCGCGGCTCGCTGGTGCCGGTGGTCAAGCTGACCCCGGATCCGCACGCGGCGGCCACCGGGGCTCCGCGTGAGGCCGAGGTCACGATCGACGGCCTGCCGCCCGGCGTCGGGGTCAAGATTTCGCCCGAGCACGTCAAGCTGGCGCCGGTCAAACAGGCGAGCCCGGCTGCCCCGCAGCGGCCGCAGTAGTGCTACCAAACAAGGTGATGAGCAACGGTCGTACGCTGTTCGGCACCGACGGAATGCGTGGGGTCGCGAACCTCGAGCCGATGACCGCCGCCACGGTGACCCGGCTCGGCATGGCGATCGCGGCGCGGCTGCGGCAGCCGGGGCGCCACACGCGGATCGCGATCGGCAAGGACACCCGGCTGTCGGGGTACATGTTCGAGTCGGCGCTGGCGTCGGGCATCGTGGCGATGGGCGCGGATGTCTGGCTCACCGGGCCGCTGCCGACGCCGGGGATCGCGTTCATCGCGTCGTCGATGCGGTGCGACGCCGGCGTGGTGATCTCGGCGTCGCACAACCCGTTCGAGGACAACGGCATCAAGGTCTTCGCGCGCGACGGCTACAAGCTGCCGGATCACGTCGAGGCCGAGATCGAGGCGCTGATGGGCTCCTCTGATCTCGATGCGCAGCGCGCGGCGCCGGCGGACATCGGGTACAGCCGCAAGATCGAGGACGCGCGGGGCCGCTACGTCGTGTACTGCAAGGCGACGTTCCCGAGCGAGCTGACGCTCGATGGTCTGCACGTGGTGGTCGACGGCGCGCACGGCGCGGCGTACCGGGTCGGGCCGGCGGTGTTCGAGGAGCTGGGCGCGAAGGTCACGGCGATCCACACCAAGCCGGACGGTAAGAACATCAACGCGCACGCCGGCGCGCTCCACCCCGAGGCGATGTGCGAGACGGTGCGGCACCATGAGGCGCACATCGGGATCGCGCTGGATGGCGACGCGGACCGCGTGGTGCTGTGCGACGAGCATGGCACCGTGATCGACGGCGACGCGGTGATGGCGCTGTGCGCGACGCGGATGATCAAGGAGAACACGCTGGCGAAGTCGACCCTGGTGGCGACGGTGATGTCGAACCTGGGGCTCGAGCGCGCGCTGCGCGGCGCCGGCGGCCACGTGGTGCGGACCCAGGTCGGGGACCGCTACGTCGTCGAGGAGATGCGCAAGAACGGCTATAATCTCGGCGGGGAGCAGTCGGGGCACCTGGTGTTCCTCGATCACGCGACCACGGGCGACGGCGTCGTGGCGGCGCTGCGGGTGCTGGCGATCATGGCGCGCGAGGGCCGGCCGCTGTCGGAGCTGGCCAAGGTCATGACGCGGACGCCGCAGGTACTGGTCAACACGTCGGTCGAGAAGAAGGTCCCGCTGGACCAGCTGCCGGATGTGCAGCGGATGATCGCGGAGATCGAGCGCCAGCTCGGCGACGACGGCCGGGTGCTGGTGCGCTATAGCGGCACCGAGAGCAAGGTGCGCGTCATGATCGAAGGCCTCGACGAGAGCCGGATCCGGAGCTGGGCCGAGGACATCGCGGGCGCGCTCGCCAAGGGCTGCCGCGCTTCCGCTGCGCCGCCGCCGTCCTGACGCCCCGGGGCCACCGCGATCTGACGCCCCCCCCCCACGGCCGCTTCGCTCCCCCGCTGCACTCGCTCCTTCGCTGCACCTCGCCCCCGCTGCCTCGCTGCGGGGTGGTGGAGAGCGCGGGCACGCTTGGCTGCCGCTCGCGCGGGTCTGGGTCCCCTCGCTCGGATCGCGGACCTCCCGGATCGCCCGGGGACACCGGCGTATCCTCCACCCGGAGTGCCAGGACGACTCGGGGTGGTAGCTACTCGCTCGGGTGACCCAGCCCGCGCTCGCTTCGCCAAGCGTTGACGATGCGCGTTCGCGGTTCCGTCGTTTCGGCGAGGCGATGCAAGGGCGGCTGCCTGGGGTAGGCTGCGCGGATGTTGCCGGTCGTGACTGCCGACGAGATGCGCGCGCTGGATAAGGCGACGATCGAGGACATTGGGCTGCCGGCGATCGTGCTGATGGAGACCGCCGGGCGCGCGGTGGCGGAGGCGGCGCTGCGGATGCTGGGGGAGGCGCGCGGGCACGTCGCCGTGGTGTGCGGGCCGGGCAACAACGGCGGCGATGGCTTCGTGGCGGCGCGTGTGCTGCGGGACCGCGGCGTCGATGCGGTGGTGTACCTGGCGGCGGGGCGCGAGGCGGTCAAGGGCGACGCCCGGGCGCACCTGGAGATCTTCGAGCGCGCGGGTGGGACCGTGCGGGCGGTGGCGACGGCGGACGGGCTGGCGGCGAACGAGGCGGAGATCGTCGACGCGGCGCTGGTGATCGATGCGCTGTTCGGCGTCGGGCTGGCGCGCGATGTCGAGGGCCAGTTCGCCGAGATCGTGACCCGGATGCTGCTGGCCGGGCGGACCTTGGCGGTCGACATTCCGTCGGGGCTCGACACGGATACCGGGCGGACGCTGGGCACGGCGGTGATCGCCGAGCGCACGGTCACGATGGCGGCGCGCAAGATCGCGCTGGTTGGAGCGCCGGGGTTTGCGAAGGCAGGTGAGATCGAGGTCGCCGAGATCGGGATTCCAACGGCGCTGATCGTGGCGGCGGGGGTCAAGGCCGGGCTGGTCGAGGCCGCGGATGTCGCCGGGTGGCTGCCGCACCCGCAGGCGATGGACCACAAGGGCCGGCGGGGCCACGTCCTTGTCGTCGGTGGCTCGCCGGGGATGCGCGGGGCGGGACGGCTGGCGGCGATGGCCGCGCTGCGCGCAGGCGCGGGGCTGTGTACGCTGGCCGCCGAAGGCGAGCTGGACGCGCCGGACTCGGTGATGACGCGGTCGCTGGCGGCGGGCGCGGCGCTGGGCGAGCTGCTGGGGGGCAAAGCCGCGGTGGTGATCGGGCCGGGGCTGGGGACCTCGCCGGCTGCCGCGGCGCGGGTGCGCGAGGTGCTCGCGGCGAAGCTGCCGGCGGTGCTCGACGCGGACGCGCTCAACCTGCTGGCGAAAGATCCGGCGGAGCTGGCGCGCGCGGCGGGGCCGATCGTGTTGACGCCGCATCCTGGCGAGGCCGCCCGGTTGCTCGGCATCACCACTGCGGAGATCGAGACGGATCGGATGGCGGCGGCCCGGGCGCTCGCCGTGAAGACGCGCGCCGTCGTGGTCTTGAAGGGCGCGCGCACGATCGTGTGCGACGGCCGCAGCGATGGCCGGAGCGACGTGTCGACGCAGAGCACACCGGCAGTGCATTCGGCCGCGGACGGTGCTGCGGAACCGCGTGGCTCTTCAGATGTGGACGGCTCCGCGGAACCGCAGGGTGATCACAAGCACGGGTCCGCGGAACCGCGCGGCTCGTCGACCGCGGGTAGTGCTGCGGAACCGCGTGGCTCGTCGGCCGTGGACGGTGCTGCGGAACTGCGTGGCTCG
>DATBBB010000110.1:0-4501 GCA_036271215.1 Kofleriaceae bacterium | reverse complement strand
CCGCGACAGCGGCTACACGATCTATTACATGGGCATCAACATCGGCGCGATGATCGCCCCGGTGGTGTGCGGCTACTTCGCGCAGGGCGAGACGTTCCAGGGGTTCCTGCGCGCCCACGGCATCAACCCCGGCTGGTGCTGGCACTTCGGGTTCGCCGCCGCCTCGGTCGGCATGATCCTCGGCGTGATCCAGTACAGCATCACCCAGGGCTGGCTCGGTGAATCGGGCAAGCACCCGACGGTTCCGTCCGACCCGCGGATCGCCCAGCGCGATCGCAACGTGCTCGGCGGCATCGTGGCCGCGCTGCTCGCCGTGATCGGGCTGTTCGTGTACTCGTCGCTGCACGGGCTGTCGATCAGCACGGAGACGATCGGCAACCTGTTCGGGATCGGCCTGGCGATCTTCTCGATCGTGCTGTTCGTCGTGCTGTACGGCTCGGCGCGCACCACCGGCGAGCGCAAGCGCGTGATCGCGATGCTGACCCTGTTCCTCGGCTCGATCGCGTTCTTCGGGATCTTCGAGCAGGCGAGCACCACGCTGTCGCTGTTCGCCGAGGATCTCACCAGCCGCGACCTGCTCGGGTTCACCGTCCCGGCCAGCTACTACCAGGCGATCAACAGCATCTTCATCATCGTGCTCGCGCCGCTGTTCGCGTGGCTGTGGCTGACCCTGGTCCGCGCCCGCAAGGAGCCGACCAGCGTCATGAAGTTCTCGATCGGCATGGTGCTGGCCGCGCTGTCGTTCGTGGTGATGCTGCCGACCCTGCAGGCGGTGACCCACGGCGACAAGGCGAGCGGCGTGTACCTGATCGCGCTGTACTTCTTCTCGACCTGCTCGGAGCTGTGCATCTCGCCGGTCGGGCTGTCCTCGATGTCGAGGCTGGCGCCGAAGCGGCTCGCCGGCATGGTGATGGGCACCTGGTTCCTCGGCACCGCGAACGGCAACTACCTCGCGGGTCGCGCGGCCGGGTTCACCGCATCGCGCGGCTACGGGTTCCTGTTCGTGTTCCTGATCGTCTCCGCGCTGGTCGTCGCAGCGGCGCTGTTCGTCGTGTCGCCGATGATCCGCAAGATGATGGCCGGCGACGAGCCGGATCCCGCCGCGGGCGTCCAGGTCGAGCCCGATCCGCTGCCGGCGGCGCGCGTGGTCAAGTCCGACACGGCGAGCTGACGTCACCGTCATCGCGCCGGCCGCACCGCATCGACATCATAGCGTCGGCCACGACATCATAGCGTCGGCCACGCCGCGAGCCGCGCGCGATCGCCGGCCGGCAATCGCGCGACGATCCACGCCCAGGTCGGCTCGGCGACCAGCACCAGGCCGTCGGGGTGGAGCGGATGGACGCCGAGCGGCGGTTCCAGCCCCGGTTCGGCGCGGGCGGCGAGCAGCGCGCGGTCGAGCGCCGAGCCGTCGCCGATGAAGTGCAGCGGCAGCAAGCGGTAGCGCCGCGCCGGCGGGACCTGCTCGGGGCGGAGCGCGACCTCGGCGCCGGTGTACCAGGCGACCAGAAACGCGATGTGGCGCTCGGGGACGATCAGCGTCGCGCCGGCGGGGACATGGCCGTTCAGCGCCTGCGCCGCGGCGACCAGCGCCGGGTGGGTGACGACCACGCCGGGCAGCCGCGGCCCGGGCTGGCGGGCCACCGCGAGCACCAGCGCGAGCGCCGCGAGCAGCCGATCGCGGTGGACATAGGGCGCGAGCACCGCGCGCGCGACGAGCGCGGCGGTCAGCGCCGCCGGCACGAACGCGGCGAGCCGCAGCCGGAACCCGAGCCCCTGCGGATCGGTCACGGCGAGGAACGGCAGGCCGATCGCGATCGCCATCATGAGGATCGGCCACCCGGCGGCGGGGATCCGCGGCGACGTCGAAGCCGCTGGGGATGCCGTCGTGGAAGCCGCAGGTGCAGCAGGCGTGGCCGGGGCCGGTGATGCCGTCGTTGCAGGTGCAGCAGGTGTGGCCGGGGCCGGTGATGCCGTCGCAGGTGCAGCAGGTGTGGCCGGGGCCGGGGATGCCGTCGTCTCCGGCGAGGCAGGTGTGGCCGGGGCCGGGGATGCCGCCGTCGCAGGTGCAGCAGGTGTGGCCGGGGCCGGTGATGCCGCCGTCGTCGGCGGGGACGTCGAGCGGCTGGCGAGCTTTGGCCGCAGCGCGCTGGCGACCAGCACAACGACCGCGAGCAGGCCGCCGATCAGCGCGTCGTGGCCGAGCGCCAGGGCACCCTTGGGCACCACGAGGGCCGGCGCCGTCCAGTGCGGCGTCGCCGAGGTCAGGTCGGCGAGCAGCGCCAGATCGGCCGCCGACAGCAAGCGCTGCGGCGCCAGCGCGCCGAGCGCGAGCACCAGCGCGGCCAGCCCGACGAGTCCGCCGATCGCGTAGAACAGCCGCCGGCCGCGCAGCGCGCCGTGCCGCGACGCCGCCGCGATCACCGCCGGGATCGCGACCACCCCGACGATCGCCGCGGCCATCTTGTGCGTGGCGTACGCGGCGACCAGCCCGGCGATCGCCGCCGCGATCCGCTCCTGCCCCGGCCGGTCGAGCGCGCCGAGCACGAGCCACAGCGCGGTCAGCGCGACGGTCAGCCCGATGCTGTTCTTGACGAACTCGACCGTGAGGTATGCCGACCCGACGCTGGTCGTCGCGATCACCGCCGCGAGCAACCCGGCGCCCCGGCTGCCTCCGAACCGTGCACCCACGCCATAGGCCGGCGCCGCGATCGCCGCGCCGAGCACCGCGGCCCCGAGCTTGGCGCCGGTGATCGGATCGGTCACCGCCGCGAACGGCGCGAGCAGGTAGAACGCCAGCGGCGACGCCGGGTACGCCAGCCGGCCATGCGCGAGCAGCGCGCGGAGCTCGATCGGATAGAAATATCCGTCCACCCCGAGCGGAAATGGCGACGTCGAAAGCATCTGCCAGCGCTGCCAGGCGGACCACGCCGCGAGCGCGACCACCGCGGCGATCACTCCCACCGTCGGGGCCCGGCGATGCCGGATCGCCCGCGCCGCCCAGGTGAAACACGGCCGCACGCGGTGACTCTACTCCGATCGAGCGCCGCGGCTTCGGCGCCAACCCAGCCGGGTCTCGACCCCAGGGATCGGCTGCGTGTGGGCGCTGTGACGCCTGTGTGTTGCGCCGAAAAGGCTTCAGCGATGCCGGCTTGTCCGATCCGACGCGCTACGCTTGAGGCGGGTGATTCGACATAAGATGACCCGGCCATGAAGCTCGGCACGCTGCTCCTGCGTAACGCGGCGATCGGGCTGTCGCAGCTCGAGGCGGCGCTGCGCAACCAGGTGCTGTACGGCGGCCGGCTCGGCACCAACCTGGTCGAGCTCGGCTACATCGATCTCGAGATGCTGTCGGCGTACCTCGCCGAGCTGAGCGGGTTCCCGATCGCCACCCCGACCTTGCTCGACCAGGCCGACCCGTTGCTGCTCGAGAAGCTCGGCGCCGAGGACGCCCACCGGCTGCGCGCGATCCCGCTCGGCCACCTCGCCGATGACTCGGTCGCGGTCGGCCTCGTGGTCCCGAACGACGCCGACGCCGTGGCGCAGGTCTCGGCCCGGCTCGGCGCGCACATCGTGCCCTACGTCGTCCCCGAGCTCCGCGCCCTCTACTACCTCGAGAAGCTTTTCGGGCTGCCGCGCCGTGCCCGCTTCGTGCGCACCGCCCGGCCTCCGTCGTCGGGCGACGCCGAGATCTCCGGCGAGCGCCGCCGCACCCAGCCGGCCGCGGGCATGGTGATGCCACCCGCCCTGACCCTCGAGCCCCGGCGCCGCCGGGCGACCACGGCGGCGCCGCTGGTCGGCGAGATCCCGTTCGCCATCGGCTACGGCGCGGCCTGCGAGCGGATCGACACCGCCGCCAACCGCGACCAGATCGCCGACACCTTCGTCGCCTACGCCCAGGGCCGGTGCGACGCGCTCGTCGTGTTCCTGATCCGCGACGGCAACGCGCTCGGCTGGCGGAGCTGGGTCGTGTCGCCGGGCGAGGTCCACAAGCCGATCGAGGAGCTGTCGCTGCCGCTCGGCGGTGCCTCCTCACTGCAGTCGGCCCACGACACCGGCCAGCCGTTCGTCGGCGCCCCTCCTTCGACCGCGCGCCCGGTCGAGAAGCAGCTCTGGGCGGCGCTCGGCACGCAGCCCGAGCCGGTCGCTGTGCTCGTCGTGCCCGTGCTCGTCAAGCAGCGCGCGGTCAACCTCATCTACGCCCACATCGCCAACGCCCCACCGCCGCTCCAGCTGGTCAGCGAGCTGAACGACCTCGCCACGCGCGCCCAGGCCTCCTATCTGCGCCTGATCCGCCAGGCCCGCGGCTCCTGACCTCCGCGCCGCACCGTTTGCGGTTCTGCCCCTGCGGTTCTCCCCTGCGGTTCTCCCCCTGCGGTTCTGCCCCTGCGGTTCTCCCCCCTCCTCCTGCAGTCCCGGTGGTGAGCGCGCTCCAGATCCTCGGGCGTGGGCTGAGGAGAACACGTACTCCCGCGGGGCGCGGGCGCCGTCGGGTCCCCCC
>DATBBB010000109.1:0-30340 GCA_036271215.1 Kofleriaceae bacterium | reverse complement strand
CTCGGCGCCTGCCGCGAGCGCGAGCCCGGCGGCGAGCCACACGCCGCCATCGCGGAGGCCCCCGGCGCGGCACCGGCGACCACCGGCGGCAGCGGCGCGCCCGATCACGCCGCGGCGGCGCCGGCCACGACGACCCGGGTGCTGTACCCCAGCGCGCCCGGCTCGTTCGTCGAGCTGGTCGCGAATGCCCGCCACGGCGTGGTCGCGATCCGATCCGGCACGCCGGTCAAGTCCGGCCCGGCCGCGGTGTTCCCCGGCACGCCCGAGACCACGGCCGACGTCGCGCTCGGCACCGGGTTTCTGATCGAGTCGCACGGCGTCTACGTGTTGACCAACGACCACATCGCCGCCGCGACCACCGATCTGCGCGTCGTGCTCCCCGATCACCGCGAGGCGCCGGCCAAGCTGGTCGGCCGCGACGTCCGGCTCGATCTCGCGCTGCTGTCGATCGACGTGCCGCGGCTCACCGGCCTGCCGCTGGGCAACTCCGACGACCTCCAGGTCGGCGAGTGGCTGGTCGTGCTCGGCAACCCATTCGGCGACGAGGTCACCGCGTCGGCCGGCGTGGTGTCGGCGACCGGGCGCGACGTCGCCGGCTCGCTGGTCCCCAGCCGCGCGATGGGGTTCCGCACGTTCCTCGAGACCGACGCCCACGTCCACCGCGGCAACTCGGGTGGCCCGGTGATCGACACCGCCGGTCAGGTCGTCGGCGTGGCGGTCGCGACCGGCGATCGGCCCGGCGAGGTGTCGTTCGCGATCCCGATCAACCGGGTCAAGGAGGTCGTCGACGCGCTCCGCGATTTCGGCCAGGTCGCGCGCAGCTGGCTCGGCGTGCTGGTCCAGCCGGTCGGCGCCGACCAGGCCCAGGCCGCCGGACTCCCCAGGCCGTCGGGGGCGCTGGTCACCGAGGTCAAGCCCGGCTCGCCCGCCGCGCGCGCCGGGCTGCGCGCCGGCGACATCATCCTGAGCTGGGGCGATCGCGAGGTCGATCACCAGACCTTGCCGTGGATCGTCGCGCAGACCCCGCCGGGCCGCGCCACCAGCGTGACGGTGTGGCGGAGCCGCGCCCAGATCCAGCTGCCGGTCGTCCCCGAGAAGATGCCGGAGTAGACCCGGCGGCGTGGCCCGCGCAAGGACGGCACCGGGCGGCCCGATCAGTTCAGACGGCCCGATCAGTTCAGTTGATCGCCGGCATCGTGGTCGAGGTACTTGGCGAACACCGTCTTGCGCCCGACCTGCGCGAAGTCCACGACGACCCGGCAGTCCTTGCCGGTGCCGGTGACCGCGACGACCCGGCCGGCCCCGAGCGCCGCGTGGCGGACCTCGGCGCCGATCTCCAGCCCGCCCCCGGCGTGGACCCGGTAGACCGGCTCGTCGTCGTACGCCGTGCGCTGATCGAGCTCGTCGTGCGCGCGCGACGGCTTGCGGGTGCGCCCCGCCCAGTCGCCGTCGACGATCCGCGGCGCGCTCGGGACCGCGACCTTGGACCGCCGCGGCTGGGCCAGCGAGTCGGCCGGCAGGTCGTCGAGGAACCGCGACGGCTGCTGCATCCGGATCTCGCCCCACACCCGCCGGGTCCGCGCATGCGACAGCACCAGCCGCTCGCGCGCGCGCGTGATCGCGACGTACGCCAGCCGGCGCTCCTCCTCCAGCGCGGCGTCCTCGCTGGTGCCCTCGCGCTCGCGCAGCGACGGAAACAGCCCGTCCTCCATGCCGGTCAGGAACACCACCGGCCACTCGAGCCCCTTGGCGATGTGGATCGTCATCAGCACGACCTGCTCGGCCGCGGTCTGGTCGCCGGGCGACGACAGCGCGATGCGCTCGAGGAAGTCCTCGATCGTCGGCGGCCGGCTCGCGAGCTCGCCCGGATCGGAGAGCTCGGCCGGATCGGCGAGCTCGCCGGTGCTCCCGCCAGGGTCCGCGCCATCGAGCCCGGCGGCGGCGGCCTCCGCCGCGGCCTCCGCGGCCGACAGCCCCGACAGCGGGCCGCCCGGCACCGCCGGGACCTCGTCGTCGAAGTCCGACGCCGTGGTCACCAGCTCGGCGAGGTTATCGAGCCGGTCGCGCGACTCGGTGCTCTGATCGGCCTCGAGCTTGGTCCGCATGCCGCTGCGCTCGATCACCTGGATGATCGTCTCGGCGACCGACGCGCCCTGCGCGATCACGTCGGCGAGTCCCTGGACCAGCTCGACGAACGCCGCCAGCTTCTTGCGCGGCCCCGGCCCGAGCCCCGCGACCTCGCCGCGCCCGGCGAGCCGGACCACGTCGTACAGGCTGCAGCGCTCGGCGCGCGCCGCGGCGGCGAGCCGCTCGATCGTCGTGGCCCCGATGCCGCGCGCCGGCACGTTGATCACGCGCTCGAGCGCCGAGTCGGCCGCCGGGTTGGCGAGCAGCCGGAGGTAGGCGACGACGTCCTTGATCTCCTTGCGCTCGAAGAACGACACCGCACCGACGACCTTGGCCGGCACGCGCGCCGCGCGCAGGTGCTCCTCGAGCACGCGCGACTGGGCGTTGGTCCGGTACAGGATCGCGATGTCGTTCGGCGAGCTCGGCCCGTCGTCGAGCAGCCGGCGGATCGCCTGCGCCACGAAGTACGCCTCGCCGCGCTCGTCGCCGGCCTGATAGATCTCGATCGGGTCGCCGCCGCCGCGGTCGGTCCACAGCGCCTTGGCGTGGCGGTCGCGGTTCTTGCGGATGATCCCGTTGGCCGCGTCGAGGATCGTCTGGGTCGACCGGTAGTTCTGCTCGAGCTTGATCACCCGCGCGTCGGGGAAGTCGCGGTCGAAGTCGAGCAGGTTGCGCGGCTCCGCGCCGCGCCAGGCGTAGATCGACTGATCGTCGTCGCCGACCACGGTCAGGTTGCGGGTCGCCTCGGCGAACCGCCACACCAGCTGGTACTGGACCTTGTTGGTATCCTGAAACTCGTCGACCAGGACGTGGCGGAACTTGACCTTCAGCACCCGGGCCGCGGCCTCGTGCTTGAACAGCTCGATCGTCTTCAGCAGTAGATCATTGAAGTCGACCGCGTTCTCCTTGGCGAGCTGGGCCTGGTACAGCGGATAGACCCGCTCGATCACGTCGTCGAACGAGCCGGTCGGCGCCATCGGGTCGAGCCCGCGGTTCTTCGCGCGATCGATCCGCGACAGGATCGTCCGCGGCGACACCTGGTCGTCGAGCCCGGTCTCCTTGAGCAGCTTCTCGACCAGCCGGATCTGATCGTTGTCATCGAAGATCACGAAGCTGCGGGTCAGCCCGACGTGGCTGCCGAACCGGCGCAGGATCTTGGCGCACGTGGCATGGAACGTCCCGATCCACATCTGGTCCGCCGCCTCGCCGAGCAGCTGGCGCAGCCGGTGGCGCATCTCCCCCGCGGCCTTGTTGGTGAACGTCACCGCGAGGATCGCCCACGGCTCGGTGCCGGTCTCGACCAGCCGCGCGATCCGGTGGACCAGCACGCGGGTCTTGCCGGTGCCGGCACCGGCGAGCACCATCAGGGGCCCGTCGCCGTGATCGATCGCGGCGCGCTGTTCGGGGTTCAGCGGCGTGTGCTCCACCCCGCCTGCTTAGCACCTCGGCCTGACAAGGTCGCGCGGCGGCGCTGCCGCAGATCTCGTCAGTTGCCGGTCGTGAACGACACCTGGAACGGCTGGGGCGCGCCCAGGTGATAGGTGTCGGTCACCGTGGTCGGCACGATGATCGTGTAGCGCGTGCTGGCGGCCAGCCCGACCGCCCACTGCACGCGGATCGCCTTGGGCGCGACCGCCGCGACCGTGAACTGGGTGTACGGCGTGGCGGCGTCCTCGGTGACCGTGATGTTCTCGAGCGACACCGGATCGAGCGGCGCGTCGGACTCGATCAGCACGGGGTCGGTGCGCGACTGGCCGATCGACTGGATGTCGGGGTCGGCGAGGTAGCCGAGCGGCTGCACGGTGAACGAGAACGCGCTGGTGTCGCCGGGCGTGCAGCCGCGCGCCAGATCGCCGTCCGCCGGCGCGCACAGCGTGATGCCGTCTTTGCCGACGACCTCGGGCGAGAACGCAAGGCCGCAGGTCTGGCGGGTCGGCAGCGGTCCCATCGGCGTGATGACGATCGCCGGGCCGAGCGCGTCGAACCCGCCCTCGACCGGCCGGTCCTGGTTGCCCGACGGCGTCCAGAAGCTCGCCCCGAGATCGATCGGCACGACGATCGGCGCCGGCACCAGCGCGCTGTCGCAGGTCAAGGTCGCGCGCCCGGCGATGAACCGCATCGCGTCGGCCGCGCCGTCCTGATCGCGATCCTGGACCCCGACCGACTCACCCTTCGGCGTGATGATGTCTGCGCCGTCGCTCGTGGTCCCGCTCGGGCAGCCATCGGCTCTCTGGCACAGGCACAGCGAGTGCGGATCCGAGCCCGCGCACTGCGAGGCGAGCTGGCGCTGCGCGACCGCGCAGCGCGCGACGTCGTCCGGGGTGGCGCCGACCGGGATCGGGGCGAACACGTCGTCGTCGACGACGTAGCGGCACTCGATCTCCTCGAGGTTGTTACCGAGCAGCAGCTCGTTGACGATCACGCGCAGCCGGTTGCCATCGGCCGCCGCGTTGGTCACCGGGTGGGCGTCGTCGGCGGTCGCCATCGGGTAGCTGCCGAACGCGAACACCGTCCGCGCCACGGCAGCGGAGCCATCCCCGACGACCTCGGCGACCCGGATCTGCTCGATCATCGGCGGCGGCCCGGGGTCCGAGCAGCCCACCCAGGCGACCACCGAAACGGCCAACGCCGCGGCGACCACCGCGGCAGTTCCCATGCGAGACCGAGCCCTGCGCATACCTGATTCGACCCTCGCGCCGAGGATCGCCATCGCCGGTCACTGCGGCTTGAGGTCTTCCTTGAGCTTCAGCGCGACCTTGACCTCGTCGTGGTTGACGTCCGCCGCCAGGCTGCGGATCGAGTCCATCGTGGTCACGACCTGCGCCCACAGCACGCCGTCCTCGAAGTCGACGAAGATCACGCGCTCGGCACCGCGCGCCGCGGCGGCCTCCAGCTTGGGCCGCAGCATGCTCATCAGATCCGGCGGCTGGATCACCGTCTCCTTGTCGTTGTCGCTGAACACCAGCTCGCCCGTCACGCGCACCTTGACGGTGAGCAACGTGGAGTTAGGATCCGGCGCCTCGGTGTCGGTGATCTTTCGCGGAATCTCGAGGGTCTCCATCTTCATCATGATCGGCATGACCACGAGGAAGATGATCAGCAGCACGAGCAGCACGTCGATCAGCGGGGTGACGTTGATCTCGCTCTGGACGCCACCCTTGTTTCCGCCGGTTGACATCCCCATGGCTATTTCTCCTCCCCCGTCTTGGCGATCGCGAGATCAACCGACTGAACGGACATGGTCTTGTTCATGTACTCGAGCACCGGATAGACCTTGCTGTACTCGACCTTGTCGTCGGCCTTGAGGTAGATCCGGCCGACGCCTTCGGGGTTCTTCGGCGCCTTCCACATGCCGTTGATCTGATCGTCCATCTCCTTGAGGCTCGACAGCGACACGGGCCCCAGCTTGTTCTTCTCGACCCACAGGTTGCCGTCGATATCGACCGACACCACCGGCTGCATCTTGTCCTTCTCTTGCGAGTAGTACTGTGCTTTGGGCAGGCTGACGTCGTGGCCACGGCCCATGATCAGCGTCATGAGCATGAAGATGATGAGCAGCACCAGCATGACGTCGACCAGCGGCGTCACGTTGATGTCGTTGCGAACGGTATCGATGTGCGGCTTCTTGTGACCTGAGAGCCGCCACCGACGGTGGTTATGTCCGGCCCGGGCCGACATTATTACGACCGGCCCTCACGCAGCACGTAGTCGATGAACTCGCTCGACACGTCGTTCATGTCGATCACGTACTGCTCGACGCGCGACGTGAAGAAGTTGAACGACATCGCCGCGATGATCGCGACCGCGAGGCCGAGCGCGGTGGACACGAGCGCCTCGGAGATCTTCGGGCCGATCTCGTTGATCGTCACGCTGCCGCCCTTGAGCAGCTGGAACGTACCGAGGATGCCGACGACCGTACCGAGCAGACCGATGAACGGCGTGGCGGAGGCGACCGTACCGAGGAACGACAGACCCTTGCGCAGGTTCGAGGTCTCGCGCTCCTTGACGCGCTCGAGCGCGCGGTTGACCGAGTCGACGAGGTCGAAGTCACCGACGTCGTCGGGGCCCTCGGTCTTGAGCGCCTCGCGGCCCTGGATCAGCGCGGTCAGGCCGGACTCCATGACCTTGGCGACCGGGCTCTTCGGCATCGAGCGCGCGGTCTTCAGCGCCTCGTTCACCTTGTGCTGGCGCAGGAACTCGCCGAGCGCTTGCACGTAGCGGATGCTCTGGTCGCTCGCCGCGCGATACGTCAGGAGGCGCTCGGCGATGATGTAGAACATGAACACGCTCATGCCGATCATCAACACGGTGATGACCTTCACGATGATGGACATGTTGTTCCAGAGTTCTACGAGGTCGAGTCCCATGGCACGTTCCTGCTTGGAGGTTTGCTAGCTAAAAAAATTGGTGCGTTATCTCTGCGAGTAGATGAACGTGACCATGGTGCAGACCGGCGCCGCCTTGCCGTTCACCATGAACGGTCGGTAGCGCCATTCGCCACGGATCGTACTCACGATCTTCTGGTCGTACGACGGGAAGGTGGTGCTCTTCATTTGCCGCACATCGCTGATGTTGCCATCGAGCGAGAGGCAGACCTTGAAGGTGCCGATCAAGCGGTCCTTGCCCGACCGGCTGATCTCGGTCTTGGTGACGTCGTCGGGGATGATCGACTTCTCGCCGGAGATCCGGTTGGCATCAAGCGTGGTGGAGGGCACGACCGCCGGGGGAGCGGGCGGCGGCGGCGGCGGCGGCGGCGGCGGCGCGGCCACGGCGCCGGCGAGGTCACCACCGACCGCACCATTGTCGACGCCACCTTCGACGCCGTTCGGGTCACCGGTCTCGACCGGCGCAGGGGCTTCCTGCTTCTCGATCTTCACCGGCTGGACGATGTCGCGGACGCGGATCTTCTTGGGCGTGATCGTCACGTCCTTGGGCTTGACGCCGCCCTTGGGCGGCGGCGGCGGCGGCGGCGGCGGCGGCGCGATCGCGATGTCGATCGAGTTCTTGGGCCGATCGAGCTGCTCGATGTCCCAGACCGTCTTGACCCACATCGTGGCAAAAAGTACGACGTGGAATAGCAGCATCGATGCGAGCAGCGGCACGGCCCACACCGGTAGCTTGCGGTTCTTGGCAGCTGCGAAGTTGCCGAACATCGGCCCGATCGTCGGATCCGATGAGCTCGGCGAGCTCCCCGGCGCGCCGGCCGCCTCGCCGGCAAGCACCTTGGCCTTGTCGGCCTCGAGCTTCTCTTTCACGAACGGTGTGGTTTTTTCTGCGTCGCGAGTCATTTTCGGCTGCTCCTGGTTTGGCGAATCAGCCGCCGGACTTCCCTGCCGAGCCACCCGCACTATCTGAGCCGCCTGCGCCACTTGCGCCACCTGCGCCACCTGCGCCACCTGCGGATGAACCCGCCGGAGGTGCCGGTGTCGGAGGTGTCGGTGGTATCGGTGGTATCGGTGGTACCGGTGTCGGTGGTTCCGATGCCGGAGGAGTGCTGGCCGGGGTCGTCGATCTTGCATGTGCAGAGCCAGATGCAGACCCGGCCTTGGCCCCAGCTGCCGGTGCCGCCGCCGCCGCCCCTGCGTGTGCAGAGCCGGACGCAGCACCTGCGGCCGACCCGGCCGCCGACCCCGCTGCGGAGCCTGCTGCCGAGCCAGTCCCTGCCGGAGCATCGGGTGGTGACACGGGAAGTCCTTGCGCCCTCTTCGCCTCATCGGAGAGAACGCGCGCGAGCTTCGATAGATCTTGTGAAGTCGCGCGATCGATCGCGCCGGCCAATGACGCACCGTGTGCAGTCGAGCGGAAGTTGAAGATCGAGGCTTGCAGGCCGACCAAGCGGGAAACCTTGGGCTGGAGCGCGGCGGCACGCTGCAGCGCGCCGATGCCACGATCGGCGAGCTCGACCGCCTCGGTCCCGACCAGGGTCCGCGCGTTCAGCTTGGACCACGCCACGTTGCCGATGAACTGATACGCCGCGACCTTGCTGCTCGTATCGTTGGTCACGTCAGCGACCTTGTTGTACCACTCGATCGACTTGCGCCAGTCGCCGGCCTTGAGGTTGATGCCCGCCAGGTTGCCCATGATCTCGGCGTCGTTCGGCTTGTCCTTGAGCAAGCTCTCCCAGTAGTCGAGCGCCTTGCGGTGCTGATCGGAGTCGATCCAGAGCTGGGTCATCAGCTTGCGCGTCTGATCCTTGGTCGACAGGTTGTCGACTTCCTTCTGGGCGACCGCGAGCCGCGACTTGTTATCCGTCTTCTCCGCGGCCTCGAGCTCGGCGCTGGCTACCGCGAGCTGCTTCTTGATGTCATCGTCGCTCGGCTGGGCCTTGATCCAGACCTGAAAGTTCTGCGCGGCGAGCTCGGCGAGCTCCGGTGAGCTGAGCGAGCAGAACGTGCCCTCGACGCAATGGAACGATGACGAGCAGATGAACCGGCCGAGGTCTTCCTTCTTGTCGGTGAGCTGTGATTCGAGATCCTTCTTATTCGAGTCTTCGGTGGCCGCCTTGATCTGGGACTCGAGGTCGGCGATCTGTTTCTCGATCGGCGCGGTCTTGGCCGAACCGCACTCGGCGAAGTGGCGGTCGCCTTCCTTCACGCACGCCCCGGCCTCGACCATCTTGACGCCGGGGATCGCCCCACAGACGAATTCGTCCTTGGTGCCGAGCAGCACGGGCTGATCGTAGCCGGGCTTGAACACCTTCGAGTACGCGAGCCCGAGGTTGTAGTGGATGACCGGGTCATCCACCTCTTTGAGTGCCCGCTGGTACTGGGCCGCGGCATCCACGAACCGGGTCTCGCCGAACATCCGGTTGCCCTGCCGCGTCCGGTTCCGTCCGTCGAGCTGTTCGCAGCCGGTCAGGCTGCACAGCGTGGCGCCCGAAACGAGCACGACGCTCATGACGCTGGCGATGCGTGCGCGCTCGCTAAAACGAGTCATTGCGCGCGCGACTATACATAGCGGTGTGGGGGGCATCAACGGCCTTCGCGTCCTCGATCTACATCCAGTGTCTACTATCCCGGTGCGCGCGGGGCGAGACGCAACCGGGTGACACCGGCTGGCACGGTGCGGGAACAACGACTCGATTGCGACGATGCGCGCTCACGGCAGGCGGAGCGACAGCGTGATCGGATAGCCCTCGAGGTCGGCCTCGTCGCCGGCCGGGGCCGATACGCCAACGGACTTTTGCTCGAGGCACGTCTTGACCGCGGCGGCATAATCGCCGGTGACATCGCGCAGCTGGAACGCCGCGGTCGCGATCACCGCCTGGTGATCCTTGATCGCCATCGTGATCTCGCCGTCGGCGCGCGGCTTGTCACCGCGGGCATCCTTGGGAACGTTGCCGCCGCACTGGCTCACGAGCGGACGCAGCTGCTGCGCCAGGTCGAACGTGACCTTCGAAGCAATCTTGCGGCTGCCCGGCACGCGGATCGGCGGCGGCAGATCGACCTGCGGATGATCGCCGGTGCGGTGATCGCGGACGTGAACGTCACCGACCATGTAGTCGGTAGCCGAGCCGTCGCCGGGGGCGCCGGGTGTCTGCGCGCTCGGTGGCCGGGGCGGTTTCCTGCGATTGCCGGGATCTGCCTCGGTGATCCTCCGGCCGTGCGACGCGTCCTGCGATGCCGGCGCATCGCCGTGCGACCCGAGCACGGCGTAGAGCACGAAGCCGCCGAAGATCACCACCCCGGCACCGATCGCGATAGCCCCGCGGTTCATGGCGATCGATCTAGCACGGCGGGCGCACCCGCCGCCGCCACGGCGGGCGCACCCACCGCCGCGCTGGGGACCAGCCGGAGGACCTCGACGTCGCCGCTGCGCACGCGGTGCAGCCCGCCGCGCTCGTCGCGCAGCAGCAGCGCCCCATCGCGATCGAGCCCGGCGACCTCGCCGGTGACCTCGCCGCCGGTGCCCTCGATCCGGGCGCGCGCCGAGATCCCGGGCGCCATCCGGCTGTGCCACGCCGGTGCGATCGCCGCGAGCCCGCTCGCGACGTAGCGATCGAGCCAGGTCTCGACCTCGACGAGCAACCGCTCGACAAACGCCGCGCGGTCGACCGGCGCGCCGGTGGCCTGCGCCAGGGTGATCGCGGTGGCCGCGACCTCGGGCGGCGGCTCGCCCGCGAGGTTGACGCCGATCCCGATGATGACCGCGTCGAGCCGGTGGCCCTGGCTATGGGCCTCGACCAGCACACCGGCGAGCTTCTTGCCGTGGACCAGCGCGTCATTGGGCCACTTCAGGACCGCCGGGGCGCCGCTCGCGCGGACCGCGTCGCACAGCGCGATGCCGATCGCGAGCGTCATCGGCGGCACGTCGACCAGCGCCAGCAGCGGGCGCACGATCGCCGAGAGATACAGCCCGGCGTCCGGCGGCGAGGCCCACGCGCGGCCCTCGCGGCCGCGTCCGGCGCGCTGGGCTCGCGCGGTGACCACCGTGCCGTGGCGCGCACCCGCCCGCGCCAGCCGCGCCGCCTCGTCGTTGGTCGAGTCGCAGAGCTCGAGCTCGATGCGCTGGCAGCCGAGCCAGCTCACGCCCGGACGTCCAGCCCGATGTCGACCGCGGGCGCCGAGTGGGTCATCGCGCCGACCGAGATCAGGTCGGCGCCGGCGCGGGCGTAGTCGGCGATCGTCGCCAGGGTCACGCCGCCCGAGACCTCGACCATCACGCTGCGGCCGTGCGCGCGCGCCGCGGCGACCTCGACCTGCGACGGCGTCATGTTGTCGAGCAGCACGATCTCGGCGCCGGCGGCGAGCGCCTCGTCGAGCTCGCCGAGGTTGGTGACCTCGACCTCGATCCGCAGCGGGTGGGGCGCTCGCGCCCGGGCGGCCTCGACCGCGGCCCGCACCGAGCCGCACGCGGCGATATGGTTGTCCTTGATGAGGATGCCGGACCCGAGATCGAACCGGTGGTTGCCGCAGCCGCCGGCCGCGACCGCCGCCTTCTCGAGCGCCCGGAACCCGGGCGTGGTCTTGCGGGTGTCGACCACGCGCGCCTTGGTCCCGACCACGGCGTCGGCGTAGCGCTTGGCGAGCGTCGCCACGCCGCTCAGCCGCTGCACGAAGTTGAGCGCGGTCCGCTCGGCCGCCAGCACGCCATGCGCGGACCCGCGCGCCGTGCACAGCAGCGCCCCGCGATCGAGCCGCGCGCCGTCGTGCGCGCACAGCTCGATCTCGATCGCCGGGTCGACCATCAGGAACACGGCCGCGGCGATCTCGATGCCGAACGCCACGATCGGCTCGCGCGCATTCATGTCGGCGACCACCGGCGGCCCGCTCGCATCCCCGTCCACGGTCCCGAACACCGAGCGCGACGTGACGTCGCCGCGCCCGAGATCCTCGTCGAGCGCCAGCTCGATCAACCGGCGAACCGCGGGGATGCTCGAGAGTCCCCGCAAGACAGGTGGAGCCATCGCGCGCAGCATACACAACCGAGGTCTCGAGTCGACCCACCGATGTCCATTCAGGTAGCGCTAGGCCCAGCGCGGGGCGGACCAGCCGCGGCGGCGAGCGTGGCGCAGCAGGCGGGTGTCGGCGTTGACGGCGATCGCGGTGCCGACGCGCTCGAGCATCGGCAGGTCGTTGTAGCTGTCGCTGTAGAAGAAGCTGGCGGCGAGGTCGACGCCGTGGCGCGCGGCCCAGGCTTCGGCGAGCGCGACCTTGTGGTGACCGAAGCAGAACGCGGCCGGCCGGCCGGTGAACACGCCGCCGGAGACCTCGAGCTCGGACGACAGGACATGCTCGATGCCGATCCCGCGGGCGACCGGGCGCGCGGCGTACTGGGTCGAGCCGGTCGCCAGGACGATCAGGTGGCCGGCCTGGCGGTGGTGCTCGATCGCGACCCGCGCCGCCGGCGCGACCTGGGGTGCCACGTGGTCGCGGTACCAGATCTCGCACTTGGCGATCATCTCGGCCTCCGAGTCGCCGCGCAGATCCTCGACCAGCTTGGTGAACACCGCGTCCATGTCGAGCAGCGCGAGCTTGTAGAGCGCCTGCCAGTAGATCGCCTTGGCGACCATCTTGGGCGGCAGCTCGCCGCGCTTGTAGAGGAAGCGGACCCAGCTCATCCCGGTCTCGACCCGCAGGACGGTGTTATCCATGTCGAACAACGCGGCGCGAACGGTCATCGGGACACCATGATCTCGAGGCAACGGGCCAGGATGTTGGAGCTGCCGTGCGCGATCGTCGGCGCGAGGATCGATCCGGTCGCCGAGCGCATCCAGCCGAACAGCAGCCCGGGGAAGAACGTCGCGAGCGCGCGCGGGTCACCGTCCTTGGGCAGGTGGATCACCGCGAACGCCAGCGCCGACAGCACGAGCGCCAGCCCGATGCCGCCGCCGAGCACGCGGCGCCTGGGCGGGAACCGCAGCTCGAGCTGCTTGAGCAGGAAGCCGCGGAAGAACAGCTCCTCGGGCAGCCCGACCACGAGCCACTGCACCAGGCACCACTCGGCCGAGATCACGCCCGCCACCGGCGGCGTCGGCTCCGCCGCCATGAACCGCGGCGCGTGCAGGCTGGCGAGCCCGCCGTAGTGGCCGCACACCCGCGCCGGCGCGAGGTGCGCCAGCAGCTGGGAGTGACACGCGGTCTCGTAGAACGCATAGAACCCGAGCGCGAACAGCGGCACGATGATCGCGATCGCGACCCCGGCGATCACCAGGCCACGGCCGACCGGCTCCCACACAAAGCCGTAGTCGCGGAGATCTTCGTCACGCTTGCCCGCGATGTAGAGCGGTACATAGAGGAACAACACCGACACCAGCGCCGACCCCAGGTGGCCGATCCACGGCAAGGTGACGTTGATCCGGACCAGGCCGGTCACCAGCACGGCGACGACGCAGAACGCGACGATCGCGTCGCGCCAGGCCCGCTGCGGGTCGATCGTCGTGCCAGGCATCGCACCAGCCATCGCGCCAACCCTACCCGATCCGCCGGTGGCCGCGCTTGCCGCGCCGCGCACTCGCCGATACAACCTTCCGCATGGAGCTCCGCAAGATCCGCGAGATTCTCGGCGACAAGGCACCGCTGCTGCTCGATCACGAGTGCCGCACGATCGCCAAGACCTCGCTCACCCTCCCCTCGCCGAGCTACCTCGACGAGACGTTCGTGCACACCGACCGCACGCCGCGCGTGCTCGGCGCGCTCGCCCGGATGATGTCGCACGGCCGGCTCGCCAACACCGGCTACGTGTCGATCCTCCCGGTCGATCAGGGCATCGAGCACTCGGCCGGCGCGTCGTTCGCCCCCAACCCGATGATGTTCGATCCCGAGAACATCGTCCGGCTCGCGATCGAGGGCGGCTGCAACGCCGTCGCGTCGACCTACGGCGTGCTCGGCAGCGTCGCCCGCAAGTACGCGCACAAGATCCCGTTCATCGTGAAGATCAACCACAACGAGCTGCTGTCGTACCCCAACACGTACGACCAGACGCTGTTCGGCGACGTCCGCCAGTGCTTCGACATGGGTGCGCAGGGCATCGGCGCCACGGTGTACTGGGGCTCGGCCGAGTCGCGGCGCCAGCTCTACGAGGTCTCGCTCGCGTTCGCCGAGGCGCACCGGCTGGGTATGTTCACCGTGCTGTGGTGCTATGTGCGCAACGGCGCCTTCAAGACCGCACTCGGCGATGAGAGCCTGTCGGCGGACCTGACCGGCCAGGCCAACCACCTGGGCGTCACGATCCAGGCCGATATCATCAAGCAGAAGCTCCCCGAGCTGAACGGCGGCTACAACGACCCGGCGCTCAAGGGCCTCGGCAAGACCCACAAGAAGGTCTACACCGAGCTGACCACCGACAATCCCATCGATCTCACGCGCTACCAGGTCGCCAACTGCTACATGGGCCGGATCGGCCTCATCAACAGCGGCGGCGCCTCGGGCGACAGCGACCTGCGCGACGCGGTCGCCACCGCGGTGATCAACAAGCGCGCCGGCGGCATGGGGCTGATCGCCGGCCGCAAGGCGTTCCAGAAGCCGTTCCAGGAGGGCATCGAGCTGCTCCACGCGATCCAGGACGTGTACTTGTCCAACGACATCACCGTTGCGTAGTCCGCGGCGCGGCCGTCAGGACCAGGGCGCAGGCCCCAGAGGTACCCTGGACGTACGCTGGACGTACCGGGGCGCACGCTTGACGCACCCTTGACTGGCCGGGCCGGGTTTGGCAGTGTCCGGCGCGATGACCGCAATCGACGATGGCGAGCACCCAGGAACGCCCCGTCGCAAGCACCGGCATGATCTCGGCCACGAAGATCACGGCCCGAAGCTGGCAGCCGGGACGACCCGGACGATCCAGGCGCTGCTCGGCCTGTGGATTGCTTTGACCCTGGTGTTCGTCGTCTATGCGCTCGTCGATGGCGCGCGGCCGCACGACCCTCTCCCACCCGCCAACACGTCGTCCAGCAACGCGTCATCCAGCAGCACGTCCCGGTGACCATCCCGCTACCGCTCCACGCTCGGATCGGTCATGGTGTTTCGATGGGCCAGGGGGGTCGGTGGGGGAACGCGCGCCATCGACGTGCGGTGATGCGATGAACCCAGAAACGAGCCTCGGGAGATGATTCCGGACGACGTGATCGCACAGATCCGCGATGCCGCTGACATCGTCGCGGTGATCGGCCAGCACGTCCAGCTCCGCCGGGCCGGCAACAGCTGGAAGGGCCTGTGCCCGTTCCACGGCGAGAAGACCCCGTCGTTCAACGTTATCCCCGCCAAGCAGTTCTTCCACTGCTTCGGCTGCCAGAAGCACGGCGACGTGTTCTCGTTCGTGATGGAGCTCGAGGGCAAGAGCTTCGTCGAGACCGCCGAGCAGCTCGCGAACCAGTACGGGATCGTCGTGCCGCGGATCGAGGAGTCGCCCGAGCTGCGGCGCGCGCGCGGCGAGCGGCTGGCAATGCTCGAGCTCAACAAGCTCGCCACCGCGTTCTTCCGCGAGGTCCTCGCCGACGCCAAGCGCGGCGAGCCCGGCCGCGCGTACCTGGCGCGCCGCGGCGTGACCACCGAGACCGCCGATCGGTTCCAGCTCGGCTACGCGCCGGGCGACTGGGGGGCGCTCGCCGACTACCTCAAGGCCAAGCGCGCCGACCTCGAGCTCGCGGTCAAGCTGGGCCTGCTCGCCCACCGGCCGCGCGCCGGCGGCTACTACGACCGCAACCGCGACCGCCTGGTCTGTCCGGTGATCGTGCCCGGCGGCGAGGTCGTCGGGTTCTCGTCACGGCTGGTCGCGCCGCCTCAGAAGGCGCCCGATGGCAGCGAGCCGCCGAAGTACATCAACAGCCCCGAGAGCGCGGTCTACAAGAAGGGCAAGCTGCTGTTCGGCCTGGCCCAGGCGCGCGAGGCGATGCAGGCCCAGAAGCGCGCGGTGCTCGTCGAGGGCAACTTCGACGTCATCTCGCTGCACCAGGCCGGGTTCACCGAGGTCATCGCGCCGCTCGGCACCGCGCTGACCGCCGAGCAGATCCATATCCTGAAGCGCCTGGCCGAGTCGGTGGTCCTGCTCTACGACGGCGACCGCGCCGGCTACAAGGCCACGATGCACGCGCTGCAGCTGTGCGTGGAGGCCGACACCGAGGTCCGGGTCGCCAAGCGCCCCGGCCACGGGCGGTCCGGCGGCGCGGGGATGCTCGACAACGGCGTCGACCCCGACAGCCTGATCGCCGGCGGCGGCGCGGAGCTCCTGCGCGAGGCGGTCGACCGGGCCCAGGGCGGCATCGAGTTCTTCGCATTCGAGGTCTGGGCCAAGGCCCGCGGCAACGCCGACGCCCGGGCCCGCGCCCTCGAAGATGCGGTCCGACTCGTCGCGAAAATTGCCAGCCCTACCAAACGTGATCTAATCGTTGGCACCTTGGCGACTGGATTGGAAGTGGATGTCAGCGTGGTGAGGAACGCGCTGGCCCGGGGACCGGGCCAGCCGGCCGCGCACCGGCCGGCGCCGCAGGGCGGCTCGCATCCCAATGCCCCGTCACTACAGCGAGAAGATCCGAGGGACGGCGCCGGCGGCCCGGCAGAAAAGCCACTCCCGCCGCCGTCGATGGAAGAGCTGGAGCTGATCACACTCCTGGCTGACCACCCCGTCCTGATCGCAACCGTCGAAGCAGACAAGGCTTTTTGGCTCTTGACGGATGACCGGCTCCGCGCCATGTATTCCGCGGCTCGGACAGGGCAGTCCCTGCTCGAGCTTGCTCCTGTGCGCTTGCCCCCGAACACGGCCCAGCACGTGCTGTCCGGAAAATACGCCTCCAAGGATCCGTCGTCGTCGCTCGCCGCGATGACGCGCAACCTCGAGGCTCGCAAAGTGACCGTCGGGCGCATGGAGATGACGAAGAGCCTCGCGGATGCCAAGCGCCGTGGAGATCACGATCTCGCGCGCCAGCTGACCGCAGAGCTGATCGCCGAACGAACTGGTAACCACGAGCTCGCCACGCAGCTCGCGGATGAGCGCAAGGCCCGGTCCCGAGTGGAGCAGAGGCTCGAGGACCCCGAGACGTCGAACCGAAAGCAGGTCGAGTAGATATGGCGCGTACCCAAGTCGCAAAGACGAAGAAGCCGGATCTAAAGCTGGATCCGAAGGCGAAGAAGCCCCCGGCAGGGGTTGCGAAGGACGCGCCGAAGAAGGCCGACGCGAAGGCCGAGGGCAAGGTCGAGGCCAAGGCCGAGGGCAGGGCCGAGGGTAGGGCCGAGGGCAGGAAGGATCTCAACGGCAAGCCGCGGCCGGATGGCAAGCCGGCCAAGCCGGGCGCCCCGGGATCCGCCGATGCGCTGGACGCCAAGCCGGTCGCCAAGCCGCTGACCAAGCCGGCGACCAAGCCGCCGCGCCCGCCGCGCGACGAGGATGATGACGGGTTCGACGACGAGGATGACGACGACGACTTCGTGTCCTCGAAGGCCGCCAAGGCCGCCAAGCCGGGCAAGCCCGCCGGCAAGCCGGGCCGGCCGGCCGAGATCGACCTGGTCGACGACGCGGTCGACGACGCCGTGATCCCGGTGTTCGACGAAGACGAGGACGAGGACTTCGGCGGCGCACCCAAGCCGCGCAGCCTGACGACCGAGGCCGACGCCGCGGCGATCGAGGCCGAGACCCGCAAGAAGCCGGTGCGCGCCGCCGCCCGCGGCGGTGGCGATGGCAACTCCGCCCGCGACAAGCTGATCGAGCTCGGCAAGCAGAAGGGCTTCGTGACCTACGACGAGGTCAACGACCACATGCCCGAGGACGTGGTCTCGACCGACCAGATCGACGGCTGGCTCGCCGCGCTCGGCGAGCACGGCATCGAGGTCGTCGACGGCTCCGGCGCGCGCCGCCCCGAGCTGGTCGACCAGCCGCCCAAGGGCCTCGACATCGAGAAGGAGAAAGAAGAGGGCGAGGTCGACGAGGACGAGGAGTACGCCTACTCGCGGACCAGCGATCCGGTCCGGATGTACCTGCGCAAGATGGGCTCGGTGTCGCTGCTCACCCGCGAGGGCGAGGTCGAGATCGCCAAGCGGATCGAGGACGGCGAGCGCAAGATGCTGCAGGCCGTGCTCAACAGCTCGGTCGCCGTCGAGGAGCTGCTCGAGATCGGCGAGCGGCTGCGCCGCGGCAAGGTCCGGGTCAAGGACGTCGTCAAGGACATCGACGAGGACGAGGCCGAGTTCAACGAGCAGTTCTACGTCGATCGGGTGTGCAAGATCATCGACAAGGTCCGCAAGCTCCAGCGCGATACCGAGAAGCTCGAGGAGAAGCTGATCGAGGCCGACACCGACAGCAAGAAGAAGAAGGTCAAGGAGCTGATCAAGGCCAACCGCGCCCAGATGTTCGAGGAGCTGTCGGATCTGCGGCTCAACAAGCCCACGGTCGACCGGATCGTCGCCCAGCTCAAGAACATCATCATCAAGCTCGACAAGGCCGAGCTCGAGGTCCGCGAGTGCGAGGCCAAGGCCGGGATGCAGGCCAACGAGATCAGGAAGACGCTGCGCGAGATGCGCGCGTCGCCGCAGCGCGCCCGCGCGGTCGGCAAGAAGACGATGATGACGCTCGCCGACTTCGAGGAGATGGAGGAGCAGATCAAGACGGCGATGCGCAAGGTCGCCGTGATCGAGGAAGAAGCGCGCGGCGCCGCCCCCGAGCTGCGCTCCACGTTCCGCGACCTCCACGAGGGCGAGCGGATGGCGGACCGCGCGAAGTCCGAGCTCGTCGAGGCCAACCTGCGCCTCGTGGTGTCGATCGCGAAGAAGTACACCAACCGCGGCCTGCAGTTCCTGGACCTGATCCAGGAGGGCAACATCGGCCTGATGAAGGCGGTCGACAAGTTCGAGTACAAGCGCGGCTACAAGTTCTCGACCTACGCGACGTGGTGGATCCGCCAGGCGATCACCCGCGCGATCGCCGACCAGGCGCGCACGATCCGCATCCCGGTCCACATGATCGAGACGATCAACAAGCTGGTGCGCACCACGCGCTACCTCGTCCAGGAGCTCGGCCGCGAGCCGATCCCCGAGGAGATCGCCGAGCGCATGGAGCTGCCGCTCGACAAGGTCCGCAAGGTGCTCAAGATCGCCAAGGAGCCGATCTCGCTCGAGACCCCGATCGGCGAAGAGGAGGACTCGCACCTCGGCGACTTCATCGAGGACAAGTCGATCGTGTCGCCGAGCGAGAGCGTGATCTCGGTGAACCTCGCCGACCAGACCCGCAAGGTGCTGGCGACGCTCACGCCGCGCGAGGAGAAGGTCCTGCGGATGCGGTTCGGCATCGGCGAGAAGTCCGACCACACGCTCGAGGAGGTCGGCCAGGACTTCGAGGTCACCCGCGAGCGGATCCGCCAGATCGAGGCCAAGGCGCTCCGGAAGCTGCGCCACCCGTCCCGCTCGAAGCGGCTCAAGGCGTTCGTCGAGAATTAAACCGTCCCAGCGGTCACCGGCGGTCCGTGGATCGTGAGCCCGGTCGGACCGTGTGCGTAGCCCGCTATGCACCGGCTCCGACCTTATGCAGCGAGGTCGTTCGCGCTTACCGATCGCGGGCGAGATCGCAACCCTGATTTAGCGGAGTTGCGCTCGAGTGACCACTTCCATCCGCTGGCATGGAGAATGCTCCGTTGCGGCTAGCTCCCATGACCGATCGTGAAGCCAAGTCTCGCGCGCTGAAGATCCTCGCCAAGTCGACCTACCGTGACCTCGAGGCGCAGGGCTTCGACGAGAAGCAGATCGTGGCGTTCGCGACCGAGCTGATCAGCGAAGTCACTTCGAAGATCGCCAAGACCGACAAGGCCCAGCAGCTCGCCTGATCGAGCGCCCGGCCCGCGGGGCTCGGCCCGCGTTTGTACTGGTTCGGCCTCATTCCGACTCTGATGCTGGCAGCGCCTCCAGATCCGTTCTAGGGTGCGCCGCATGTCGAAGGTTCGCATCGGTATCAATGGCTTCGGTCGGATCGGTCGCGGCTTCGTTCGCTGTCTCGCAGCGACGCCCGAGGTGTTCGACCTCGTCCTCATCAACGACCTGACCGACGTCAAGACGCTCGCCCACTTGCTCAAGCATGACTCGGTGCACGGCAAGTATCCCGGCACGGTCGAGATCAAGGACGGCGCGATCGCCGTCAACGGCAACGTCGTCAAGATCAGCGCCGAGAAGGATCCGGGCGCGATCAAGTGGAAGGACGCCGGGGTCGACGTCGTGATCGAGGCGACCGGCCGGTTCGTCGACAAGGACAGCGCCGGCAAGCACCTCGCGGGCGGCGCCAAGAAGGTCCTGATCTCGGCGCCGGCCAAGAGCCCCGACGTCACGCTGTGCATGGGCATCAACCTCGACATGTACAAGCCCGCCGCGCACCACATCATCTCGAACGCGTCGTGCACGACCAACTGCCTGGCACCGGTCGCCAAGGTCCTGCACGAGTCGTTCGGCATCGTGTCGGGCCTGATGACGACGATCCACTCGTACACCAACGACCAGAACGTCCTCGACCTGCCCCACAAGGACCTGCGGCGCGCCCGCGCGGCCGCGCTGTCGATCATCCCGACCACGACCGGCGCGGCCAAGGCGCTGCAGGAGGTGCTGCCCGCGATGGCCGGCAAGCTCGACGGCCAGGCGCTCCGCGTGCCGACCCCGAACGTGTCGCTGGTCGACCTGACCGCGCGGCTCGAGCGCACCGCGAGCGTCGCCGACGTCAACGCCGCGTTCCGCGCCGCCGCGACCGGCCCGCTCAAGGGCATCCTCGCGGTGTCCGACGAGCCGCTGGTGTCGTGCGACTTCAACGGCAACCTGTACTCGTCCACGGTCGACGCCCCGCTGACCTCCGCGCTCGGTGACCTGGTCAAGGTCATGGCCTGGTACGACAACGAGATGGCGTACTCGCAGCGCCTGCTCGACCTCGCGAAGTTCGTCGCGGAGAAGCTATGACCCTGCCGCACGGCATCAGGTCGGTCGCCGACCTCGCCGTCGAGGGCAAGCGGGTGTTCGTGCGCGTCGACTACAACGTGCCGCTCGCCAAGGGCGACGCCAAGGGCCCGCGCAAGGTCAGCGACGACGCCCGGATCACCGCCACCCTGCCGACGATCAAGCACCTGATCGAGCGCGGCGCGCGGATCGTGCTCGGCTCGCACCTCGGCCGGCCCGACGGCCAGGTCAAGCCGGAGCTGTCGCTCGAGCCGGTCGCCCAGCGGCTCGCCGAGCTGCTCGCGATCGACGTCACGCTCGCCGACGAGCCCGCCGGCGACGGCGCGCGCAAGGTCGTCAGCGATCTGCGCGACGGCCAGGTCGCGATGCTCGAGAACCTCCGGTTCCACCCCGGCGAGGAGGCCAACGACGAGCAGCTCGCGCGCCAGCTCGCGTCGTACTGCGACGTCTACGTCAACGACGCGTTCGGCACCGCGCACCGCGCCCACGCGTCGACCGCCGGCATGGTCAAGTTCGTCGCCGAGAAGGGCGCCGGGTTCGTGATGGCCAAGGAGATCGACTTCCTGTCGCGCCTGCTCGGCGAGGTCGATCGGCCGTACATCGCGGTGCTCGGCGGCGCCAAGGTCTCCGACAAGATCGAGGTGCTCGACGCGCTGCTCGAGCGGGTCAACGCGATCGTGATCGGCGGCGCGATGGCCAACACGTTCCTCGAGGCCCAGGGCAAGCAGCTCGGCAAGAGCAAGGTCGAGCGCGACAAGCTGCCGATCGCCCGGAACTTCCTGCGCAAGGCGGTCGAGAAGCGCGTGCTGGTCCACCTGCCGACCGACGTCGTGATCGCGACCAGCCTGGACGCCGACGGCTCCGCCACGGTCTCGGCCGACGCGATCCCCGACGACAGCATGGCGCTCGACATCGGCCCCGCCACGGTCGAGAGCTACCGCAAGGTGCTCGCCGCCGCGCGCACGGTGTTCTGGAACGGCCCGATGGGCGTGTTCGAGAAGCCGAAGTTCGCGGCCGGCACGGTCGCGGTCGCGCGCGCGCTCGCCGACAACCGGCTGGCGCTGACCGTGGTCGGCGGCGGCGACTCCGCGGCGGCGATCGCCCAGGCCGGGCTCGCCGACAAGGTCTCGCACGTCTCGACCGGCGGCGGCGCGTCGCTCGAGTTCGTGCAGGGTGTCGAGCTGCCCGGTATCACCGCGCTGATCCCGTAGCGAACTGCCCCGGCCGGGTGCCGACGCGGTGCCGACGCGGTGCCGAAGCGGGCACCGAAGCGGCTATGATGGTGGGGTGCCGGTGGTGGACAGGCAGCTCGCGGTCATCGACCCGTCCGGGCGCTTGCTCGCCGAGCTCGAGCCGCTCGCGGCGGCCGCGCAGCTCGGGTGCGTGACCGCCCCGCCCGGCGCCCCGCCCGCCGACCACGCCGACTGCGCCGCGGTGCTGATCGCGCCGGCGCTCGCCGCTGACCTCGGCCTCGCCCCGCCCGGCGCCCCGCCGCGCTGGATCGTCGGTAACGCCGGCGACCCGGCCCGGCTCGCCGGTGCCGCCGCCCAGGCCGGCGCCGCGGGCGTGCTGCTCACGCCGCTGTCGGTCGCCGCGCTCGCCGCGTGCGTGCAGCTCCCGGCGCCGGCGCCCGAGCTCGATCTGGCCCGCGCGCGCGGCCTGGTCTCGACCTCGCTGGTCGAGCTCGCGGGCAACGCGTCGGACATCCTGCGCGCGATCGCCGGCGGGTTCGGCGCCGAGGACTGCATCGTGTGGTCGCTCGACGGCAGCCAGCTGGTGCCGAGCCTGGCGCGCCGCCGGCCCGACGACGCCTACCGGACCGAGATCGCCGGCGCCGCGCGGATCGCCGCCGCCGCCGCCGGCACGGTGATCACCGGCGGCCCCCAGCCGCGCGCCGTGATCGCCGGCGCGCTCGGGCCTGCGGCCGCCGAGGTCGGCGGCCTGATCGCGATCGTCGCCGATCCCCCGCGCCGGTTCTCGGCCGCCGAGCGCGCCGACCTGACGGCGCTCGCGATCCGGCTGACCCGCGAGCTGCCGTGGCTGGCGAGCCACCGGTTCGTCGCCGACGCCGAGCTCCCGCGCGTCGCGTCCGACGGCCGGTCCCCGCGCCATCCCGGCGCCCAGGCCGGCGGGCTGGCGACCGGCACGATCCTCGGCGGGACCTACCGCGTGGTCCACGAGCTGTCGCGCGGCGCGATGGGCGTGGTCTACCGCGGCGAGGATCTCGGGCTCGGCCGGCCGGTCGCGATCAAGGTCCTGCGCCCGGACCTGGCCTCGGATCGCGACCTGGTCGCCCGGTTCCGCGCCGAGGCCGGCCTGCTCGCGTCGCTCCACCACCCCAACCTGGTGCAGGTCTACGCGCTCGGCGAGCACGCCGGCGAGGTCTACTTCGTGATGGAGCTCGTCGAGGGCCAGCCGCTGTCCGAGGTCCTGCGCGCCACGTTCGAGCGCAGCGAGTGGTTCCCGACCGCCGCGATCGCCCAGATCGCGCTCGAGATCGGCGACGCGCTCGACGCGATGCACGCGATCGGCGTGATCCACCGCGACGTCAAGCCGGCCAACGTGCTGCTCGACCGCGAGCGCGACCGCGCGGTGCTGGTCGACGTCGGCGTGGCGGTCAAGGCCGGCGACCAGCGCGACGCCGCCGGTACGCCGGGGTTCGCCGCGCCCGAGTCGTTCCTCGATCAGGCCGACGCGCCGACCACCGACGTCTATGGGCTCGCCGCCACGGTGTACTGCATGCTGGCCGGCCGGCCGCCGTTCGGCGCGGGCCCGGCATCGCAGGTCGTCCAGCGCCAGCTCGGCGATCCGCTGACGCCGCCGTCGCAGCTCCGGCCGTCGCTGACCGAGGCGATCGACGCGGTGATCGCCAAGGCGCTGTCGCCGGTGCCCAAGAAGCGGTGGGCATCGGCCTCGACGTTCTCGATCGCGCTCGCCCGCGCGCTCGACCGGCTGCCGACCAGCGATTCGTCGCTGGTCCAGGAGCTCGAGGATCCGATCAGGGCGGCCGAGCTCCTGCTCGGTCCGACCGAGGGCCTCGACAGCGTCGGCAGCTTCGGGCTGTTGCCGCCGCCGCCCCGCGTGATCACCGGCCACGTCCGGGCCGCGCACCTGCGCGTGCTGTCGCGCCTGCTCCAGCACCACATCGGCGAGGCCGGGTTCGCCCAGCTGATCGCCGACACCCCCGCGCTGGCCGACGCGCTGGCGTCCGAGCTCGCGCCGCTCGGCTGGGTCGCGCTCGGCGATCTGGTCGCCGCGCTCGCGCTCACGCGCAGCCACGTGCCGAGCCAGCTGGTGCCGCGCAAGATCGGCCGCGGCACGATGAGCGCGACGTTCGCGCGGCTGTTCGGCGCCAACCCGGCGGCGCTCACCCCCGACGAGGCGGCCGCCGCGCTGCCGGCGTTCTGGTCCCGCTACCACGACTGGGGCGACGTCGAGGTCGAGCTCGCCGACGGCCGCGCCCACGTGGTGCTGCACGGCTACGCCGGCTCGGCCGACGTCTGCACCCTGGTCGCCGCCGAGCTCGAGCGCGTGATCGAGCTGACCGGCGCGGCCGGGGTCGGGGTGAGCCACCCCGCGTGCGTGTTCACCGGCGCGCGGCGCTGCGAGTACCGCGTGGTGTGGAAGGCCGCGCCGCGTGGCTGACGGTTGGTATGGCGCGGCCGCGCCGTGGTACTTAGAGCGACATGCGCACCCCGTTCGTCGTGGGTAACTGGAAGCTCCACAAGACGATCGCCGAAGCCCTCGCCCTGGTGACCGAGCTCAAGAACCAGCTCGGCACGGTCAAGGGCGTGGCGGTCGGCGTGGCGCCGGTGTTCACCGGGTTGCACTCGGTCGCCAAGCGGCTCGAGGGCACCGCGATCGTCACCTGCGCCCAGGACTGCCACTGGGAGACCAGCGGCGCGTGGACCGGCGAGGTCTCGGCCGCGCAGCTCGCCGACGCCGGCGCGAGCTGGGCGATCGTCGGCCACAGCGAGCGCCGCCAGTTCTTCGGCGACACCAGCGACAGCGTCGGCCGCAAGGCGCGCGCCGTGCTCGCCGCCGGGCTCGGCGCGATCGTCTGCGTCGGCGAATCGCTCGCCGATCGCGACGCCGGCCGGACGCTCGCGGTGGTCGACGACCAGCTCGCCGGGGCGCTCCACGGCATCGACGCCGGCCACGCGGCCAAGCTCGTGATCGCGTACGAGCCGGTGTGGGCGATCGGCACCGGACGCACGGCATCGCCGGCGCAGGCCCAGGAGGCCCACGCCCACATCCGCAAGCGGCTCGCCGAGCGGCTCGGCGCCGCGGCCGCCGACGCGATCCGGATCCAGTACGGCGGCTCGGTCAAGCCGGGCAACGCCGAGGCGCTGATGGCAGAGCCCGACATCGACGGCGCGCTCGTGGGCGGGGCTTCGCTCGAAGCCGCTGATTTTATTGCAATCGTCAAGGCAGCCCGCCCGGGCTAGGGGTTGCACCGACCGCCGGTTTGGGCTAGAAGCAAGGCCGGTATGTCGACGCTGATCACCATTCTGCACATCATCGTGTGCCTGTTCTTGATGCTCACGGTGCTCCTGCAGAGCGGCAAGGGCGGTGGCATGGGCGGCGCGTTTGGCGGTGGCAACGCGGCCACGGTATTCGGCGGCTCGGGCGGATCGACGTTCCTGCGCCGCCTCACCGCGGTGGGCGGTACGATCTTCATGCTCACGTCGATGCTGCTCGCGTTCCTCGCCAGCCACAACGCGGCCGAGCCGCTCGAGAGGTTCGGCGAGCAGCAGGAGAAGGCAGCCGCCGACAAGGAAGCCGCGAAGCAGAAGTCGACGTTCACCCCCGGCTCGAGCGGCAGCGCCGCGGGCTCAGGTAGCGCCGCCGGCTCGGGCAGCGCGGCCGACTCGGAGATGACCCCGATGACGCCGATCGATCAGAGCACCGGCCAGAGCAGCGGCCAGGGCAGCGGCAACGCGCAGGCTGGCTCGGCGGGCGCGATCAACCCGAACGGCATGCCCAACGGCGGCCCGACCGGCAACGCTGCCACGCCGGCCGAGCTCCCGACCTCGGCGACCCACCCCGGGGACCAGCCGAACCCGGCGACGCCGGCGAGCATGAGCGCGACGCCGACCGACAAGAAGCCGGCCGACGCCAAGCCCGCGACCACGACCAAGCCAGCCGACGCGACCAAGCCCGCCGACGCCGTCAAGCCCGCCGACGCGCCCAAGCCCGCCGACGCGACCAAGCCCGCCGACGCGCCCAAGCCCGCCGACGCGCCCAAGCCCGCCGACGCGCCCAAGCCCTAGCGCTCGCGTGCGGTTCGCGAAGTACCACGGGCTCGGCAACGACTTTCTCGTCGTCGATCTGCGCGCGGCGCCGGCCGTGGATGCCGAGGCCGCGCAAGATCCCACCAAGGTGATCGCGCTGTGCGACCGCCGGTTCGGCGTCGGCGGCGATGGCGTGCTCGCCGTCCTGCCGTCGGCGGTGGCGGACGCCCGGATGCGGGTGCTCAACAGCGACGGCAGCGAGGCCGAGATGTGCGGCAACGGCATCCGCTGCGTCGCCCGCGAGCTCTACGAGCGCGGTGGGCTCGCGCGGCCCGAGCTCGCGATCGAGACCGGCGCCGGCATCCTGGCGTGCAAGCTCGACGCGGCCGGCGGCCGCGTGCAAGCGGTGACGGTCGAGATGGGTGCGCCGCGGCTCGCGCGCGATGACATCCCGATGGTCGGCCCGACCGGTGAGCGCTGCATCGAGCAGCCGCTGGAGATCGCCGGGGTGACGCGCGCGATCACCTGCGTGTCGATGGGCAACCCACACGCGATCGCGTTCGTCGGCTCGCGCGACGAGGCGCTCCGGCTCGCCGAGACGATCGGCACCGAGGTCGAGCACCACGCGTGGTTTCCCAACCGGACCAACGCCGAGCTCGCGTACGTCAAGGGCCGCCGCGAGATCGAGCTCGTGGTGTGGGAGCGCGGCTGCGGCATCACCCTGGCGTGCGGTACCGGTGCGTGCGCGACTGCGGTCGCCGCGATCGTGACCGGTCGCGCCGATGAGGCCACGCCGATCCGCGTCCACCTGCCGGGCGGCACGCTGGAGATCACCGTGCACGCCGGGCTCACCGGCGTGGCGATGCGGGGCCCCGCGCTCCACGTATACGACGGCGAGGTCGATCTCGCCCGCCTCATTCCGGCCGCGCGCGTGCGAAGCTAGTTGTAGTACGTCGGCTGCGATTGCTGCGCCGGCTGCTGCGTCGGCTGCGCGTACGGCGACGGTGGCTGCTGGTACGGCTGGCGCTGGCGACGCGCCGGCTGCGGGTCGTCCGGACCCGGACCGGGGTTACTCGCCGGCGTGCCGCGCCCGGCGGACTGCCGCCAGCCGTTCCAGTCGCCGACGCGATCCCGGCGATCACTCCACCACCGGCCGGAGTACTGCCTGCCCTGGGTGTCGAACACGAGGAAGCCCTCGCCGGCCAGCGGCGCCGAGTCGTTGGGCTCCTGCCAGCGGAACTGCAGCACGTTGCCGCGCAGGCTGCCGGCGAAGTAGCCGATGACGTCCTGGCCCTGGCGCTGGTACATCCAGATGCCCTGCACGCTGCCAGATGCGAGCCCGCCGTGGCTACCATCGGGCTCGATCTTCACCGCGCCGAACGTCGAGCGCCACAGCCCGAGCGCACGCTCGGGATCCATCTGCTGCGACGGCGGCGGACCGTTCTGGCTGTCCGGTCCACCGGGCGCGCCCTGCGCCGCGAGCTCGGGACTGCCCTGCCCGTTGGGACCGTTGGGACCGGCCGCCTGGTTCTGGCTGCCGCTCGATGTCGACGAAGCAGAACCGGCCGCGGCAACCAGCGCAGCCAGCACCGCGGTGACCCGCGCAACATTTCCGACGCTCATCGCGATCAGTATACCGCCGTGCCGGTTCGCCGCGGCGCGGGAACGTGCGCCGGGTGTTGTCGATTTTTCCCAACCTGGTAGTGTGCCGTTCGCGATCCGTGCGGTGTTCCACAACTGTTGGCACCCTCGGAGCGGGCCCATAGCTCAGCGGTTAGAGCGGCCGGCTCATAACCGGTGGGTCCCTGGTTCAAACCCAGGTGGGCCCACTGACAAAAAGCACCGCGATGCGGCCCCGTTCGACCGGGGGATGTGGAAGATTGCCGTCGAAAGGTAACGAAGTGCGCGAACAGCTTGTCCTCCTCCTCCAGCTCCAGCAGTCGGACGTCAAGGTCCGCGAGCTGCAGACCGCGGTGACCCAGCTCCCTGCCCGACTCGATCCGCTGCGCCGCGATCTCGCCAAGCTTCAGGGCATGCTCGACGGCGAGCGCAACAAGCTCGGCGAAACCAACGCCTGGCGCAAAGCGCAGCAGGACCACATCGACCGCGAGCGCGACGCGCTCAAGCAGGCGCAGAGCAAGTTCCAGGCGTCGAAGAACACCAAGGAGTTCAACGCCTCGAGCCGCGAGGTCGAGAACAAGCGCAAGGCGATCGGCGACCGCGAGACCGAGCTCAAGAAGGTCAACGAGGCCGCGGTGCAGTCGAACGTGCAGCTCGAGGCGCGCGACAAGGACGTCGAGGCGCTGCGCAGCGAGCTCCTGGGCAGCGAGGCCGCGATGTCCGACCAGCTCGAGAGCCTCAAGACCGAGCTCGCCGAGGCGACCGCCGCGCGCGACGCCGCCCGCGCGCAGGTCGAGATCCAGTGGATCAAGATCTACGACTCGCTCGCGGCCAAGCGGGGCTACGCGGTCGCGCCGGTGGTCAAGGGCGTGTGCCGCGGCTGCCACATGGCGGTGCCGCCGCAGCTCAACAACATCCTGGCCCGGATGCAGAGCATCGAGACCTGTCCGCGCTGCGGACGCTTGATCTATCGCCAGGAGCTGCTCGATCAGACCCCGGATCAGGCCCCGGCGGCCGACGCCGACGCCGCGACCAAGCCCGAGTCGCCGAAGACCTGAGCAATACGGTCTCCTAGCGCTCGAGCCGCTCGGCGAGCGCGAACAGCTGATCGCGGCGGGTATCGATGATGTTGCCGGCCGCGCGCGCGATCGCGGCCACCGGCGCCTTGGGCTGGCTGGCGAGGAACCCGGCCGGATCGCCGGCGCCCGCCCACCACTGTTTCGCCAGCTCGACGCCCTTCATGACCTCGCGCTCGCCGACCGTGGCGTGGAGGAACGCGCCGAGCGGCGACGGGCCGGTGTCGAAGCTCGACTCCGAGGCGCGGCCCTCGGCGAGCAGCCGGTGCAGCGACGGATCGAGATCGATCGCATCGGCGAGCGCCGGCAGGAACTGCTCGATCCGCTTCATCGCCGGCCGCTTCACCGCCGGCCACTCGGGCGACTTGAGCCCGCCCATGAAGTAGTCGACCGGCACGTCGCCGCCGGTGACCTCGGAGATCGCCTCGACCAGGCCGATCGAGTACAGCTTCGCGCGCAGGTAGCGCACCGCGAGCTCGAGGTTGCCGGTGGTGCGCGCGACGCGGCGCGCGTGGACCTCGGGCCGCGGCTCGTCCTCCCAGCTGTGGAACACCCGCTCGGCGGGCAGCCACGCGAGGAACGCCTCCATCTTGAGCAACGCGATCCGGTAGTCGCGCACCGTGTACACCATCGGCGAGTGCAGGGCGGGGTTGCTCTCGGGCAACAGCTTCCACGTGTTGTCGAGGAACCGCGCGGCGTCGTTCTCGGCGAAGTTCTCGACGTCGCGGTTGCCGACCCGCACCGCGCGCCGGATCGTCCGCGCCAGCGCCTCGCCGGCGACCCCGAGCTCGGTGACCCGGCGATGCAGATCGGGCACGGGATCGACGCGGAACGGGATCGTCTGCTCGATGCACGCGGCGACCCCGATCCGCTGCTCGCGCGACAGCGCGCCCGCGAGCTGGACCGAGGCGACCAGCGCGGACGCGAACTCGTTGAGCCCGGTCGTCGGCGTCACGAGGTCGCCGACCTTGCGCCCGAACACGTGGAGCACGTCGCCGGTGACCGGCTCGGCCGCGCCCGGCAGTACGCGCCAGCCCTCGGGGCCCTGCGCCATCACGCCGGACAGCTCGTCGCGCATCGAGTGCGGCGGCCCGAGATCGACCTGGATGTACACCGCGTCGTGGTACAGCGCCGCGATCACCTCGAGCGGATCGCCGTCGGCGACGAGGTTGATCACGTGGTCGTGGTTGTGGAACTCGCGGCCGGCCGCCGACAGCGCGGCGTGGATCGAGAACCCCCAGCGCTCGATCTCGCGCATCGCCGCGGGCGACCCGAGGTCGTGCAGGGCGCGCCACAGCGCGTTCACGATCTCGTGCACCGGCGAACGCTGCTCCATAGCCCCTCTCCCACGGTATCACGCGCGGCCGGCGCGATGACACGCCAGCCGAGATCTAACCCCAGAGCTGGGGGAACTCCCTCAGCTTCTGGCGGGCGAGAGTCAACTCACAAAATGGCCGCGTCCTGTGCCGTGTTCTGTGCCGTGTTCTGGATCGAAGTGCCCGCCCGGCGGAGAGGTCCGTAAGCCGAGTTCTGTGTCTGGCGACCATTCCTCTAGGCCCGTCGTTGCCGGCGGGCTCGAGCAACCAACCCGGGGCCATCGCGCGGGCAACGCGACCCCTGTCTGGTCTTGCTTCGGGTGGGGTTTACCGTGCCCTCTCCGTCACCGGAGAGGCGGTGCGCTCTTACCGCACCGTTTCACCCTTACCCACCTTGCGATGGGCGGTTTGCTTTCTGTTGCACTGTCCTGCGAGTCACCTCGACTGGCGGTTAGCCAGCACCCTGCCCTATGAAGCTCGGACTTTCCTCCCGTGTTCCCGTTGCCAGGTTCACCGGCGGTCACCTCGCCCTCTCCGACGTATGAGCGGGCCAGACCCTACAGACTCACGCTGCGGCCGGCAAGCTCTTGTTGTAGACGCCGCGGCGCAGGTTCTTC
>DATBBB010000108.1:0-20902 GCA_036271215.1 Kofleriaceae bacterium | reverse complement strand
AGGCCGCCGAGGCTCGCGCCGACGTAGGTCACCCGCGCGGTGCAGCCGATGCCGTCGAGCCACGCCGCGATCAGATCGGCGAGCCCGAGCGCCGACAGCGCCGGGATCGCGCCGTCGTCGAACCCGCGCCAGGTCGAGCCGTTGCCCGGCCACGCTGGACACAGCACCGTGGCGAGCGCCGGATCGATCAGCCCGGGCGCCGCGAGCGCGGGCCACCACGCGTCGGCGCCGGTCGCCGGATCGCCGAACGGGAACGGCGAGGCCGTGATGCCCCCGACGACGACCAGCACCGGCGCCGTGCCGAGCGCCGGCCCGAGCACGTGGCCGGCCAGCACGACATCGGCGAGCGCGTGGCCCTCGACGACCATCGCGTCGCGATGGACCTCGAGGCGGCTCGGCGTCGTCGAGGGCTGCGCGGAGGCGCTGGCGGACATGCGTCCGCGATCCTGGACGATCGACCCCGCGGGGTCAACGCACTCGGTTAGCCGGCGAGGCTCGCGGTCACAGCGGGCAGCGCGAACAGCACCGTGGTCCCGGCGCCGACCTCGCTGTCGGCCCAGATCTCGCCGCCGTGGGCCTCGACGATGCCGCGCGCGATCGCGAACCCGAGGCCGGCTCCCTTGTAGCTCGACTGAGAGCTGCGCCACAGCTGTCCGAACAGCGTGGCGAGCTCGTCGCGCGGGATCCCCGGTCCGGTATCGCGCACGAAGAACACCACGCGCGATTTGTCGGAGCGCGCGCTGATCTCGATCGTCCCGTTGCGCGGCGTGACCTTGACCGCGGTGCTGACCAGGTTGGCGAGCACCTGGACGATGCGGCTGCCGTCACAATCGACCGCTGCCAACTCGGTTGGCATATGGACCTCGAACTTCACCCCCCGCTCGCGCACGATCGGGCCCACAAGCTCGGCGGCTGCCGCGATAATCGTCGATGGTAGCTGCGGCGAGCGCTGGATCACGACCCGGCCGGCCTGGATCGCCGAGAAGTCACCGAGGTTGGCAATCTGGTGCGTCATCCGCTCGGCCTGGCGGTGCACGCGCTCGGCGAGGCTGCGGATCCGCGCGAACCTGGGATCTGCCGATCCGTCGGTCTGCAACAGCGCGCTCGCGCCCATCACGATCGTGTTGAGCGGGTTGCGCAGGTCATGGGTGACCGTGGACAGGATCTCCTCGCCCGCGCGCATCGCGGCCATCGCGGCCTGCTGGGCCTCGCGCGCATCGCGGCAGGCGAGGGTGAGCTGCTCGCGCTCGGCCTCGGAGGTCTGGACGCGGAGCTGGAGCGCGCGGACCTCGTGCTCGAGCTCGGCGATCCGCCGCGCTGCCGCGCTCCCGTCGTGCCCGGCTGCCGCGCCGGAGAGCTCGTCCCCCGACACGTCGCCCGTGCTGGATCCGGACGGGTTGCGTGAGTGAGTCAGCGGCACCGCTCTGGCTTACCCGAGATCTCCGACGCAGAGTGCTGAATCATCGATCATTTCCACAAGCTTTCAGGGCGTGCGTCTACGCCACAGAGATCGCACCGCCCGCTGCACCGTCGGAGCGGCTGGCGCGTGGCTCGGGCGGCCGGAGAAGATTTCATAACATCCGACAGTTATGGCCTGGTGACCGATCGTATCGGCAACTGAACGCCGCCCAGGCGCCTGCGCTTGACGCCAGCCGTCATAGTTTCGGGTGGCCCATGGTGCGCGCCATGGCTCGCAGGTTACGATGCGGCCGTGGCGGGGATCGATGAGCCGAGCGCGCGCTCCGCGCTCGCCGCGATGCAAGATCGGCTTGCGCGCGATCCGACGTCCGCGCTGGGCTTGCCGGCGAACGCGACCGCCGACGACGTGCGCGCCGCGTTCCTCGAGCTGACCAAGACGTACCACCCGGTGCGGTTCGGCCGGATGGCGATCGATATCCAGAAGCTGTCCAACGAGGTGTTCCTCGCGCTGCGCGCCGCGCACGACACGCTCGCCAAGTCGCTGCGCCGCCGCAGCGGCTCGATGCCGGTGGTACCGGGCAGCGCGCCGCCGGTCCCGGGCTCGCAGGCGATGTCGCCGCCGGGCCATCCCGGCGCGATCGCGGCCCACGGTCCTCCCGGCGTCCCCGGGTCCGGCGGGTATCGTACGCCGGGCCCACCCGGCGCGTCCGGCAGCGCCGCGGGTCATGCCCCCACGCTCGGCTCGCCCGGTCCCCGGACGGTGTCGCCGCAGCCGCTCCGGCCGCGCACGCCCAATGACAGCGGCGAGCGCCCGCCGATCCTGCCGCGGACGATCACGCCGGCCTCCGGCAGCCTCAAGTCGCCGTCGACCCGGCCGCTGACCGGCGCATCGGCGCCGCGCCTGCCGGGTGCGCAGGTCCCGGCGCGCCAGAGCGGCAGCCACGCGGTCCTCACAGCGCCGCCGCCGCCGGCCGGCCCGCAGACCGAGGCCGCCGCGATCGACCTCCTGCAGCGCCAGCAGTGGGATCCGGCGCGCAGCCTGCTGCACCAGCTCCAGGCCCGCGATCCGTCCTCGAAGCGGATCCGCGCCCTGATGTGCTACGCCCGCGGCCGCGAGGCCCAGCTCGACCGCCGGCTCGACGACGCACGCGTCGAGCTACAGGACGCGCTCGACCTCGATCCCGATCTCCAGCTCGCCAAGACCGCGCTCACCGAGCTGTTCACCCGCCGTAAATAATTCGCCGCGCCGCGCCGCCGCGCGCGGTGGGGTATACTTTGCGTCGAGGCATGGGCCGCGTCATCGGGATCGATCTCGGCACCACGAATTCGTGCGTGGCGGTGCTGGAAGGCGGAGAGCCGACGGTGATCCACAACCAGGAAGGCGGCCGCACCACGCCGTCGATGGTGTCGTGGAACGCCGACGGCGATGTCGTCGTAGGCGCGGCGAGCAAGCGCCAGATGGTCACCAACCCGCAGCGCACCGTGTTCGGCGCCAAGCGGCTGATCGGCCGCAAGCTGCACGACCGCGAGGTCCAGGCGCTGGCGACCCGGCTGCCGTACAGCATCGTGCCGGCCAAGAACGGCGACGCGTGGGTCGACATCGCCGGCACGCCGCGCTCGCCGCAGGAGATCTCGGCCCACGTGCTGGCCAAGATGAAGCGGGTCGCCGAGGACTACCTCGGCGAGACCGTCGAGGAGGCCGTGGTCACCGTGCCGGCGTACTTCGACGACGTCCAGCGCCAGGCGACCAAGGATGCCGGCGCGATCGCCGGGCTCACCGTGCGCGCGATCCTCAACGAGCCGACCGCGGCCGCGCTCGCGTACGGCGCCCAGCACCAGCACAACCAGCGGCTCGCGGTGTTCGACCTCGGCGGCGGCACGTTCGACATCTCGATCCTCGCGATCGAGAACGGCGTGTTCGAGGTCCTCGCGACCCACGGCGACACCACGCTCGGCGGCGACGACTTCGATCGCGTGATCATCGACCTGCTCGCCGACGAGTTCGCGGCCGAGCACGGCATCAACCTGCGCAACGACTCGGTCGCGCTGCAGCGGCTCAAGGAGGCCGCCGAGCGCGCGAAGATCGAGCTGTCGTCGGCGATGACCACCGACGTCAACCTGCCGTTCATCGCGGCCGGCGCGGCGGGCCCGGTCCACCTGATGCGCGAGCTGGAGCGCGGCCAGCTCGAGCGCGCGTGCCGCCACCTCGTCGACCGGCTCGACGCCCCGTGCCACAAGGCGCTCGCCGACGCGCACTGCACCCCGGCGGACATCGACCAGGTGCTGCTGGTCGGCGGCATGACCCGGATGCCGGTCGTCCAGGAGCGCGCGGTCCAGATCTTCGGCAAGCCGGCGAGCAAGGGCGTCAACCCCGACGAGATCGTCGCGATGGGCGCCGCGGTGCACTCGGGCATCATGGGCGGCGAGCTGCAGGAGGTCGTGCTGCTCGACGTCACGCCGCACAACATGGGCGTCAAGGTCGCCGGCGATCGGATGTCGGTCGTGATCTTCGCGAACACCAGCATCCCGACCCGCGCCAAGAAGATCTTCGCGACCACCGAGGACAACCAGAACTACGTCGCGATCGAGATCTACCAGGGCGAGAACGAGCTGGCCTCGCGCAACCGCCGGCTCGGCCGGTTCGTCCTGGGCGACCTCAAGCCGGCGCCGCGCGGCGCGACCAAGGTCGAGGTCAGCTTCACGATGGACGCCGACGGCATCCTCGAGATCACGGCGGCCGAGATCGGCACCGGCCGCGCCGCGAGCGTCCAGATCGAAGCCTCCAGCGGCCTCACCGCCGAAGAGATCCAGCGCCTCGGCCAGCGCCTGGGCGCCTGACTCGCCCAAGCTTCAGCGCCAGACGCGGCTCAATGCTGCGCCAGACGCGGCTCAATGCTGCAAGTGAGCGTGGGCGCCAAGCGTCGGTGCCAAAACGGGACAGACGCTGCAATCGTCGACGCAAAATGACGACAGACGCCGCGAGCGTCGGCGCCAGACGTTGGCTGACGCCAGCAATGAGTCCCTGCCGGTAACGCGCTTGGTCCTGCCAGTAGCCCGAATCAGGGGCGCAGCCAGCGCTACCAGATGGAGTCGACAACTGGTAAGCTGACCAAGATGCCGCCGCTGAAGGCTCAGGGCCGGAACGAGGGCCGGAACGAGCGCCAGAACGAGCGCCAGTTAGACGAAGCAACCGATATGCCGGCCGGCGAGGCGGACAGCCTCGTGATCCTCGTCGAGGACAGCCTGAACAGCGAAGAGCGCGAGCAGTTGCGTCGTGATCTCGAAGCTTCGATCGAAGAAATCGCTCAAGGCTGCACTGAGGATTTCACGAAGGTTTTGGCAGAGCTCCGACAGCGCTCTTAGGCTGATTTTTGCTAAGACGAGCGCGTGAGGTTCGAGCTCTCGCGCCTGGCTCGACGTCAGGTCGACAGGATCCATGGCTGGTGGACCGACAATCGCCCATCGGCCCGCTCGATGTTTCTCGCCGACCTCGCACGAGCGCAGCAGTTGCTCTGCGAAGCGCCCGAGCTCGGTATTGTCTTCGCGACGCACAAGACCGGCGTCGTTCGCCGGCTCTTGCTCTCCAACACCGATTATCACCTCTACTATCAATACCGCCGCGATCGGAACGAGATCTTCGTGCTCCGCGTCCATGGCGCGACGCGCGGTCACCAGCCGAGATGAGCCAGTGTCCTCACCACCAACCATGCGTCGTAGTGACCATCCGCTCCTGACGGCTGCTGATGAAGCAGGGCTCGACGCTGCGCTCAGCTCGCTGCGAGCTGGCAACGGTCGCACGTGGAACCAGGTCCAGCAGACGATCAATGCAATCCTGCGGGCGCGCGTGCCTGCGCCAAAGCGCTAAACGGCGTTCGAAACGGCCCGCGGCGTCGCGCTAATCTTCGCGACCACGGGCCGGCCGCCGGCCGGCTAATCTTCGCGACCACGGGCCGGCCGCCGGCCGGCTAATCTTCCGGATCGCCGCCGAACAGCTCGTCGACGTGGATCTCGATCGCGTCGAACGGCTCGGCGCGCACGACCTTGCCCGCGCCCGCGCTCAGGACCGTCACGTAGCCGTCCTTGCCCCAGCGGTGCACGAGCAGCATCTGCTCTTCAGGGTGGATGAGCCAGTAGTGCGGCACTTCGGCCTGGCGAAGGATCTCGAGCTTGTCCACGAAGTCGCGCCGCTCGTGCCTGGGCGACACGATCTCGCAGACCCAATCCGGACGGATCGCGACAGGCCAGCCCGTGGGTCGGGTGGGCACCCGATCGCGCCGCCAGCCCGCGGCGTCGTGGCAAACGGTCTCGTGCTTGCCGTAGGCGCAATGCACCTCGACGTGCAGCCACCAGCCACCGGGCTGGCCGCCGCCCGCGCGGCGATGAAACGGGTGCAGGATGCCGCCAAGCTTCGCGGAGCCGGCGCTGTGCTCGGCGGATGGCGATGCGCGCTCGACAATCGAGCCGTGGATGATCTCGAGCCGATCGCGAGCCGCGAGCACCGCGAGATCTTCGCTCGTGGCGAGCTGGACGGATGGAACGGCCACGCCCAAGTGTATCCAACTCGGCGCGCCAAGGCATCGGCGCTCCAAGGCAGTCGCGCCATTCTGGCCGGGCAGGTCGAGCCTGGCGGCTGTAGCGCGACGCCTCGTCATCGCGCACGGGTCTGCTGACGCCGCCGCCGTCTGGCCGTGCTAAGTTCATCACCATGGCTGAGCCAGCAGCATGGCCGGCGATCGAGTCGCACCAGATTCGACCGTTGAAGCGGTCCGAGTACGATCGAATGATCGAGCTTGGTATGTTCGAGGAGGAGCGGGTCGAGCTGATCCTGGGGATGCTGGTCAAGATGTCGCCACAGCGCGCGCCGCATGCGTCTACTATCGAGAGATTGACCGAGCTACTGGCCACGCGGCTGCAAGGTCGGTGGCGTTTGCGCGTCCAGCTTCCGCTCGCGCTGTCCGACGACTCCGAACCCGAGCCCGACGTCGCGGTTGTCGCGCTTGGTAACTACGACGCCGAGCACCCGACGAGCGCGCTGCTGGTGATCGAGGTCGCCGAGACCACGCTGCGCACCGATCGGAGCAAGGCCGCGGTGTACGCGAGCAGCCGGATCGGCGAATATTGGATCGTCAACCTCGATGCGCGGACCGTCGAGGTTTACTCGTCGCCCGACCGCGACCGCTATGCCGAGGCCCGCACGCTGCGCGTCGGAGACACGCTGCAGCCGCTGGCGCTTGCTGGCGTCGCGATCGAGGTCGCTGAGATCCTACCGAAGATCTAAACGGCTGGCGCCAGTGCGGATGACCTGCTGCACCGGCGTCGACACGTGCGCGGTGGCGAGGATCGCGGCACGTGCCAGGTGCCCTGGGAGTGGGCGTACTGAGCTGATCCGGAACGGACGTATGCTCCCGTCGAGCTCCGTCGAGGAGTTACGTCGCAGAATCTGCATTATGTCAACTCCGACAGGCGGTTCGGGTTCGCGGCAGCGCGCGTCCCCAGAACGCCGACGATCTGCACCGGCTTGACGTTACCGCTGCCGATCGGCAGGCCCTCGCGTCGCGCGGCGGCATACTCCATGCGCGGCAAGCGCGCGCGGAAGCACCGGATCGCCGCTTCGACCGGCCGGGCGCCATCCAGAGGGTGACCTTCGGATGCCGCGCTGAACCGCCGGCGCCCAGCGGTCGCTCAGCTACAGCGCACGCAGCTGCATGACCTCATCACCCGTGCTGCGCGACGATCGCACCGCGGCGCCCTCGTCATGCTGCAATCGGCTGCCGCCGCCTCGACGGCGGCAGCCGGCGACCAGATCTCGGTCGACCAGTACCACATTCGTCGGGTAGGCTTGATCATGGTCGATCCCGTGAAGAAGCACGTCGAGGAGTTGCTAAAGTTACCGATCGACGAACGCTCCGAGGCCGCCGAGGTACTTCTACGCAGCTTGGAGCAGGAGCCCGAGGAGAACGAGGCGGTGATCGCGGCAACGTGGGCCGCAGAGATCGAGCGCCGGATTGGCGAGAACGCGCCCGGCATCCCCGCCGAAACCGTGTTCGCCGAAGGCCGCGCGCGACTTCAGAAGCTGTCGTGAAAATCGTCGAATTCGCACCGGCCGCACGCGCCGAGCTCGACGCGGCTGCAGACTGGTACGAACGCGAGCGGCCCGGTCGCGGCCAGCGCCTATATGCGGCCGTCGAACGCGCCGTACGGCTGATCGCCGCGTTCCCGGCGGCCGGCCCGGCCTTCCTTGAGATCGACCCTGAGCGCGGCGTGCGGCGTCGCATCGTGCGCGGATTTCCGTTCGTGCTCGCGTACCGTGTGCTCGGCGATACCATTCGGATCGACGCGGTCTCGCATACGCGGCGGCGGCCCGGCTACTGGCACCGGCGCATTCGGTGACCTCGGGTGGAGATGATCCACAGCGCGCCGAGCGCGGGCGGCTACGCAGCGCAGCGCACCGCCGCGCTGGGCCAAGTGCTGCGCGCGATCGCGGTGCCTGAGCTGGAACTGGCGATCACCGACCTGATGCTGACATCCATCGACACACCCGACTTGACCTACTGGCGGCGGCTCGCTACGTCGTCGGTGTCCAACGTGGGGTTAAGCTCACCGGACATCGCTTGGCTCTGAGCACCGGAATGTCAGCAGAAGTTCGACAGCTGGGTGGTCGCCGAGGCATTCTTCGCGGAGGCCGGCTTCGCGATCCGGCGCCGCCACGCCGGCTCCGATGGCGCCACGCGAGAATCGTGGGTCGTCACGGCACGCTGAGCCGATCCGTCGGATGTCGGCCGCGCTGGTCGGGTTCGAGCCGGCGTTGCGGTTCGTATTCGCGACAGCGCGGACGCCCAAGACGCCCACGCCCGGGCGGCCAGCATGGCCGGCAGCGTACTACTGCGTGTAAGTCCAGAACTGGTCGGCGACCTGCATGCACGCGTCGAGCGTCGCGACGGCCTCGTACGCCGGCCAACTCTCGACGATGCCACCGGCGCAGGTGCCCGCGCCGTAAACCGACTCTATCGACAGCTCGCTCTCGCCGGTCCACAGGCTGTGCGCGGACTCCGACCAGGTCCGCAGGCACGCCCCCTTGGTCGCGTAATGGAGCCGGCAGTACGCATCGAGGAAGCCGTCGCCCAGACCGATCAGGCACAGCTCGTCACCGGTGTAGTCGGTCTCGTCGAAGAACTTCGTCGCGTACCAGTCGCCGCAGCTGTCGACCGCGACCGTGCGCTGCTTCGCGCCGTCCGCAACCGCGGCGACCGCGGCCTCGTGTTCGAGGCGTTGCTCGCTCGCGGTGATCGGCTCGGTCGTCACCGTCGAGCTGCCGTCGTCCGCGAACCGGACGATCGTGCGGGTGTAGGTTGCGTCGTCGTTGGCATCGCCGGGGGCGACGCAACCGAGCGCGGGGAGCAGGAGCAGAGACGAGAGCGTTAGATTGGCCATGCTCGACCGCTGTGCAAGCAATGTGCCCTCATTCCCTGCCCCTCCCAGCGCGGCCAAAATCGGTTTCGATTTCCTGTTCCAGGCGTTTCACGTTGCAATCTAGGGTTTTATCCACTCGGGATCGTCACCGTACAGGCGGCGAACTTCGATCGTCGCTCGCTCCACGCCCTGACCTTCGCGATGGATGCGCAGCCATGGGCGAATGGCATCGACTGCCTCGTCGAGAGTGCGGACCTGTACGATCATGTATCCACCGACAAGCTCCTTGGACTCGCTGAACGGTCCATCGCGGACGAACCGCTGCGCCGCCGCCCTCCGCACGCGCGTTCCCTTCGCGCTCGGCTTCAGGCCGTGGCCGCCGATCATCGTGTTGCTCGCGACGAGCGGCGCGCAGTACTCGTCCATCCGCGTCATCGACTCGGGTGTCGGGCGAGCCAGTTTGTCCTCGGCGTGGCTGCGAATGAACGCGACGTACCGATGGGTGTCGGGCTTGCGCACCGGCGGAGGTGCCGGTGCGGGCGGGTTCGGATCGGAAGGCGCACCGAAGTCCTGCGGTGTGAACGACTCGCGCACCTCGAGCGTGCCGTCACCGCCGGGCGCGTGCTTCGCGAGCTCGACGGCCGCCGCACGCGACGGCAGGTCCACGGTCCACACCGCCCGCAGCGGAGACACGTCGCGCTCGACGACCGCGGGCGCGTCGCCGTGCTCCGTGATCGTTGCGCCTTCGTCGAGGAGCTGCTCGGAGTCGAGCACGTTGACGCGCTCGTTCGCCAGGTACGCCGAGATCGCGTCCACGTTCTGTGCCGTATCGGCGATCAGCGTCATCATCAGTCTCATACAGCACCGTCCGCGGAGAGCGTACTACGACGCTCAGCGCTTCGCTTCGTCCCGTAGTGGGCCGCGATGATGCCGGTCCTGAACGTCTTCGATGACCGCAGCTCCAGCTGTGCGCGCTGCTCGCGCTTCGGAAACAGCGATCGCCCGTCTCCGAGGATCACGGGCTGCACCGTGATCCGCCACTCGTCGACGAGCTCCGCCGCCGCGAGCGTGCGCGTGAGCGACGGGCTCCCGAAGATCATGATGTCGCCGCCCGCCTTCTGCTTCTCCGCGCGCAATGCGCCGACGATGTCCTCACCGACCACCTGGACCTTCGGATCCTTCGACGCCGGCAGGGTGCGAGACGCGACGATCTTCTTCACGCCGTTGTACCAACGTGCGTGACTCTTCGTGTGTGCGCCGGCATCGGACGCGTCACCCGCCGTCGGCCAGTAGCCCTCCATCATCTGGTACGTGACCCGGCCATAGACCGCCGTATCCACGGTGTCGATGAGCGGATAGATATGGTCGGCGAGCTCGTCGTCGAAGACGATGAAGTCCATGTCCCCATCGGGACCGGCCAGAAACCCATCGAGCGAGATGTGAGCGAGCGAGATGATGTTGCGCATGTTCGTTTCGTCCTTTCATCAGGCGACGAACACGCCGACCAGCGATCGACTAAACTCCGCAAAAAAAATCGCGAACACATTCCAGTACTTCAAAGGGAGTCCTTCACAGGACGCTCGCGACGTCCGGTGGTGGCACGTGATCGCTGACCCCGGGGTAAACCACTCGCGTGTGTCCGCGGACCCGATGGTCGCTACCACGCCGTCTGCCTCACCGTCATATCGCTCGATGTCGACGGTCGCGTCGTCGAGCTCACGACGTTCGTGCTCCCGGAGTTGTTCGCAGCATGGGGCTTCCCACCGGTGCTCGACGCGTAGCTGACGGGATGATCTCCGTCGCGCTGTCGTCGTCGGGGCGGGCCACGCGTCGAGCATACCCCGGAGCGGTGCTACCGTATTCGCATGCGCGAGGTACTGGCCATCTACTTCGCGGGCGCGGTGCGTAGCGCGGATAGCCACGAGCGGCTCGCCGCCCGGATCGAGGTGCTTTCGACGCTGGGGTACGTGCTGACCGAGCACATGGCCTCGCCGCGCACGATCGATCTCGGCACGAACGATGACGCCGAGATCCACGCGCACGATCAAGCACTGCTCGCGCGCGCGCACGTGATGATCGCGGACGTGTCGACGCCATCGACGGGCACCGGCTACATGATCGCGCGGGCGATCGCGCGCGGGCTGCCGGTGCTGTGTCTCTACGAGGAGGGTCAGCGGCCGTCTGCGATGATCGCAGGCTCGCCCGACATCACCACGCGGTACTTCGCGAACGACGCCGAGTTGCTGCGCCGGGTCCGCGATTTCCTGCTCGCAAATGCAGCGCGGCTGCCTGCCGGGCGCGGGCCGCGGATCTTCCTCGCAGGTCCGCCGGGCTCGGGCAAGGGCACGCTCGGACGCTGGCTCTCCGAGGCGATCGCCGCGCCGCATATCTCCACCGGCGATCTGCTGCGCGAGCTGGTCGCCAGCGACGAGCCGCATCCGCACCGTGCCGAGATCCTGCGCTGCATGAACGCCGGCGAGCTGGTGCCGGCCGAGATCATGCGCGAGCTCGTGATCGACCGGCTCACCCGTCCCGATTGCCGGCTGTTCGGGATGCTCCTCGACGGTTATCCGCCATCCCTCGAGGACCTCGAGAACCTGACGTCGCACGGCATCGTGCCGGACCTCGTGCTCCTCCTCGAATGCAGTGACAAGACCGCGATCGCGCGGCAGGTCGGACGTGGCGCTCGCGCGACCGACACCGAATCATCCGCGCGCCACCGGCTCGCGGTCTATCACGCCAAGCTGCCGAGCTCGGACTGGTACCCGCAGAGCCTCGTCGCGCGCGTCGATGCCGAGCCACCTCCGGAGCAAGTCGCCACGTTCGTCCTCAAGACCGTGCGCGATGCGCTGCACCGCCGGCGTCACCCACGCTCGTATTTCCCGATCCCGCCTGCGCGGCCGTCGGACTCGCGGTCAACGCGATTTCATTTCCATGTCGACGCGAGGGATGCCAGCGAGATCCACACGTTCGCGATTGAGCTGCTTCGCCGGCGCAAATCGGCGCAGGGGCAGCTCAAGATCTATCCGATCGAAGCGCTCGAGCTCGGGCCGCAGCACGCGGTATTGCCGATCTATCGCCGGCTGCCGAACTTCCATCCGATCGCCGGCGCCGACGATGAAGCGTTCATCACCGGCCGGCTTGGCGACGGCGATCACGCGTTGATGGTCGCGGCGCTCGATCTCGGCCGCGAGCGGCACGTCATGATCGAGCTCGAGGAGTACGTCGGCGAATGGACGCTGCGCGCGGGTGCCAACGACGTGGTCGAAGAGTCGCGCTACGAGCTCGACGAGGATGACGACTACACGTATCCGGCATTCGGCGCGAGCCTGTGCGCGGACATCCCGGCCTGGGAGCTGCACCACGGCTTCGATCTACCGAAGCACGGCGAGGGTGCGCCGCCGTTTCCGCTTCGCGATCTGATGGCCGCCTGCGCCGCAGCCGGCCTCGAGAACGGGGGCTGGTTCGTATTCAAGAACGATCAGCACTGGTCGTATCGCTCGAACGAGTTCTCGTCGGAGACGCTCGAGGTTTGCCGCGACCGGCTGCTCGCGCAGGTGCGCACGGTTCGCGCGGTGGTGGCCACGTGGGGCCAGACCGTCGACGTCGGCTGCTCGCTCGAGCGCGTCCACGGGATCTGGACGTTCTAGCTAGCGACTCACGCGAACGCGCGGTCGCTCGCCTCGCGGACGGTCTCGAACTCCTGCTGCGCTTCATCGTAATCGCGCAGGAAGAACGGATCGAACAGCGGGAACAGATCCGGGTAGATCACCGCGTCGTCTTCGGAGATCACGCCGTCCTTCGCGAGTGAGAGCACGTGGCTGCGGAACCGCGCGCGGATGTCCTCGATCTCCTCGGTGGAGAACAGGCGCGGGGTGGCGATCCGTGCGGCGAGTTCGTGCGCGAGCGGAGGCACGGCGACAACGGGAGCGTAGTGGGCGAACACCGCGAGCTGCCCGGTGAGCCAGCGTCGGAACCCCTGCGAGCTCGCGCGTTCCAGGTCCACGCGCGGCGGGTGCGCCAGCGCGGGCGCGAGCCGGCGGCGCCACACGAACTCGAACAGGGCCTCGAGCATCGCCGGTAGCTCCTTGCCGCGGCCGATGTGCTGGACGACATCGGAGATGAACGACACACCTTGCGCCGCGAACGACTCGGGACCGACGAGCTCGATCCAGCTCCGCACCATGGCAGCGCGCGCGACGAGGTTCTGCCAGTTCATCCGCGTCCACTGGAAGTCCGCGACGAAGAACCGCGTGTACTTCGCACAGAACGCGCGCCACGGCTCACCGGCAGTCGCCAGCTCTCCCGGTTCGCCGCGCAGCACGAAGCCCGTCACCTGCTTCAGCAGCCAGGGAAGATCCTCGCGGCGCGCCGGATCGAGCGCCTGGTAGAGCGGATAGATCCTGCGCTTCGTGAAGTCATATCCCGGGTGCGCGCCGGATCGCGCGAGCCCATCGACCATCAGCATGTCGGCGAGCACGAGGCTGACGCCCTCGCTCATCATCCGGTACGCGATGTACACGCGCTTGTGATCGAGCGTGTCGGCGCCGTCGAGCACGAGGTCCGGCATCAGCTGATGCATGACGTCGTGGAACATGTACGTGGCCTCGTGGATCGGGTCGCCCTTCGGAACGTACGGGAGTCCACCGTTCAGGCCCGGGAGCCAGTAGTTGCCGTCGCGCCGGCTCTTCGCGCCGCGAAAGAACACGCCCTGCTCCACGACGTACGCGAGCGCGCTCGCGAGAGGCGGCGCGAGATCGCGATACAGCGGATGGTCCGTTAACAGCCGCGCCTCGACGGACCAGCTCGCCGGCTGCACCTCGGACCAGCGCAGCCGCTTTGGCGTCTTGTGGTGGAGCATGGCGCGCGCGAACGCAGACAGACACTGCTCGCGCGCCGAGTTCTTGAGCCCGACGGCCGCCATCTGTTCGAGCGTCGATCCGGCTGTCGACGTGAACGCGGAGTCCCAGTCGAACACGGCCGGATCATCGGGCCGCAGCTTCGTCGCATCGAACTGGCCCGCGACCTCGCGGATGTACGTGCGCCGCTCGATCTTGCCCACCGGGCTATTCACCCATGCGTGCAGCCGGCAGATGTTGCGCGCGGGCCCGACGTGGTCGCTGCCGACCAGGTCGCCAGCGATGTCGAAGATGTTGCTCTCGTCGGCGAGCACGGCCCGCGCGTTGGCGAGCCAGCCCGCGATCACCTCGATCGATCGTGTCGGGGGCTCGACGAGCAACTCCTGCGCGTGCCGCTCCAGGAACCGCCGGTACTCGGCGATCTTCCACCGGTTGTTCGTCATCAAGACGATCGACACGCTCCCAGTGTAGCGCCCCGCGGTGTACGCTGAGGGACACATGGATAGCTTCACCATCAAGGTGGAACAGATGATCGCCCGCGAAGTGCGGATGGCGCGGGGGTGGTTGATCGCGGTCGCCGTGCTGTCGTTCGTCCAGCAGATGCTGTACGCGTTCAACTTGCCGCCGCAGATCCAGGGCATGCAGCCGCTCTATCTGCTCGTCGCGAGTACCCAGTTCACCCTGTTCTTCGGTCTGTGGCTGATCGCCAGCCGGAAACCGAAGCAAAGCCTGATCCTCGCTCTGGTCGCGTTCTGGGTGATCCAGCTGCTCGTGATCGTGACGAGTCCGCTCGAAGCAGTCGTGGGTGTCTTCCCGATGCTCCTGCGGTTGGCGTTCACGCTGGCCTTGATCGGGGGAATCTCGGCGGCGCGGCGCTCCGAGGAGATGGAAAGGAACCGTCAGGCGTCAGAGCCGCCGGCAGTCCCCGGCGGGGGGTGACGGGAACGAGCTGGGGAGCTCGATCTTGGCCACGTCCCCCATCCTGCCCGGCCGCCCGCTGCGGGCCAAAACGATGACCACGGGACGTTCGGCTACTTGTCGGGCTGGTCCGGCAGGATCTCGACGTAGCCATCCGTGCCGTGCACGCGGATCCGCTGCCCATCCCGGATCAGCCGAGTGGCATGCTCCACGCCCACGACCGCCGGCAAGCCGTACTCGCGCGCGATCACCGCGCCATGGGTCATCAGGCCCCCCACCTCCGTGACCAGGCCCTTGATCGCGACGAACAGCGGTGTCCAGCTGGGGTCGGTATAGGCGGTCACCAGGATGTCGCCCGGTTCGAGATCGGCCTTGGCCATGTCCAGGATGACGCGGGCCCGGCCCTCGATGGTCCCGGCGGAAACCGGTAAACCGACCAGCGCGCCGGCCGGCACATCGCCGCGCCGGTACGCCCCGGCGATGACCTCGCCATCCGACGTGAGCACCCGGGGCGGCGTGAGCGCTTGATACGACCTGAACGCGTCCTTGCGCTGGCGGATGAGCGGATCATCCACCTGGTTCGTCCGCACGACGTCCTGGAGCTCCTGGAACCTGAGGTAGAAGATGTCTTCTTTCTCGCGAAGCACGTGGGCCTGCACGAGGCGCTCGGCTTCTTCCAGCAAGGCCTGCTTGTAAACGAAGTAGCGGCTGACCATGCCGTACTTCGGATACTCCCGGTATCCGATGAAGGTCCGGACCCGGTCGATCCTCTGCTTGGCCGCGGAGGCCTTTTGCGCTCCGTCCGGCAAGGCCCGCAAGCGCTCCAGCAGCTCCTGTTCCTTGTTCCAGGCCTCCTGCCGCCCTTGCTCGAACCGCCGCTCGCCGGCGCGGGGCTCGAAGTTTTTGATGTTGCCGAGGATCAGGGGCACGAGCGTGGCGGGGCGTTCGCTCCAGCGCGGCCTGGTGATGTCGATCTCGCCGGCGCAGCGCATGCCGTACTTGTCGAGGAAGGCCGAGATGGCGGCTCGCGCTTCCCGCCCGCCCGCGAGCTTGGTCAACTCGTCCAGGAAGCCGTCGTCTTCGAGGCCGCGGGAGGCTTTGCCCCCCGCCTCGCCGGCAGCGCCGGCAGGGTCCCTACCCCCGACTGGCGACGCCTCGCTTCGCTCGTTGACGTGCTGCAGAAACGCCACCACGTCCGGATGCGGGCGGATCACGTCCGCGACGTCCAGGAGCGCCAGCCCCATCTCCGACGTGACGTTGTGGGGGACGGACTGCGCGAGCGTGTCGGCCGCGTTCTTCTCGCCCAGCCACGCCTGCAGCTGGTCGTTGAGCCACCAGGTGGCCTCTATCGCCGACATGAACACTTGATGGCTCTGCGGATCGAACAAGATCCGCTTCAGCTCCGGGAGGTCCGCCAGGATGAACTCGAGCAGCGCCGATCCGGACTTCGTCCGGATGTCGCGCGTAAGGGCGGCGATCGAGGCCTGGGTGCGCTCGATCAGCGCGGTGACGATCGCCGGATCGGTCTCGATCGGGGCTGGCGCGCCGCCCGCCGGTGCTCCGCCGGGAGCCTCGTCCGGAACCGACGGGATGAAGTCGCCGCGTTCGACGAGGTTCTGCAGCGCGTCCCGGATCAGCGGATCGTGTTTCCCCATCATCTCCAGGAGGTTTGCGCGGCTCGCGGGCGAAGCCAGGGTCCGGGTGACGTCGACGAACAGCCTCCCCCCGGCCTCGGACATCGGCCGAAAGGTCGTCAGCTGCCACAGGGACAGCCCCAGGGGCTTGATGGGGTCGGTCATCATCTGCTGATGACCGACGGAGATGTAGACATGGTTCTCTCGGTCGCCGGCCGCGGGGATGGGGAACAGCGTGGTGATCGGCCGGCTCTGGACGATCTGGAAGTCGTCGTCCGGAGCCGGGACCAGGCACCATTCGATATCCTGGGGGCAGCCGAAGTGCGCTTCGATCTGCCGGCCCAGCTGCGCGAGCCGCACGACCTGCGCATCGGTCAGCGCCGGCTGGTCCTGGCGCTCCGGCTCGATCGCCTGGTCCTGCGTCCCGCCTGCCGGTGCGGCGTGGATCGCAAGCCGCTTGGTGGCGACCGCCCTGGCGACGACTTTACCGTCCCGCACCTTGTAGACGTCCGGGTTCACCAGGCCGGAGACCAGGGCCTCGCCGAGGCCAAAGCTGGCCTCCACGGAGGCAACCTTCCGGTTTCCGGTGAGGGGATCAGCCGTGAACAGGATGCCGGCCGCTTGTGGGAAGACCATCCGCTGCACGACCACGGCCATGTGGACCTTGCGGTGATCGAAGCCGTTCCGCAGGCGGTAGGTCACGGCGCGCTCGGTGAACAGCGAGGCCCAGCACCGGCTGACATGCCGGAGGATCGCCGCCGGCCCCACGACGTTCAGGTACGTGTCCTGCTGGCCCGCGAACGACGCTGCCGGCAAGTCCTCCGCCGTCGCGCTGGATCGGATGGCGTACGCGGCTTCTCCGCCGAGCCGGGCGATCGACCGGGTGATCGCCGCCGCCAGATCGTCGGGGATGGCGACCCGTTCGAGGATCCCGCGGAGCTCCGCGCTGAGCGCGCGGATCGCCTCCCGGTCGTCCGGCGCAAGCCGCGACAGCCGATCGAGCCGATCGTCGATCCGATCGTCGATCGACAGCGCTTCCGCCATGATCCGCTGGAACGCGGCCGTCGTCACGCAGAACCCAGCCGGTACGCGGATGCCTTCGAGCCGCGAAAGCTCCCCCAGGTGCGCGGCCTTGCCGCCAACGACCGCGACCTGCGTCTGGTCGATCTCCTGAAACTCCAGCACGTAGCAGCCCATCCCCTCGCCTCCCCGTCGCGAAACGGCGCCATCGTGCTCCTGATTGCGGAAGGAAGTCATGGCCGCGCAGACTACGCATCTCGCTCGAAACCACAGCCTTGTGACTTCGCCGCGGCTTTGAGAGAATTCACGCAAGCTCGAAGGAAGTCACGGCCCCGATTTCGACGTGGCCGGCACCGGAGGCTGCGGCGCGCAGGGGCAGCTCGAGCAAGGGCAGCCCACGCAGGCATCCACGATCAAACGAGTATCATGCAGTAGCCGATCCTCGGACGCGTAACTAAGGTGCTGCTCAGTCCGGCAACTGGCCGTACAGCCGGCGCTCCTACCAGATCGCGTCGCTTACCTGAGGTCGGCGAGCACGCGGCGCACGTGGGCGCTCATCGTGGCGCCGCCGTGGCCGTCCTGGTCAACGACGACGAGCTCGCTCCCGGGCCACGCCTGGTGGAGTCGCCAGGCCGCGTCGATCGGGCTGCTGAGATCGCGCCGGCCGTGGATCAGCCAGCCCGGGATGCCGTGGAGCCGACCGGCGTTGCGGACGATCTCGTCATCGGTGAGCCAGGCGTTGTGGCGCCAGCAATGGGTGACCTGGCGCGCGAACCCGAGGCGGAACCGCGGGTCGTCGTAGCGAGGGTCCGGCGCGGCGCCGGGCGTCGTCGCCACGTGGGCATCCTCCCAGCAGCACCACGCGGCGGCCGCCGCGGCGCTCACCACCGGATCGGGGTCCATCACGAGGTCGTGGTACGCCTCGACCAGGCGCTGGCCGCGCCGCGCCGGCGGGACGTGGTCGCGAAACGCGCGCCATGGCTCCGGGAAGAACCGCCCGGCATGCACGGTCAGCCAGTCGATGTCGGACGCGGTGCCGGTGCTGACCGCGGCGAGCACGACCGCGGCCACCCGGTCGGGATGGCGCTCGGCGTACGTCGCCCCCAGGACCGAGCCCCACGAGCTTCCGAACACGGCCCAGCGCTCGATGCCGAGCTGCGCGCGGAGCTGCTCGAGGTCGCGGACGTGGTGGTCCATGTCGATGCTCGCCCAGTGCACGCCCGGCTCGGCGGCATGCGGGGTGCTGCGCCCCGCCGCTCGCTGGTCGAACAGCACCGCGCGATGGCGCTGGAGATCGAAGCTCCGGCGCGCGGCCGGCGTGCATCCCGAGCCGGGGCCGCCGTGGAGGTACACGATCGGCATGCCCGCCGGGTTGCCGACCTGTTCGTGATACAGGACGTGCCCGTCACCGACCTCGAGCCATCCGGTCGCAAACGGCGCTGGCGCTGGGTCGGTCATCGCGGGGCGTTTGTTATCATCGCGGCACGGAGCGCGCCGTGGAAGATATTCAGACCGTCATCATCGGCGGCGGCGTGGTCGGCCTGGCCTGCGCGGCGGTGATCGCGCGCCGCGGCGGGACCGTGGCCGTGCTGGAGCGCAACCGCAAGGTCGGCCAGGAGACCTCGTCGCGCAACAGCGGCGTGATCCACGCCGGGCTGTACTACCCGACGGGCAGCCTCAAGGCAGCGCTGTGCATGACCGGCCGCGAGCGCGTGTATGCCCGGTGCGCGCGCGACGGCGTTCCGCATCGCGCGTGCGGCAAGATCGTCGTCGCGACCGAGCCGGCCGAGCTCGCCCGGCTCGAGGCGATCCATCGCCAGGCGGTGATCAACGGCGCCCGCGAGGCCACGCTGATCGACGCCGCCGAGGTCCGCCGCCGCGTGCCGGCGGTGCGCGCGATCGCCGGGCTGTGGTCGCCGCGGACCGGGATCGTCGATGCCCACGCGCTGATCGACAGCTATCGCCGCGAGGCCGAACGCCTGGGCGCGATGGTCGTGCTCGATCAAGCGGTGTTCCAGATCGCGCGGCGGACCGATGGCTGGCAGGTCGCGGCGCGGACCGCGGCCGGCGCGGTCACCGAGCTGCGCGGCACGTGGCTGGTCAACGCCGCCGGGCTCGAGGCGTCGCGGATCGCCGCGCTCGCCGGGCTCGACGTCGCCGGGCTCGGCCTGCGCCAGCAGCCGTGCAAGGGCGACTACTTCGTGCTGGCGCCGAAGCACCGCGACATCGCCGCGCACCTGGTCTACCCGCTGCCGTTCCACGCCGGGCTCGGCGTCCACATCACGTTCGATCTCGCCGGCCGGGTCCTGGCCGGCCCCGACGCCGAGTACGTCGACGAGCTGCGCTACGACGTCGATCCGGCCAAGGCGGGCGCGTTCGGCGAGGCGGTGCGGCGCTACCTGCCCGAGGTCGCCGACGCCGACCTCACGCCGGGCTACGCCGGCATCCGGCCCAAGCTGCAGGGCCCCGCCGATCCGTTCCGCGACTTCGTGATCGAGGAGGCGAGCCCGCACGGCGCGCCGGGGTTGATCAACCTGATCGGCATCGACTCGCCGGGTCTGACCGCGAGCGAGGCGATCGCCGAGCGGGTCGATATGCTGATCGCCGGGCGCTGATCGCCGGGTCACGGCACGAACACGATCCGCTCGCCCGACGCCGGCTGGTGCTCCCACCACGTGGCCACCTCGGCGAGCGGGACCTCGCGCAGCTGGACCTCGAGCTTGCGCTCGGCGAACGCGGCGACGATGTCCGGCGCGACGCTGAAGATCTCGGCGGTGCTGGTCGCACCCTGGCCGCTGCCCAGGATGTGCAGGTTGCGCTTGCGCAGCAGCACCGACGACAGCGCGAGCTCGTCGCCGGCGACCGAGCCGATCAGCACCCAGTGCAGCGCGCGCGACTCGGCCTGGCGGCGCCGGCACAGCGCCGGCATGACCGCGGACGTCACGCTGCCCCACAGGTAATCGAGCACGATGTCGACTTCACTCGCGACCTGGGCAACCGCGTCGCCGTCGGCCGGCGTGCCGGTCAGGCGCACGACCTGATCGGCGCCCAGGGCACGCGCGCGCTCGAGTGCCTCGGCGCTGCGCCCGGCCGCGATCACGCTGCCGGCGCCGAGGTGCCGGGCGATCTGGACGGCGAGCAGCCCGGAGGTGCCGGTGGCGCCGAGCACGAGCACGCGCTGGCCGGGCTGGATCGGCGCCCGCTTGGTCAGCGCGACCCAGGACGAGATCGCCGGCAGCATGCCGGCGGCGATCACCGATGTGCTCACGCCGTCGGGCAGCGGCACGGCCAGCCGTGGATCGGCCAGCGTCTGCTCCGCCATGGTGCCGAGGGTGTCGCTGGCGGCGATGAAGTAGACGCGCCGGCCGTTCAGTCGCCCTACCCCGTCGAGCCCGGGCACCAGCGGCAGGACGCCCTGGCTCGTGTAGTGCGCGCCCGACGCGCCCGAGCGGACGCGGGGCGACAGCGCGGCGGCGAGGACGTCGACGACGACACCATCGTCGTCCCCTGGCCCTGGCCCCGGCCCTGGCCCTGGCGCCGGCCCTGGCGCCTGCGCCGGCTGGCCGGGCCGGCTCGGCAGCTCGAACGAATCGTATTGCGGGCCTTGATCGAAACGGCGGACGACGGCGGCTTTCATCACAC
>DATBBB010000107.1:0-6942 GCA_036271215.1 Kofleriaceae bacterium | reverse complement strand
CTCGACAGCTTCGAGGGCATCGCGATCCTGACCACCAACTTCGGCAACGCGATCGACCCCGCGTTCAAGCGCCGCCTGACCTACCGGGTGACGTTCCCGTTCCCCGACGAGGAGATGCGCGAGCAGCTGTGGCGGTCGCTGATCCCGCCGCAGGTCCCGGTCCAGGGCAAGCTCGACTTCATCGGCCTGTCCCAGCGGTTCCGGCTGTCGGGCGGCTACATCCGCAACGCGGCGCTGCGCGCGGCATTCCTCGCCGCCGAGGAGGGCACCGCGCTCAGCCACGCGCACCTCGAGCGCGCGGTCCGCATGGAGTTTCGCGAGATCGGCAAGCTCGCCGAGACCGGGACCCTCGAGTAGCGCCCCGCGTCCGGCCGAAATTCGCCGCCGTAAGTCGCTGAAGTCGCACGACCCAAAATTGTTTCGCGCGCGTGTCGATCCGCGGGCGGGTCGTTCGTCGCCTCGATGTACACCTAACCAAGGAGACCGCGATGCGTTTCATGATGATCGTCAAGCCCCCCGCGTCCGCGTACACCGGCCCGCCCGACCCCGCCCAGTTCGAGGCGATGGGCCGCTACAACGACGAGCTGCGGCGCGCCGGCGTGCTGCTCGACCTCAACGGCCTCGCGTCGACCGCGCAGGGCGTGCGCGTGCAATTCAGCGGCACCAAGCGCACCGCGTTCGACGGGCCGTTCGCCGAGGCCAAGGAGCTGATCGGCGGGTACTGGATCATCCAGGTTCGGTCGAAGGACGAGGCCGTCGAGTGGGCCAAGCGGATCCCATTTTCGACCGAGGTCCACCCGGGGGAACAGGTCGAGGTCGAGATCCGCCAGATCATGGAGCTCGAGGATCTGCCGGTGAGCCCCGAGCGCGTCGCGGCGAAGCAGCAACTCGAGCAGAGCAAGCGGTGACCTTGGGGCCCGAGCTACCTCGACTGGCGGAGCAGCTCGGCGATGTCTTTCTGGCCGGCCGGATCTTCGAGCAGGGTCAGCGGCTGATCGACCAGCGCGGGATGCTCGAGGATGATCTCGACCGCGCGGCGCGCGCCGATCAGGCCGGAGGCGCGGCCCGGCGCCTGGAGCGCCCAGTCGGTCACGCCGGCGGTGGTGACGACCTCGAGGATCCAGGCCAGGTCGGCGCGGAACCGATCGTCGGTGTAGCCCTTGGCGTCGCCGAGCCCGAACCACAGGATGCGCGCGAACCGCAGCCGGCGGCCCGGCGGCAACAGCAGGGTCTCGCCGGCCTCGGCGGTGGCGCGGTTGCCCTTGACCAGGCGCGACAGCCGGCCGCACATCCGCCAGTCGGCGAGCCCGGCGGCGCCGCGCAGCGGCCGGTCGTCCTTGAACACCGGCAGCACGAGGCCATCGCGCGCCGATTCATCCCAGCGAGCCAGATCGAGCGGAAGGACCGAGAGCGCCACCGGGCGGGAACATACACCAGGTCGGCTCAGGCGTCGGGGTGGCGGCCGACCGCGGTGGCGATCCGATCGAGCACGCCGTTGACGAACGCCGACGACTCGGCGGTGCCGAACCGCTTGGCGAGCTCGACCGCCTCGTTGATCACGACCTTGACCGGGACGTCGCGGAACGCGACCAGCTCGCAGGCGCCGAGCCGCAGGATGTTGCGGTCGACCCGCGACATCCGATCGATCCGCCAGTTCTTCGACGCGCCGGCGATCAGCTCGTCGATCCGCACGGCCTGGCTCTGGGCGGCGGCGACCAGCTCGCGCGCGAACGTCCGGGCGGCATCGTCGAGCTCGATCTCGAACGCCTCGGCCCACGCCGACACGGCGTGCGCGACGTCGGTCGCGGCGTCGCCGTCGCGGGCGTAGAGCAGCTGCAGCGCGTAGGCGCGGCCGGTGCGACGCGAGCCGGCGGTCATCCGCGCCGCCCCCGCTTGCGGGCCTCGATCGCAGCCGCGCGCGCCACGGCCGGGATCGCGTCGGCCGCCGAGCCGGGGAGCGCCGCCGGCAGCGGTGGCGGCGGCGCCACCGCGACCGGCGCCAGCGCGCGGAACAGGTTCGCCAGCTCGATCGCCGCCAGCGCGGTATCGAACCCCTTGTTGCCGGCCTTGGTCCCGGCGCGCTCGAGCGCCTGCTCGATCGTCTCGGTGGTCAGCACGCCGAAGCTCACCGCGACGTCGGTCGCCCCGGCGACGGCGGCAGCAGCGATCCCGTGCGCGGCCTCGCCGGCGACGTACTCGAAGTGCGCGGTGGCGCCGCGGATCACGGCGCCGAGCGCGATCACCGCGTCGATCCCGCCGCGCGCGATGACCTTCTTCACGACCTGCGGCAGCTCCCAGGCGCCGGGGCAGCGCACGATCGTCACCGCGTCGGCGTCACCGCCGGACCGCACGATCGCGTCGAGCGCACCGGCGATCAGCGGCTCGACGATCAGCCCGTTGAACCGGCTCGCGACGATCGCGAATCGCAAGCCCCGGGCGGACAGAGTGCCTTCGATGGTCAGCGGCATGCCGGGGAGATATACACCATCGCGGCCGGGCGCTCGAACCGTCTCGCACACCTTGGCGGGCGCGCTACTGCGCTTCGCGCCGCCGGGGCTGGGCGCGGCCGGGCACCGGGATCCGGTCGACGACCTCGATCCCGAAGCCCTCGAGCGCGGCGATCTTGCGGTCGCTCCACATCATGAGCCGGATCCGCTTGAGCCCGAGATCCGCCAGGACCTGAGCGCCGAGCCCGAAATCGCGCAGCGCCTCGCTCGACTCGTTCGGCAGCTCGGCGAGCTTGTCGCGCGTGCGCTGCAGGACCAGGCGCTCGAACGACGGCGCGAGCCGGGTCCGGCTGCGGTTGACGACGTACAAGAGGACCCCGACCCCGGCCTGGTCGATCGCCTCGAGCGCGGCGATCAGATCGGGCTTGAGGGCGAACGGATCGGCGAGCGGGTCCATCGCCGCGACCCGGACCAGCACGGTCTGGCCGGACGCCGAGGCCGCCGCGACGTCGCCGCGGACCAGCGCGATGTACTCGGTGTCCTCGACGTCGGTGTCGTAGTAGTGGGCGGTGAACGGCTCGCCCGGCCCGAGCAGGCCCGGCCGCAGCGCGCCGGTGCCATGGCGGCGGACGATCCGCTCGCGCAGCAGGCGGTAGGCGATCATGTCGGCGACGCTCAGCAGCATCAGGCTGTGCTTGGTCGCGAACTGCTCGAGCTCGGGGCGGCGCGCCATCTCGCCGTCGTCTCGCATGATCTCGCAGATCACCCCGGCCGGCCGGCAGCCGGCGAGCCGCGCGAGATCGACCGAGCCCTCGGTCTGGCCGGTGCGCACCAGCACCCCGCCCTTGCGCGCGCGCAGCGGGAACACGTGGCCCGGCGACACGATGTGCGCGGGGATCGCGTTGTCCGCGATCGCGGCGCGGATCGTCGTGGCTCGGTCGCGCGCCGAGATCCCGGTCGACACGCCGTGGCGGGCCTCGATCGACACCGTGAACGCGGTGCCGAGCGAGGCCTGGTTGTCGCGCACCATCGGCGCCAGCTCGAGTCGATCGATCATCGCGTCGTCCATCGCGAGGCAGATCAGGCCGCGCGCGTGGGTCGCCATGAAGTTGATGTGCTCGGGGGTCACCATGTCGGCGGCGAACACGAGATCGCCCTCGTTCTCGCGGTCCTCGTCGTCGACCAGGATCACCATCCGGCCATTGCGGACCTCCTCGAGCGCACGGGTCACGCGGTCGATCGCGCCCAGCTCCGAGCCGACGGAATTCATGACTTGACCAGCTTCTCGACATGCTTCGCGAGGATGTCGACCTCGAGGTTGATCCGATCGCCCGGCGCCAGGTCGCCCAGCGTGGTGTGATCGCGGGTGTGCGGGATGATCGCGACGGAGAACCCGTCGCCGTCGACCGAGTTGACGGTCAGGCTGACCCCGGCGGCGGCGATCGAGCCCTTCTCGACGATGTAGCGCAGCAGCGCGGGGGCCGCGCGGACCCCGAGCACGAGGTTCGCGCCGAGGTCGTCGCGGCGGACCAGGGTGCCGGTGCCGTCGATGTGGCCGGTGACCCAGTGGCCGCCGAGCCGGTCGCCGACCCGCAGCGCGCGCTCGAGGTTGACCCGCTTGCCGACCGCGAGCCCGCCGAGCGTGGTCCGCGCCAGGGTCTCGGCGCCCGCCAGCACGTGGTAGGCATCGGCGCCGACATCGGTCACGGTCAGGCACGTGCCGTCGTGGCAGATCGACTCGCCGACCACGAGCTCGGCGAGCGCGATCCGGCCCGGCCGTACGCCCAGGACCACGGCGTCGCTCCGCGTCTCCGCGGACACGATCGCCCCCATGTCTTCGACCAGCCCGGTGAACATCTCGCTTGCGTGTTACCACAGCTGGCCGGTGCTGACCCGCGCCCCGCAAGCGTTGCGTGGGCGGGGCGGCCCCGCTGGATCGTCACCCAGCTCGGGCAACTCGGGCCGCTCGGGCCGCTCGGGCCGCTCGGGCCGCTCGGTAAATCGGACAGCTCAGGCGGCTCGGGCAGCTCAGGTAGATCGGGCACGACCGCGGCGGCGCGGCGCGCGGCCCGGAGTTGCCGCCATCACCGCCGTGATCCGCAGATCGTCGCCGAGCAAGATCGGTGGCGCGTCGAACACGAGGGGATACGCCGCGGCGAGCGCCGCGACGCCGGCACCGCCGACCCAGCTCTTCGCCGGGCCGCCGACCAGCTTGGGCGCGAGGTAGATCGTCAGCTGATCGGCGAGCCGGTGCGCGAGCAGGGAGGCGTGGATCTCACCGCCGCCCTCGACCAGCACCGCCAGCAGGCCGGCCGCGGCCAGCCGGCGCGCGACCTGCGCGAGATCGAGCCGGCCATCGCGGTGGCGGCGCACCCGCCAGACCTCGGCGCCGCGGGCCACGAGCCGGGCCTCGCGGACCGCCGGCGCACCGGTGCCACAGGCGATGATCGTCCGGGAGCCAGCGCTGCCGGGCCCCGGGCGCGGCAACACCCGCGCATCGAGCGGGGTCCGCAGCTGGCTATCGATCACGACCCGCACCGGATCGCGCGCGCCCGGCAGCCGGGCGGTCAGCCGCGGATCGTCGGCGAGCACGGTGCCGATGCCGACGAGCACGGCGTCGTGGCGATCGCGCAGCCGCTGGACGTCGTCGCGCGCCGCCGGGCCGGTGATCCACTTTGACTGGCCCGCGACCGTCGCGATCTTGCCGTCGAGGGTGATCGCCGCCTTCAAGGTGAACGCCGCCCGCCCCGATCGCGCCCAGGTGAAGAACGCCAGGTTCGCGCGCTGGCAGCGCTCGGCCAGCACGCCGACCCGGACGGCGATCCGCGCCCGCCGCAGCACCGCGAGGCCGCCGCTGTGCGACGCGATCGGATCCGCCGTGCCGATCACGACCCGCGCGACCCCGGCGTCGCGGACCACCGGCGCACACGGCGGCGTGCGGCCATGGTGGTTGCACGGCTCGAGGTTGACGTACAGGGTCGCCCCGGGCGCCTTGCCGCCCAGCTGCTTGAGCGCCGCGACCTCGGCGTGATCGGTGCCCGGCCCGCGATGCGCGCCCTCGGCGATCACCCGGCCGCGGCGGTCGACGATCACGCAGCCGACCAGTGGGTTGGGCGACGTCCGGCCGCGGTGGACCTCGGCGAGCTCGAGGCAGCGCGCCATGTGGACGCGATCGATCTCGTCCGGCTCCTCGTCTGGCTCGTCTGGCTCGTCTGGCTCGTCTGGCTCGTCCGGCGCGAGCCGGGGGCCCGGCGCGCGGTCAACCGGTGCGCTCCGCCGGTGGGACCGGCGCGTGCTCGTCGGTTCGCTCGTCGGGTCGTTCGTCGGCTCGGTCTTCGACCAGCTCGTGCGGTCCGGTATCGTTGCGGAGCGCGTCGAGCTCCTTCTCGAAGCCCTCGAGGTCGCGGAAGTCGCGGTAGATCGACGCGAACCGGACGTACGCGACCTGATCGAGCGCGCGCAGCCTGGGCAGCACGCGCTCGCCGACATCGCGCGCCCCGATCTCCGAGACCCCGAGCTCGGCGATCTCGCGCTCGACCTCGAGCGCCAGCGCCGCGATCTGATCGCGCGACACCGGCCGCTTGGCGACCGCCGCGATCAGGCCGTGCTCGATCTTCGCGCGATCGAACGGCTCGCGCCGGCCGTCGTTCTTGATCACCAGCGGCATCGACTCCTCGATCCGCTCGTAGGTCGTGTACCGCCGGGTGCAACCCGCGCACTCGCGGCGACGGCGGATCTCGTTGCCGTCCTTCGAGACCCGGGTCTCGATGACCTTGTCCTCGTCCGCGCCGCAGAACGGGCAACGCATGTGCTAGGCCTTGCGGACCGAGGGGTCCGCTCAGTCGCCCTTGTACCGCGTCATGATCAGCGCGGCGTTGGTTCCACCGAACCCGAAGCTGTTCGACATCGCCGCGTCGACCCGCTGCTCGCGGGCCTGGTTCGGGATGTAGTCGAGATCGCAGTCGGGGTCCGGGTTCTCGTAGTTGGTCGTCGGCGGCAGCACGCCGCGCGCGAGCGCGAGCGCGAGGATCCCGGCCTCGATGCCGCCGGCGGCGCCGAGCGTGTGGCCCATCATCGACTTGGTCGACGACATCGCGAGCTTCTTCGCGTGGTCGCCGAACACCGCCTTGACCGCGATCGTCTCGTTCTTGTCGTTGAGGTCGGTCGACGTGCCGTGCGCGTTGATGTACGCGATCGCGCTCGGATCCAGCCGCGCGTCCTTGAGCGCGGTGCGGAAGCACGCCTGCGCGCCGCGGTGATCCGGCGCCGGCGCCGCGACGTGATGCGCGTCGCTGTTCGCCGCGTAGCCGACGAGCTCGGCGTAGATCCGCGCGCCGCGCTGCTTGGCGTGCTCGAGCTCCTCGAGGACGACCACGCCGGCGCCCTCGCCGATCACGAAGCCATCGCGGTCCCGGTCGAACGGCCGGCTCGCCGTTTCGGGCGAGTCGTTGCGGGTCGACATCGCGCGCATCGAGTTGAACCCGCCGACCCCCAG
>DATBBB010000106.1:0-4164 GCA_036271215.1 Kofleriaceae bacterium | reverse complement strand
CGCAGAATGCGCGGAGGTCATCCGCGCGTTACAGGGAAGCCGGTCCAACGCCGGCACGGTCCCGCCACTGTAGGTGGTGAGCTGCTCCTGAGAACCACTGGTCCACGCGGACCGGGAAGGCAGGAATCAGCGCCGGAGTCGTCTCACGACTCCAACAACCACGAGCCAGGAAACCTGACTGCGATCGATGAACCTTCTCGCGGAAGACGAGAACGTCACGACTCGCCGGGTCACTGCGGCCACCGTGTACGCCTCGCCTTCCATCTTGCCGAGGCTGCATGGGGTTATCGCTGGCCATCCGGAGCGCGGACGACGCTCGCTGGCCGAACCAGATAAGACAGTATGTCGTGGTCGCGCTCGTAACGGGCGCGCTCACGCTTGTGCCGCGTCTGGCCCGCGCCGACGATCCATCGGAGACGATCGTCGTCGTCGACCCGCTCGGGCCGCGCCCGCATGAAGACGAGGCCGCCTCGGCCTCGGTGATCACCGCGGATCGCGCGCCGCGCAGCGCCGAGACCATGGCCGATCTGCTCGACGCCGTGCCCGGGGTGGCGGTGTCGCGGCTCGGCGGCGTCGCGGCGCCGGCGCTGCTGTCGCTGCGCGGCTCGACCTGGGAGCAGGTCAGCGTCTACCTCGACGGCGTCGATCTCAACCTCGCGTCCGGTGGCGGGGTCGATCTCTCGACCCTGCCGATCGGCGACGTCGCGCGCGTCGAGGTCTACCGCGGGGTCACGCCGATCGCGTACGGCGGCTCGGCGATCGGCGGCGTGGTCGCGATCGAGACCCGGCGCCCCGAGGCGACCGGTGCGACGATCGAGGCCGGCGGCGGCTCGTTCGGCACCTGGCTGGAAGGCGGCACCGTGGCGGTGGTCGGGGACGGCTACGGGCTGTACGTCGGGCTGCACGCGCTCGGCACCGCGGGCGACTTCACGTTCGTCGACGACAAGGGCACCTCGTTCGACCCCAGCGACGACCAGACCGTGGCGCGGCGCAACAACCAGAGCCGCGAGCTCGACGGCGCGGTCCGCGGCTACCTCACGCTGCCCGGCGACCGCGAGCTGTCGGTGATCGCGCTCGGCTTCGCGCGCGACCAGGGCCTGCCCGGCTACCCGCGGTTCGCGACCACCCGGTCCCGGCTCACCACCGAGCGCGGGGTCGCGACCCTCGCCTACCAGTCGCGCGACGAGCTCGGCCCGACCAGCTTGCTGCGCGCGCAGCTCTACGGCTACGGGCTCGAGCAGCAGCTCCGCGACCCGCTCGGCGAGCTGGTGGGCGTGCACACCGACGAGCGCGATCGCACGTTCGCGCTCGGCGCCGTCGCCCGGGCACGCTGGGCGCCGGCGGACTGGCTGGCCCCGGCGATCCTGCTCGATGCCCGGCGCGAGTCGTTCACTCCGGTCGAGCTGCTGTCCGGCGAGCACGGCGGCCTGTCGACCCGGCTCAGCGGCGTGGCCGGCGCCGAGACCGCGCTGCGGATCGCCGCGCTCGATCTCGCGATCTTGCCGTCGCTTCGGCTCGAGACCTCGCGCGACATCGACGCCGGGCGCAACAACTTCGGCCGCTTCGTCCCGCCCGGCCCGCCGATCACGCGCGCGCTGCCGATCGCGCGGCTGGGGATCACCCAGTCGCCGGGCGATGGGGTCACGTTGCGCGCCAACCTCGGCCACTACGAGCGGCTGCCCACGTTCCTCGAGCTATACGGCAACACCGGCTTCGTGCTCGGCAACCGCGACCTCGAGCCCGAGCACGGCACCACCGCCGATCTGGGCGGTGCGCTGGCGTGGGCCCGCGGCGGCGCCCGGCTGGTCCTCGACGCCGCGGCGTTCGCGGTGCTCACCGACCAGCTGATCGAGTTCCAGCAGAACACCGCCGGCGTGGCGCGGGCACGCAACATCGGCAGCGCGCGCGTGCTCGGCGCGGAGTCAAGCGCCGAGCTCGGCTACGGCATCGCCCGGCTCCACGCGCAGGCCACGCTGACCGACGCGCGCGACGAGAGCGACAGCGCCGCCGATCACGACAAGCAGCTGCCCTACCGGCCGCGGGTCCACGTCACGGTGCGCCCCGAGCTGCGCGGCATCGCGATCGGCGGCGCCGAGCTCGGCGGCTACGTCGAGCTCGACGTCACCAGCGGCAACTACGTCGACCCGGCCAACCTCGTGGCCATCCCGACCCGCACGCGGATCGCGGCCGGGGCGTCGCTCGGCTTCGATCGCGGCCGGGTCCGGCTGATCGTCAGCGCGGACAACCTCACCGGGGCCCAGGAGAGCGACCTCCTGGATTACCCGCTGCCCGGCCGCGCCTTCTACGTCACCGTCGCACTCGCCACCGAGCCGCAACCCAAGGAACCGTGACATGCTATCTGATTCACTCTCGTTCACTTCGCTGCTCGCCGCCGTGCTGGCCTTTGGCGCGTGTGGCGACAACCACGCAGCGCGCCCCGATGCAGGCTCGGCTCCGGCCGACAGCGGGCCGAGCTCGGACGCGGGATCCGGCACCGCCCCCGGGGTCGGGCTGGTCGTGGTCAACAGCGACTTCGCGTCGACCAGCATCTCGTTGCTCGACGGATCGACCGGCCAGGTCACCAAGGGCGACTGCATCGATTCCGGCGCGCACGCAGCGGGCGTCACCCAGCCGCTGTCCGGCGACGTGGTGGTGCCGTCGTGGCCGCAGCCCGGCGATCCGGTGTTGCTGATCGACCGCAAGACCGCGGCGTTGACCTGGCTCGATCCCGCGACCTGCGCGCCGACCCACCAGCTCGACGTCTCCACCGGGTTCGCGGCGGACCCGCACGACGTCGTCGCCGTGTCGGCGACCAAGGCCTACGTGACCCGCTACGCCCCCAACCCCACGCCGACCGCGGATCCCATCGACCGCGACGACGGCGACGACCTCTTGATCATCGACCCGTCGGTGCCGGCGGTCACCGGCCAGATCAAGCTGGCGAGCTACGCCGTCCCGGTGACCGGGGCCATGATCAAGGCCCGGCCCGACCGGGCGCGGCTGATCGGGACCACGCTGTTCGTCGCGCTGAACGAGATCAGCGACGACTTCTCGACGCTGGCCCACGGCCGGGTGATCGCGATCGACACCACCACCGACCAGGTCACCGCCACGATCGACCTCCCCGAGCTCGCGGACTGCGTCGACCTGTCGTACATCGAGGCCAGCAAGACCCTGGCGGTGCTGTGCACCGGCGACTTCTCCGCCGCCGACGCGACCCCGACCTCGGGCATCGCCTATATCGACGTGACCGCCTCGCCGCCGGTCGAGGTCCGGCACCAGCCCGCGTCCGCGTTCGGTGGCCGCGCGCTCGGCGCCTACTCGAGCATCGCCAACAACGGCGCGCTCGGCTTCGCGGTCACGCCGGGGGTGTTCAACGGCACGCCGCACGACCAGCTGTGGAGCTTCGACGTCGCGAGCGGCCAGACGACCCCGATCACCGAGGCCAGCGACAGCTTCGTCTACGGCACGGTGCTGGTCGACCCGGGCCACCAGCGGCTGTACCTGACGGACGCGTTGGACAGCACACCGCGGGTCCAGGTCTACGACTACTCGAGCGGCACCACGACGCACAAGGCCGCGATCGCGACCGACGCGACGCACAGCCTGCCGCCGCGCCAGATCGAGTGGTACTGAGCGTAGCGCTCGCGCGAGGCGCCGCCAGGGCCCGTCGCGCGGTTGCGTGGAGGCTCGCGGAACGAAAGCCATGCCGCGGCGCTCGGTCGACGCCGAGTGCGACGGCGCGCCGGTGATCGCGCTGACCGGCTCGACCTATCACGACATGGGCGGCACGCACCACACGCAGGACGTCGACCTGGTCTCGCTGTTCAAGGACGTGGCGCTGTACGACGAGCTCGTGCTCGGACCGGCGCACGCGATGACGGTCACCGACCTGGCGTGCCGTACCGCGCTCGCCCAGCGCGGCGTGGCGCACCTGAGCGTGCCGATCGATATCCAGGGCCTCAAGGTCGCCGAGGAGAAGGTCTCGCACACCAAGGGCAAGAGACCGACACCGACTTCTTTGCCCGCGCCGACATGCTGGACACCAAGGTCGGCCAAGCCGAGAAGGACGACCCAGCGCTGGTCGCCAAGCGCGGGTTCGAGGCGATGATGGCCGGCAAAGATTCGGTGCTCGGCGGCGGCTTCAAGAGCCGGCTGCAGGGG
>DATBBB010000105.1:0-38796 GCA_036271215.1 Kofleriaceae bacterium | reverse complement strand
GCGCGCATCGCCGGCGAGGGTCTCGAGGGTCAGCGCACGATCGTGGAGCGCGCGGACCGCGCTCCACAGCGCCGCCTCGACCTCGTCGGTGCTCGCTCCGACGAGCTGGGTCGCGGTGGTCACGTGTCCGAGGTAGCAGCGATAGCGCCGGCCGCGATCGTCGCCGAGTTGCCACATCGGCCCGTGGCACTCCGGGCAGGCGATCGGCGTCCTCGTGCCCAGCTGATCCATGGCCGCGGGCGTCACCGTCTCCTGGCGGTCGAAGCTGGCCTCGAGCACGAGCTCGCGCGACGGCGCGCGTGGGGTGGCGCGCTCGGCGAGCAGCGCGAGGATCGATCCGCCGATCGCGTCGATCGGCAGCACGCGCTCCGGAGCGAGCGCCAGCACCGCCCGGCCCGGCAGGTCGGGATAGGCCGCGCTGTCCGGATCCTGGACGATGATCTCGCCGCCGGCGTCGCGGATCGCGCGCAGGCCGGCCACGCCGTCGTCGAGCATGCCGGTCAGCAGCACGCCGAGCGCCCGGCCGGGGTACTCCGCCGCCACGGAGCGGAACAGCTTGTCGATCGAGGGCCGGGCGTGATTCTCGCGCGCGCTCCGGGTGAGCCGGACATGGCCGTCCGCGACCAGGAAATGCACGTCGGGAGGCGCGACGTACGCGCACCCCGGTGAGATCCGGGCGCCCTGGTCGGCCCACACGACCCGGAGCGCGGTCCGGTTCGCGAGCATGCTCGCGAGGTAGCGCGGGCCGTCGCTCGCCAGGTGCTGGACGATCAACACCGACGCGGGGAGGTCGGCGGGGAGCTGCTGCAGGATGCGCGGCAGTGCCTCGATGCCGCCCGCGGAGCAGCCGATCGCGACGACATCACGCGTTGCCATGATCGCGGATGGAGCATCTCCCGTGCCGGGCGTCGCGGGCGGCGTGCGTGGCGTGGCCGTGACGCGGGAGCAAGCGTGCGATGGCGCCCGGTGTTGCGGTCTACAACGCGCTCGGCGCTCGAGGTCGGCCTGACGCAGCGCGCGTCACGTCACGGCGCGTCACGGCGCTGGCGGCCAGGTCTCGAAGATCGCCTCATTGCAGCATCAGCCGTTCGCCCTCGCCGACGAACAGGTAGGGCGCGTCTGCGATAAGCTCGCTCGACATGCGACTCGCGTGCCTCGCCGTCCTCGTCCTGGCCGCCTGTTCGAGCAAGCCGACGCCGAGCTCCGGCGGCGGCAGCGGCGGTTCGGCCATCGTGGTGCCGGTCGCGCCGCCCGCCGCGGCCACGCCGCCCACCGCGGTCGCGCCACCCGCGCCGAAGTTCGCCGTGCGCGACGACCAGGCCAAGAAGCTGCTGCTTGCAGCCGCCGCGATCCCCGAGGACGAGGGGCAGCAGCCAGCGCGAGTCGATCGCCGTGGCGCGGCACGTCAGGCCCGTGCGATCATCGCGAGGACATCGTTACATGCTGCGCTGGACCTTGCCGAAGTGGAGCGCGAGGTAGACGCCGATCGCGAGCGCGCCGAGCGCGACCAGCGCGAGGCCGACGCCGAGCTGGGAGACCGGGTGGGTCAGCAGCAGGCACAGGCCGCCGAACAGGTTGAGCAGGCCCCACACGACGTTGAGCAACGGCGATGAGTCGCCGACGCCGCGCGGGGTCGCGAACGGCGTCGGGAACGGGCGGCCCTGCAGGCCCGAGGTGAGGTGTGGGATGGCGTTGCAGAGCAGAGCGCCAGTGAAGACGTGGGCGAGGTAGCCGAGCGGGGTCATGGCATCACTTGGGTTCGCGGGGTTCGCGAGGCGACGGCGAGGCGGCATCCTCGGAGCCGGAGAGCGCGTCGAGGATGCGCGCCAGGGCGGCGCGATCGGCGCCGGAGATCGCGGAGAACGCGGGTGGGGTGGCGTCGATGATCCGCATCGCGCGGGCCAGCACGGCGCGACCGCTGGCGGTCAGCGAGACCAGCTTGGCGCGCCGGTTGGTCGGGTGCGGCTCGCGGAGCACGAGGCCGCGATCCTCGAGGTCGTTGACCGTGACGGTGGTCGCCGGCGCGTCGCTGCCGATCAGCTCGGCGAGCTCGCTCAGGGTGCGCGGGCCGTCGCCGAGCCGGCGCAGCACGCGGATCCGGCCGGCCGGCAAGCCGGTGAGCGCGCGGATTGTCCGGCGCGATTCGTCGCGGCTCGCCATCACGAGGCCGACCAGGCGACGCCACAGCTGATCATCAGACGGCGACGGCGACGGCGCTGGCGCCGATGGCGGTGCTGTCGCGGAGCCGCGGCGCGCTGCACGGGCGGCCCGGCGGCTCATGGCGCGGCTCCGGTGGGCTCGTCGAGCAGCGCCGCGATCCGGGTCACCGAGCCGCGCGCCCACCGGCTGGTGGAGACCAGGCCCAGCGTCACCACCAGCGCGCCGCTGGCGGCGACCAGCCACCAGAACGCGTGCGTGGCCGCCGGGAACTCGGGGCCGGCGCGGTGCCCGGTCGAGGCGGCGCTCGCGATCGTGCCGCCGATCGCGACCCCGAGCGCGGCGCCGACCTGCCGGCTGGTCGACGCCACCGCCGCCGCGAGCCCGGCCTGCGCGCGCGGCATGCCCGACACCGCGGTGTTGGTGATCGGCGCGTTGACCAGGCCGAACCCGACGCCGAAGATCACGTAGGCGCCGATCAGCCACGCGAACGGCGTGGCGCCGTCGAGCCGGGTCAGCATCAGCGCGCTGATCGCGACCGTGGCGCCGGCGATCAGCAGCGACGGCCGCGTACCGTAGCGACCGATCAGGCGGCCCGAGATCGGCGAGCACAGCATGGTCGCCAGCGCGAGCGGCAGCGTGTACAGCCCGGTCTGGAACGCCGGCAGCAGGCGGACCTCCTGCAGGTACAGCGCATTCAAGAACACGAACCCCGAGAACGCGCTGAACATGCAGACCGCGATCACCGTGGCGCTCGTGAACGGCACGCTGCGGAAGAACCGCAGATCGATCAGCGGCTCGGCCTGGCGCGGCTCGTAGATCAGGATCCCGGCGATCGAGCCGACCGCGACCGCGAACAGCCCGAGGATCAGCGGCGAGGTCCAGCCGTGGTGCGGGCCCTCGATCACGGCGTAGGTCAGCGACGCCAGCCCGGCGAGCACCAGCAGCTGGCCGACCGGATCGATCCGTCGCGCGCGGGGCGCCTTCGACTCGGGTACGAAGCGCTGCGCCAGCGCGATCGCGGCGCCGCCGATCGGCAGGTTGATCCAGAAGATCGAGCGCCAGCCGATGGCCTGGGTCAGCCCGCCGCCGACCAGCGGCCCGAGCGCCATCGAGATCCCGACCACCGCGCCCCAGGCACCGATCGCGCGCGCGCGCGCCTTCGGCTCGATGAACGTGTTGGTGATGATCGACATCGCCACCGGGTTCAACATGCTGGCGCCGAGCGCCTGCAGCATGCGGAACGCGATCAGGCTGTGCAGCCCCGGCGCCAGGCTGCACAGCGCCGACGCGATCGTGAACACGACCATGCCGGTCTGGAACGTGCGACGGCGGCCGAACCGGTCGGCCAGCGAGCCCGACAGCATCAGCAGGCTCGCGACGACCATCGTGTAAGCGTCGATCACCCACTGCAGACCGGACGTCGACGATCCGAGGTCGCGCCGCAGCGCCGGCAGCGCCACATTCACGATCGTGGCGTCCATCGACACCATCAGCAGGCTCATGCAGCAGATCGCGAGCACCAGGTTGGGCCGGACCGGGCTGCCGCGGTGGCTCGGGGTTGCGATGGTCATCGTGATCCTGTTGGTAGCACAATGATTGTTGTTGAACAATTATTGTCGTACGGCAATGATTGGTCGCGGGCGCGGCCCCGGCGTACGCTGCCCGGCCATGGCGCGCCGCCCGGCCACGATCCGCAGCCTGGCGTTCCGCCATAACCTCAAGCCGGGCCTGGGGTTCGAGATCTTCCGGCTGTCGGCGCTGCTCGAGCGGTTCGCGCAGCACCAGATCGACCACGCGCTCGACGCGCCCCAGCGCCCGGACTTCCACACGATCTACGTCGGGCTGCGCGGCGCGGGCCAGGTCGTGGTCGACTTCACACCGGTGCCGCTCGGCGCCGGCCGGCTGACGTTCGTCGCGCGCGGTCGGGTCCAGCAGTTCGTGCGCGAGGCCCAGGGCGCGACCGAGTCGTCATCCGGGGGCCCGGCCGACGCGTGGATGCTGCTGTTCTCGCCCGAGTTCCTGCTCGGCGGCGGCGAGGCGCCCGATCCGCTGGCGGCGCCCGCGACGCTCGCGCCGTCGTGGGCGATGCCGACGCTCGAGGTCCCCGAGGCCGACGCCCGCGAGCTCGCCGCGATCGCCGGCCAGCTCGAGCGCGAGCACGCCCGCCCGCTCGACGAGATCCAGCCGTGGCTGCTCGCCGCGCTGCTCCGCGTGGTCGTGCTGCGGGCCGAGCGCCTGGTCGGGCGCGCGCCGCCGGTGCCCGCGCCGCTCCAGCGGTTTTTCACCATCCTCGAGCGCGATCACGCGGCGACCCGCTCGGTCGCGCACTACGCGCGCCGCGCCGGGATCTCGGTGCGCCGGCTCGCCGAGCTGGTCTCGGCCCACGCCGGCAAGTCGACCAAGCAGGTGATCGACGACCGGGTGATCCTCGAGCAGAAGCGCCTGCTGGTCCACACCGATCTTTCGGTCAAGGAGCTCGCCGCGCGCACTGGGTTCGCCGAGCCGACCAACCTCGTGAAGTTCTTTCGCCACCACGCCCAGACCACGCCGCTCGCGTTCCGCACCGAGCACCGCCGCCGAATTTAACCATCCGGCCGCGGTTCCTGACCTCGACCCTCCGCGCGGCGATGCCTACCCTCAAGTCATTCGCAAGGAGCCCGTCATGTCGAAGTCATCCACCGCTCACACCGTTCGTACCATCCTCGCCGCCGCCGCCGTCTCCGCCGTTGGGGCGGTCACGCTCGCCGCCCCGGCCGCCCACGCCGAGCCCAAGCTCACCGCCACGGTGTTCACCGGCTCGCCGGCGGGGTTCCTGGTCGACTCGACCCTGATCGCGGGCGACAAGGACGCGATCCTGATCGACGCCCAGTTCGATCTCGCCGATGCCCATCGCCTGGTCGCGATGATCCTCGAGCGCAAGAAGAACCTGACCACGGTCTACATCACGCACTTCCATCCCGATCACTACTTCGGGCTCACCGTGATCCAGCAGGCGTTCCCCAAGGCCAAGCTGGTCGCGCTGCCCGCCGCGGTCGACGAGATCAAGAAGACCTGGCAGGACAAGGTCAAGCAGTGGGGCCCGCTGTACGGCGACCTCGTCACCAGCCAGCCGGTGCTGCCGACCGCGCTCGCCGGCACTACGCTCACGCTCGAGGGCCAGACCCTCGAGGTTCACGGCGGCGTGCAGGGCGACTCCGAGGACAACTCCTACGTGTGGATCCCGTCGATCAAGACCGTGGTCGCCGGCGACATCATCTACCGCGGCGTCCACGCCTGGACCCGCGAGACCACCGTGGCCCAGCGCAAGGCGTGGCGCAAGACGCTCGACGAGCTGGCCGCGCTCAAGCCCACGACGGTGATCGCCGGCCACAAGGATCCCAAGCTGAAGGATGACGCCGGCGCGATCGACGCCACCCGCGCCTACCTCGACACGTTCGACGCGGCGGTCGCGTCGTCGAAGACGTCCGCCGAGGTCCAGAACAAGGTCAAGGCGAAGTACCCGACCGCCCAGCTCGACGTGATCCTGCAGTTCGGCGCCGACGCCCAGTTTGCAGCCAAGTGACCGGCCAAGTGACCGCCCAGGTGACCGGCGCCGGGTGCGCTACTGGATCACCGCGAGCGTCTGGTGGTTGATCGCCACCAGGCGGCCGTCCTCGCTCCACAGCTCGCGGGTCTCGAGGCTATAGCCGGCGCCGCACACCGGCGCGCTCGAGCGATACAATAGCGGCACCGCCGGATCGAGCCCGTCGACCCCGCCGACGATGTCGAGCGTGAACGCGATCGTCGCCATCGGCCGGACCGCGGAGAACCGCATGAACGCCGCCGGCAGCCAGGCGTCGATCAAGGCGGCGATGTAGCTCGCGGTCCGGTGCGGCTCCGGTACGCGCGGACGCACCCAGCCGAGCACCCGCGCGGCGCCGCCGCTCCCCGGCACGCCCTCGATCACGCGGTACTCGAAGTGCTGCGCGAACTCGGGCCACAGGCTGCCGACCGGCGCCGGCGCCACCGTGGTCCACGCCGGCGCCACCGGCCGCTGGAGCTCGTTCCACTCCGCGCCGCCGCCCGGCGCGGCCGGATCGAGCCGGCGGTCCGCCGCGACGATCGCCACCGCGTGGGTCCGGACCTCGCCGTGCTGCGACAGCGCCGCGCGCAAGGTCGAGACGTTCTTGCCCTGGCGCAAGGTCTCGACGGCGATCTCGACCATGCCGTGCTCGACCGGCCCGGGGATCTGCGCCGTCACCGAGCGAACCTTGCGCGTCGGATCGGCCACCTGCTGCTCGATCGCGCTGATCGCGGCGCCGATCACCAGCCCGCCGAACGCACCGCGGCCCTGGCGCCAGCTGGGCGACACCTCGAGCTGGAAGCGATCCCCGACCCGGCGCGGCGTGAACACATCGCTGAGGTTCACCATGTCCTCTGGTAACACTCCGCGATGCCGCACGTCAGCTTGCTGCCATCCGACATCCTGCGTCACCGGCGCGACAGTCTGTTCGGCCGGAAGACCGGCGATGCCTGGCTACTCGATCGCTTCGATCACCAGGCGGCCACCGATCTGGCGGATCGTGAACCGCGGCGGCCGATCGGCCGTGCGGGTGAAGCCACCGAAGCCACCGGGGTCACGCGGGCCGCCGTCGAATGGGCCGCGGCCCCGGCGATAGCCGCCCGAGCCGCCCCAGCCGGCATACTGATCGGCCATCGCGCGCGCCATCACCTGCTCGCGGCTGCCCATCAGCCACAGCAGCGGAGCCAGCACGAGCAGCTGGTACGCGCCGAACAGGCCGAGGATGCCGAACCCGACGGCGACCACGCGCGAGACCTGGACCGCGATGTCCGTGGCCCGGACAAAGTCCACCTTGCGGGTGAGCAGCGCGCGCAGGATCCGTCCGCCGTCCATCGGCAGCGCCGGGATCAGGTTGAACGCGGCGAGCACGAAGTTGATCTCGCCGATCCGCGCGAGCAGCGGGCTGTGGAACATCAGCCCGAGGCCGAGGCCCAGGCCGCCGAGCATCAGCGACACCGCCGGGCCGGCCGCGGCGATCGCGATCTCGTGATCCGCCGAGCGCGGCATCTGCGTCATCTTGGCCGCGCCGCCGAAGAACGACAGCTCGATGCCGGCGATCGGCACGCCGAGCCGGCGCGCCACCAGCGCATGGCCGAGCTCGTGCAGCAGCACGGAGGCAAACGCGATGCAGGTGATGATCACGCCGGCGAGCCCGCCGAACGCGAAGAACACCAGCGCGAGCAACAGAACAAAGCTGAGGTTGATCTCGACCGGAAAGCCGAGGACCCGGCCCAGCCGCCATGACGTGAACATGGGTGCAACATGCGCACACCCACGTCGCTGTCAACCGCGTCGCGCCGCGGCAGCGCCGGCGCGCCCCACGAGCCCCGCCACCCAGGCAGGCCGATCGGGCAGGCCGATCGGGCAGCCCGCGCACGGCAGAGGCGACCGAGCGAACGATCGACAAGCGACGGTGCGCGCGAGCGCACGAGCGATCACCACCGCCGACCTCCCAGGCGTGCGGCGGTGACTCGAAATCCGCTGGCACGAGCACCTGCACGAGCGACACTCCGCCGAGACGATCGAGACACAGTGTTGCACGCGACCTCGGCGGCGACGTCGCCTCTCCTCTTCAAGATGCTGACCCGACGCCAACTCCTCACGCGTGGCACCACGGTGCTGCTGCTCGTCCCGATCCTGCCCTCGCTGCTGTCGAGCTGCTCGTCGTCCTCCGACGACGACACCGCCGGCGGTACGTGCGATGGCATCGACTCGACGTCGACGGTGAATGCGTCGCATTCGCACACCGTCTGCGTCCCGACCGCCGACCTGACGAGCCCGCCGAGCGCGGGCGCCACCTATACGTCGTCGAACGACGGCAACCACACGCACACGATCATGCTGACGATGGCGCAGCTGACGATGATCGAGGCGGGCACCGCGGTGACGGTGACGTCGTCGAGCGACGTCGACCCGATCAACGGCGCCGACCACACGCACGACTGGACGCTGATGAAGGCCTGATCGCCGTCAGAACCCGTTCAGCGCGCGATAGGCATGGCGCCGCCGCGCCTCGGCCGCGACCTCCTTGGTCACCACCGTCTTGCCGACGGGCGCCAGCGCGCAACCGGCGAGCTTGAGGTGCTGGATCCCGAACGGGATGCCGATGATCGTCACGAAGTTGGCGATCGCGGCCCCGAGGTGGCCGATCGCGAGCCAGAACCCGGCGAGCACGAACCACACGATGTTGCCGGCGAGCCCGAGCGCGCCGGTCCCGAGATCATCGCGGCCGGTCAGCTCCTTGCGATCGATCGCCTCGCGGCCGAACGGCAGGAAGCAGAACGTGCCGATCATGAAGCACGATCGCGCCCACGGCAGGCCGACGATCGACACCGCCATCACGACGGCCGCGAGCCACCAGCCGAGCCCCATCCACAACCCGCCGAGCACAAACCAGATCAGATTTCCGATCGCGCGCATAGCCAATGCCCCCTCGCGCTCAAGGTAGCGCGCGCGCCGCGAGCGCGCGAGTGGTTTGCCGAGGCATGCCTGGACCGCCGCGCGCAGCAGCCGTCGGCCTGGGACGCCGTGCGTCAGCCTGCGACGGCGCCCGCGATCACCTGACCGAGCCGCCGCATGCCCTCGACGATCGACAGCGGCGGCTGGTTCGAGAAGTTGAGCCGCATGAAGTCGTTGCGGATGTGCTCGACGAAGAACGCGTTGCCCGGCACGAACGCGACCTTGCGCGCGATCGCGGTCTGCAACAGCTCCACCGCGTTGAGCCCGGCCGGCAGCTGCATCCACACGAACATGCCGCCGGTCGGCACCACCCAGCGGCAACCCGACGTGTGCTCGGTGAGCGCGGCGAGCATCGTCTGGCAGCGCTCGTTGTAGACGTCGCAGATGTGCGCGACGTGCGCGGCATAGTCGAACCGCGACAGCAGCGACGCCGTGGCGCGCTGGGCCAAGGTGGCGGTGTGCAGATCCGCGGCCTGCTTCGCGATCGTCGCCTTGCGCACGATGCTCGGATCGCCCCAGATCCAGCCGATCCGCAGCCCCGGCGCGAGCGTCTTCGAGAACGTGCCGAGGTAGAGCACGTTGCCGTGGCTCGACGCGGCGATCGGGCGCGGCGGCGGCCCGTTGAACGACAGCTCGCCGTACGGATCGTCCTCGAGGATCGCGACCTGGTGCTCGGCGGCGATCTGCACCAGCTCGGCGCGCCGCGCCTGCGGCAGCGTGGTGCCCTTCGGGTTCTGGAAGCTCGGCACCAGGTAGATCAGCTTGGGCCGGTGAGTCTCGATCAGCTCGGCGAGCCCGTCGAGCAGCATGCCGTCATCGTCGCTCGGCACGGCGACCAACCGGACCTGGTACGCGGCGAACGCCTGCAGCGCGGCGAGGTACGTCGGGTTCTCGACCAGCACGACGTCGCCCGGATCGAGGAACACGCGCGCCACCAGATCGATGCCCTGCTGCGAACCGCTCGTGATCAGTAGCTCGTCGGGCTTGGCCGGGATCCCGCGGTGCTGCAGGTGCTCGGCGATCCAGGCGCGCAGCGGCGCGTAGCCCTCGGTCGTCGAGTACTGCAGCGCGCTGGGGCCGTTGTTTGCGAGCACCTCGGCGTGGGCCGCGGCGATCGCCTCGACCGGGAACAGCTCCGGCGCCGGCAGGCCGCCCGCGAACGACAGGATGTCGGGGCGCTCGGCGACCTTCAGGATCTCGCGCACCGCCGACGCGGGCATGTTCGCCATCCGCGTGGCGAGCGGCGGCAACCGGGCGGCGACCGCCGGCGGCGTGATGCTCGGCGTGGAGTCCCCGAACGGCGGAGCGGTGGAGGGCCGCGCGGAGACGGATCGATCGGGGTTCATGACGGTGGCTCCTGTTCGAGATGGACCGAGAGCGCCATGTCCTCCTTGATCGAGGACAGCACGAGCGTGGTCTCCGTGCGGTGTACGCCGGGAATGACGCGAATCTCCTGGATCAGGAGACGATCGAGGGACCGCGTATTCTCGGTCCGGATCTTCAGGAGGTATGAGTCGCTGCCGGCGACGCGGTGACACTCGAGGACGTCCGGCAGCGCCAACACGCGCTTACCGAACTGCTCGAAGTACTTGGGGTGCGAGATCCCCACGCCGATGAACGCGGTGATGTCCTTGCCCAGGTGCGTCGGGTCGACGCGCGCGACATAGCCGAGGATCACGCCGCGCGCCTCGAGCTTGTGGATCCGATCGGCGACGCTCGGCTGGGACAACCGGACCCGGCGCGCGATCTCTTGCTGCGTGACGCGTGCGTCCCGCTGCAGGATCTCGAGGATGCGCAGATCAACCGCGTCCACCCCTCCACCATAGGAGACCTAGCCGCGGTCATCAATGAGTAATCGCTACAACACAGATCTCGCCTATAGATTATCGGGAGGGTTCGCCGCAGCGCGGCGGCGAGCCGCTGCGCACGTGCGTCATGCCGCGGCGATCGCGTCGAGCTCCCGCGCCGCATCGATCGAATGGGAGTTCATGACGCGCTGCATGTAACTGGTGTCCGGTTCAGCGTCGGGCCACGGGAGCGGGAGCGCACGAACTGGGGCCCGTGCCGCATGCAGCGCCGTGCGCTGACTCAGCGTGCCGGGTCGTTCTCGGCGCGCAGCCGCGGTGGCCACGCGGTCACGTTGCGGTACTCGCGATCGACGCGCTCGCCGACCCGCTCGGCGAGCTCCACGCGATCTTCGAACGCGATCCACGGCATCGCCACCGTGGCGAGGTCGGTGCCCTGCGGATCGGTGAACCGCAGGTGGTCGCCGACGGCGGTGACCCCGTGGCGCGACTGCACGACGAGCTCGCGGTAGCCCACGAGCGCCGGTGCACCCGACGCGGCCGCGGCGGGCTCCGCGCGTCGGCCCCGGCGCCGGCGCCGGGGCTTCGGCGGCTTCGCGCGACCATCGCGCACGACGATCCGCCCGTCGTCGTGGGCGGCGATCGCCAGCCGCGCCCGATCGCGGAACAGCCGGCGCGCATAGACCTCGGTGTGCTCGGCGTGCTCGATGCACAGCACCTTGTCGAGCCCGCCGGTCGCCGACGACCCGAGCTCGATCACCCGGAGCGTGTCGCCGGCGAGGTGGCCGAGTGCATGGCGCAGCCGCAGCACCAGCCGATCGAGCGCCGCGAGCCCGGCGAGCCCCGACGGCTCGAGCAGGTTGACCGGATCGACCCCGAAGATCCGGCGGAACCCGGCGTGCGCGCCGCCCGGATCGAGCTCGACCCACACCCCCATGCCGTCGCGCGGCACGTCGCGCGCCACCAGCAACCGCCCGGTGATCCGGATCGACGCCCGCTGGTCCTTCGCCGGGTGCTTCTTGTGATGCTCGACCATCGTCGCGAACGCCTCGACGATCTCGAGCGAGCGGTTGGCCACCGCGAGCTTGACGTGCCGCGGCGCCAGCTCCGCCCGCAGCACCCCGTCCGCCGTGGGCGCCTCGCACGCGTCGCTGGCATCGTCGCGGTAGGCCACGCCCGGATGCTAGCGCAGCTGCCTCGCAAGAGCTGTCGGACATCGTCTCGAGGACTCGCTGACTCAGTCGTCTTCGTCGCCGAACAGCACGCCGAGCTTGATCTCGATCGCGTCGAACGGCTCCGCGCGGATCGTCTCGCCGGCGCCGGCGCGCTGGATCGCAACATAGCCGTCGCGCGACCAGCGGTGGACGACCAGCAGCTGTTCTTCGGGATCGATCGTCCAGTAGTACGGCACCTCGGCGGCGTGCAGCACGCGCGGCTTGTCAACGAGATCGCGCCGGTGGTGCTTCGGCGAGACGATCTCGCAGACCCAGTCGGGGCGGATCCGCACCGGCCATCCTGTGGGGCGATCTGTGCGATCACGTCGCCAGCCGGCAACGTCATGACAATAGAGCTCGCCGCGTGGATAGCCGACGTGGATCTCGGTGAGGATCCACCAGCCGCCGGGGCCGCGACCGCCCGGCTTGCGATTGAACGGATCGATCGCGACCACGAGCTTGGTCTCTGAAAAGCTGTGCTCGACCGACGGGGCGGCCTTCTCGACGATCTGGCCACCAATGATCTCGAGCCGATCGGCGTCGTCGCGGAGGAGCAGATCCTCGATCACCGCCGGCCTGTGTGCGTGCGCCATCATCAGCCCGACAACTCTAGCGTACCCGCGCCGGGACCGACCAGCAAACGTGCGGCTCCGCGGTCGATGCAGCGTCGGCCACCGACGGAGACCGAGGCTCAGTCGTCTTCGTCGCCGAACAGCACGCCGAGCTTGATCTCGATCGCGTCGAACGGCTCCGCGCGGATCGTCTCGCCGGCGGTTGCCTGCCGGATGGCGACATAGCCGTCGCGCGACCAACGGTGGACGATCAGGACGCGATCTTCGGGATCGATCGTCCAGTAGTGCGGCACCTCGGCGGCGTGCAGCACGCGTGGCTTGTCTACCAGATCGCGTTTTTGATGCTTCGGCGACACGCTCTCGCACACCCAGTCTGGGCGGAGCCGCACCGGCCAGCCCGCGGGCTCGGTCGGCGATCGATCGCGCCGCCAGCCGGCGGCGTCATGACAATAGACCTCGCTGTGGCCATGTGCGTATCCGACGTGGATCTCGGTGAACAGCCACCAGCCGCCGGGCTCCACGCCGCCCGGCTTGCGATCGAATGGATCGATGGCGGCGCCGAGCTTGCGGGTCGTCCGGCTGTGGCGAGGCGACGGCGAGGCCTTCTCGACGATCTCGCCGCAGATGATCTCGAGGCGATCGGCGTCCTCGCGCCGGAGCAGCTCCTCGAGCACCGCCGGCTTGTGCGCGTGTGCCATCACGGAACCTTAGCCCATCGCCGCCGGGGACCGACCCGCAACGTGCGGCTCCGCGGTCGATTGCAGCGTCGGACGCCGGCGGCGACCGAGGCTCGGGTGAGCATCGTGCAGGTGGTGGTAGCCGAGGGTTCGGCACGCGGGTATAACCGCGCCGAACATGACCGCCCAGTACACGTTCGTGATGAAGGATCTGCGCAAGCTCGTGCCGCCCAAGCGCGAGATCCTCAAAGGCATCTGGCTGTCGTTCTATCCGGGCGCGAAGATCGGCGTGCTCGGCAACAACGGCGCCGGCAAGAGCACCCTGCTCCGGATCATGGCCGGGGTGGACAAGGAATTCCTCGGCGAGGCATGGCCGGCCCCCGGGCTCAAGATCGGCTACCTGCCGCAGGAGCCGCAGCTCGATCCGAGCAAGGACGTCAAGGGCAACGTCGACGAGGGCGTCGCCGAGACCCGCGCGCTGCTGCAGCGGTTCGAGGACATCTCGATGAAGCTCGGCGAGGACATGTCGCCCGAGAAGATGGAGAAGCTGCTCGAGGAGCAGGGCCGGCTGCAGGACCAGATCGAGGCCGCGAACGCCTGGGAGCTCGACCACACGGTCGACATGGCGATGGACGCGCTGCGCTGCCCGCCGGGCGACGCCGACGTCACCAAGATCTCCGGCGGTGAGCGCCGCCGCGTCGCGCTGTGCCGGCTGCTGCTCAGCAAGCCGGACATGTTGCTGCTCGACGAGCCGACCAACCACCTCGACGCCGAGAGCGTCGCGTGGCTCGAGCGCATGCTCGAGGAGTTCAAGGGCACGGTGGTCGCGATCACCCACGATCGCTACTTCCTCGACAACGTCGCCAAGTGGATCCTCGAGCTCGACCGCGGCGAGGGCCACCCGTTCGAGGGCAACTACTCGGGCTGGCTCGAGCTCAAGGCCAAGCGGCTCAAGGACGAGGAGAAGCAGGCCGGCGCGCGCGAGCGCATGCTGGCCCGCGAGCTCGAGTGGGTGCGGCTGTCGCCCAAGGCGCGCCAGGCCAAGAGCAAGGCCCGGCTCAACCGCTACGACGAGATGGTCGCCGAGGCGCAGCGCGAGGTCCGCGACGCCGCGCTCGAGATCGTGATCCCGCCCGGGCCGCGGCTCGGCGGCGAGGTCGTCGCGTTCGAGGGCGTCACCAAGTCGTTCGGCGACCGCATGCTGATCGACAACCTGACGTTCAAGCTGCCGCGCGGTGGCATCGTCGGCGTGATCGGGCCCAACGGCGCCGGCAAGACCACGCTGTTCCGCATGATCATGGGGATCGAGCAGCCCGACAAGGGCGCGATCAAGATCGGCGAGACGGTCAAGCTCGGCTACGTCGATCAGAGCCGCGACGCGCTGACCGACAACAACACGATCTACGACGAGATCAGCGAGGGCGCCGAGAGCCTGACGATGGGCGAGCGCCAGATCAACGCGCGGTCGTACGTCTCGAGCTTCAACTTCAAGGGCCAGGACCAGCAGAAGCGGGTCGGCATCCTGTCGGGCGGCGAGCGCAACCGCGTCCACCTCGCCAAGATGATCAAGCGCGGCGGCAACCTGCTGCTGCTCGACGAGCCGTCGAACGATCTCGACGTCGACACGCTGCGCGCGCTCGAGGACGGGCTCGAGAAGTTCCCGGGCTGCGCGGTCGTGATCAGCCACGATCGCTGGTTCCTCGACCGGATCGCGACCCACATCCTGGCGTTCGAGGGCGACTCGCACGTCGAGTGGTTCGAGGGCAACTTCGCGGACTACGAGGCCGACCGCAAGCGCCGGTTCGGCACCGACGCCGACCAGCCGCACCGCATCAAGTACAAGCCGCTGCGCGCGTAAGAGTCCGTATGGCATACGGACTCCTACGCCTCGATCGCCTCGCGAAACGCTCGGCTATACGGAACCCGGACGCGCTCGCATGCTCGCGCTAGCCGCTGGGCTGATAGATTGTCGGTGTGGCAGCCGCTGAACCCGACGAAGCCCGGCTCGGTCAACTGGTCCAGGACCTCGCCGGCGACCCCGGCTACGCGACCGGCGATCGTAAGTTCCCGCGCCGGATCAGCCTCGCCGACGTCGCGACGATCGCCGGCGGCCTGCAGGACGAGGTCGACCGCGGGGTCGAGGCGCGCGCGGCGAGCATCGCGGCGCAGGGCATGACGGTCGCGTGCAAGCGCGGCTGCAACGGCTGCTGCGAGGAGCCGATCATGGTGTTCCGGCCCGAGGCGGTGCGGGTCGCGCGCTGGCTCGATCAGCCGGAGAACGCCGAGGCGCGCGCGGCGTTTCGCGCGGCCTACCCGGCGTGGCGCGACCGGGTCGGCGACGTCCCCGCGCGGCTGTCGGCGAAGTTCGTCAAGGATCCGGCGTCGTACGTCGACGCCCACGTCGAGGCCTGGCGGATGGGCGTGATGTGCGCGTTCAACCGCGACGGCGCGTGCTCGATCTATCCGGTGCGCCCGATCGCGTGCCGCACCGCCCACGCGCTCGAGACCAGCGAGTACTGCACCGGCGCGGCGACCAGGCCGGCCGCGCGCGCCAGCTTCGTGCCGCTCGAGCAGTTCGTGGCGCGCACCCGCAAGCTGCTCGCCGCCGCGCACCACGCCGTCCGCGGCCCCAAAGGCCGCGTCGAGGCGCTGTGCAACGTCGTCTACGAGCTGCTGCCCCCGACGCCGCGCCAGGGTTGAGGTCGGACCAACGCTAAGTGGTACTTAACGCCGACCGGTAACCACGCTACAATGACACCATGGCGATCGAGGCCGTGCTCGACGAGGCGTTGCGGCTGCCCGAGGCGGAGCGGGCGGAGCTCGTTTCTCATCTGCTCGACAGCCTGGAAGGCAGCGACGTGGTCGAGCCTGGGCACGATGCTGCATGGACCGAGGTGATCGATCGGCGGGTCGAGGAGATCCGCGATGGGCGCGCGACGCTGAGCGACGGCAACGAAGTGCTCGCACGCGCGCGCGCGATCGTGGCCGCGCATCGCCGCCGGTGACCTGGCGATTTCACGATGAAGCAGACGCCGAATTCATCGAGGCCACGCTGTATTACACGGAGCGGTCGCCCGAAGTAGGTGCGTCCTTCGTTTCGTCCGTCGAGGATGCGCTCGATCAGATCGTTCGCATGCCGCGATCGGCACCTGCGTGGCCCGGCCGCCCCGACGTACGCCGCCGCGTGCTGACGCGCTTCCCGTACGCGATCGTCTACCTCCTCGAGCGGGATCAGATCTTCGTGGTGGCCCTGGGAGCACATGAAGCGCCGACCCGGGTCATGGCTTGGTCGGCTGTCGCGATAGGGCTACGGGCGGGGGGCGGGGGGCTTGAGCGGGTCGGGGTCGAGGTGGTGGTGGTCGTGCGGGCGCAGGCGGATGTCGGCGACGAGCGGGCGGTGGTCGCTGGCGCGGCGGGCTAGGTCGGAGTCGCAGCGAGCGAGCCGCATGAAGTCCATGTCGCCGCGGACGAAGATCGCGTCGAGCGCGCGGAGCGGGCCCCAGGCCGGGAAGGTCAGCGGGCGGCGCTCGATGCTGCGGAACCCGGCGGGGACGAGCAGGGCGCCGAGCCCGCCGTAGACGTCGTTGAGGTCGCCGCCGACGACGACCGGGGTGTCGTGGTGGAGGTTCTGGAACGGGTGGCTGTCGAGGAACTTGCGGAGCTGGATCCGGCGCTCGAACCGGGCGAGGCCGAGGTGCATGTTGTAGAGGTGGACGGTGCGGTCGACGTCGTCGTGGCGGACCCGGAGCACGGCGTGGAGCGCGCTGCGCCGCTTCTTGAACCGGATCGAGAGGTCGATGTTGGTGCTCTCGATGATCGGGTAGCGCGACAGGATCGCGTTGCCGTACTGACCGCCGCCGCGCACGTCGACGTTGGGGAACCAGGTCCGGTAGCGCAGGCCGAGCTGTTCGCCGAGCAGGTCGACCTGGTGATCGCGGTTGGAGCGCGCGGCGCCGCCATCGACCTCCTGGAGCATCGCGACGTCGACCTCGAGCTTGCGGATCACCTCGACGATCCGGCTCGGGTCGTAGCGGCGATCGACGCCGCCGATGCACTTGTGGATGTTGTAGCTGAGCGCGCGGAGCTTCACGGCGCGGCCTCGCCGGTGGCGGGTGCCGCGGGCGCGGGCGCCGCGGGCGCGAGTGCCGCGGCCGGAACCGCCGCCAGCTGGGCGACCACGAGGGTCTCGTCGTCGGCGAGCGGCCGGCCCGCGCGGTGGGCGGCGACGCCGCGGTTGACCAGGTCGTGGACCACGAGCGGCGCGAGCCGCGGTCGGTCGAGCTTCTTCAGGAGGTGCTGCAGCCGGCGATCGCCGAACGCGGCGCCGGCGGGATCCTGCGCTTCGACCACACCATCGGTATACCAGACCACGAGATCGCCGGCCTGCAGCGGCCGGCGGTGGACGCGCGGCGCGGCGGGGGTGCCGATGCCGAGCGGATTGCCGCGGCCGACCAGCGCGTGGAGCTCGACCGCCTTGTCGGTCGGCCGGCACAGGTAGCTCGCCGGATGGCCGCACGACACGAACCGGATCTCTCCGCCCGGTCCGCCGGGGCCGCCGGGGCCGCCGTCGGGGCCGGCCGGGCCGCCGGGGCCGGTCGGATCGATGATCGCCGCGGCGCACGTCATCGCGAGGCTGCCGCCGCCGACCCGGCGCACCGCGGCATCGAGCGCCGCGACCAGCGCGGGGAGCTCGAGCCCGGCCCCCGCGCGCCGGACGCAAACTTCGCAGGCGCCGATCGCCGCGGCGGTGACCATCGCCGACGCCACGCCGTGGCCGGTGACGTCGCCGATCACGATCAGCAGCGGCCGGGCCGCCGCGGCCGCGTCGCCGAGCGGCAGCGCGGTCCAGAAGTCGCCGGCGCACCGGGTCGCCGGGCGCCACGAGCCGACCACGGTGACGTCGCCGTGGACGTGCGGGCCCACGCCGGGCAGCAGCGCGGCCTGCACCGTCGCGGCGAGCTCGACCTCGCGGGCCAGCGCGGCGCGTTCGGCGGCGCGCAGCGCGAGCCGCGCGTGCAGCAGCGCCTCGGCGAGCCGCTCGGCGGCGCGCAGCAGGAAGCCGAGCGCCGGGACCCCGAGCCGCCGGCCGACCGCCGGGATCACGATCAGGCCGAGTAGCTCGTCGGCGTTGCCGATCGCGATCAGCGCGCGGGCGCGGTGGCCGGCGAACAGCCCCGCGACCAGCGCGCGCAGATCGGCCGGCACCGGCTCGAGATCATCGCCGAACACCGCGTCGCGCTGCTCGGCGAGCCAGCCCGCGAGCAGCGGATCGGGGGCGCGCGCGTCGTCGAGCCGCTCGCCGGTCTCGGTGGTCCAGCCCCAGTCGTCCTGCGACGCGATCAGCACGTGCGGCCGGACCCCGAGCCCGAGCTCGATGATGTCGATCGCGAGCTGGGCGATCGCCCCCGGCGCGGTCAGCGTGCGCGCCCGGCCGGCGAGCTGGGTCAGCAGGCGATCGAGCGGCCCCTCGCTGCGCCCGCCGTGGTTGACCAGGCTGACCGTCGCGACCGAGATCCGCACCGCGGCGAAGCACACCACGAGCGCGAGCGTGGTCAGCGGCCACGGGATCGGCGCGGCGAGCGCGGCGAGCGCGGCCCACGCGAGCAGCGCCCCCGCCGCGAAGTACACGACGAGCAGCGGCGCGGTCGTGTCGACGGCGCGCACCCGCAATAGATCTTCGACGATCAGCGCGCGCACCACGAGCAGGCAGCCGATCCCCGACAGCAGCCAGCCCAGCGGCACGCTGCCGATCCCGTAGGCCAGCCCGACGTCGATCAGCCCGGCGTAGGTCACCAGGTTGGCGAGCAACGCGGCGCGTAGCTGGCGGCGCTCGACCGACGGGCCGGTCGTGAGAACGGCATGACCGAGCGCGATGAATCCCGGGATCGTCATCGCCAGGGTGTGCGCCAGTGCGAGCCACGCCCACGGTCCGGCGTTGGCGTACCAGAATCCGGATAGCCACCGGACGCCATTCACCTCGGCGGACCCGGTGCTGCCGGCGTACACCCAGATCGCCGCCGATGCGACGAGCAGCCAGACCAGCCAGCGGTACGGCCGGAACTTGCCGATCAGCGCGATCTGAAAGCCAGTCCCGGCGGCCCCGGCCATCGGCACGAACGCGCCGGCGACCCGGAACAGCTGCTCGGCGACCGCTGGCGACGTGATCGACGGCGACAGCATCATCGCCGTTGCGTAAGGCAACAGCGACGCGCAGTGCGCGAGGAGGAACCCACGCAGGACCGGCGCGCCGCGCATCACGGCTGCGTACGCGATCACGATCAAGAGCGCCGCGGGGGCGAGCGCAAACACCAGCGATAGCAGCCGCGGCTCGTAGCTCGTGCTCGACCACAGCGCGTGCATCGCCGCGGACGACTCTATCTCGTGTACGCTTTCCAGGTGGCGGATCCCCGCAATCCACCGGGCCGGCGGCCTCCGGCGCTGCCGCTGCCGCCGCCGCCGGACTCCGAAGATTCGATGCCGGCGCTGACGCCGTCTCATTCGGCGAGCCCGTCCGGGGCGATGCGGACCCGCCGCCGGACCCCGACCGTGACCGCGACCTCGGACCTGCCGCGGCTGCCCGAGGTCGAGCTCCACGACGAGGCGAGCGAGGTTCGCGTCGATCCGCGGATCCTGTCGCCGGCGCAGAGCACGCTGTCGGTCGCCCGCGCGCTGCCGGTCGCGCCGCCGCACCCGCGCACGGTGAAGCCGACCGCGCCGCAGCGCCCGCAGCGCGGCTCGAGCGCGTCGCGCGCGCTGATGGTCGATCGCGCCGGCACCGAATCCGGGGTCGGGCCCAGCCCGGCCGCGGACCGCGGCAACCCGGGCCGCGCGTTCACCACGCCGCGCCCGCCGCCGCGCAGCGCCATCGTCCGGGTCGAGACCGCCGAGTACTCGTCGCTGATCGGCGGCCGCTACCAGATCCTGACCCGGATCGGCCAGGGCGGGATGGGCAAGGTCTACAAGGTCAAGCACATCCACCTGTCGCGGACGTTCGCGCTCAAGATCATCTCGAACCAGGTCGCCGAGACCGACGAGGCGCGCGAGCTGTTCTACCGCGAGGCGCGGTTCGCGTCGGCGATGTCCCACCCGAGCATCACGTCGGTCGTCGATTTCGGCGAGGACGAGAAGGTCGGGATGTTCATGGTGATGGAGCTGGTCGACGGCGAGGCGCTCAACCGGATCCTGTTCCGCGAGAAGCAGCTGAGCTCGCGCAAGGCGTGCGACATCGTGCTCCAGCTCGCCGAGGCCCTGCACTACATCCACAAGCAGGGCGTCGTCCACTGCGACATCAAGACCGAGAACATCCTGATCTCGGAGGAGGAGCACGAGGGCAAGCGCAGCAAGACGATCATCAAGCTGCTCGACTTCGGGCTCGCGCGCTCGCTGACCGCGAGCCGGGCCTCGACGTCGTTGTCCGGCACCCCGCACTACGTCGCGCCCGAGCGGATCCGCGGCGAGCCGGCGTCGCCCGCGAGCGACGTCTACGGCGTCGGGATCCTCTTGTACGAGCTGATCACCGGCCAGGTGCCGTGGGACGGCGCGGTCCAGAAGATCCTGTCCGGTCACCTCGAGGAGCGCGCGAAGTCGCCGCAGCTGCTGGTCGAGGGCGGCGTCGATCCGGCGCTCGAGACCCTGATCTACCATGCGCTCGCCAAGCGCCCCGCCGAGCGCCACAAGGACATGGCGGCGTTCATCTACGAGCTCAAGACCGTGATGGACATGATGGGGTTCGGCCGGCGCGGCAACCGCGGCGGTCCGGCCAAGCGCGTCGTGATCGAGCAGCGGTCGCAGAACAGCCGCGACGAGCTGGCGCGGATCGCGTTCGATGCCTGCCGGCTGCCGCTCGCGCTGATGACCCCGCAGGGCGTGATCATCGCCGCCAACCCGGCGTTCGCCCGGTTCGTCATGGGGGTCTCGGTCGAGGTCGAGGGCCTGCCGGTGCGCTCGACGCCGCTCGCCACTGCCTGGAACACCGCCGAGCAGGACCTCGCGCGCACGCTCGCCGGCAACCCGGTGCGCCGGATCATCGAGATCGACGTCGCCGCGGGCGAGTCGCGCCGGCTGCTGCTGTGGCTCGACGCGGTGTCGCACGATCACATCGTGCTCGGCGTCCAGCCGCTCGAGCTGTAGCCCCCGCGATCGCGAGGCCGGCGGACCTGCGGGCAGGCTATAGTGATCGGATGGGCGCAGCTGCCGTCTGGGCCGGACTGGAATACGCGGAGAAGTTCTTCATGGGCACCGCAGATGTTCAGCAGGCCATGCACAAGCTCGTCGCGGCGCTCGACGAGCTCGCGATCCCGTACGCGATCGTCGGCGGCATGGCGCTCAACGAGTACGGTTACCGGCGGGTCACCGTGGATGTCAACGTCCTGCTGACGCGCGATAGCTTGCAGCGATTCAAGGACCACTGGCTGGGCCGTGGCTATACCGAGAAGTTTCCCGGGAGCCGGGGGATGCGTGACACCGAGCTGGGGGTCGCGATCGACGTGCTCGTGACCGGCGACTATCCGGGCGATGGCAAGCCCAAGGCCGTGCAGTTCCCTGATCCTGCGAAGGTCGCCTGGCGGGACGGCAAGCTCGCCCTGATTCCGCTGGCCACGCTGGTCGAGCTCAAGCTCGCCTCGGGGATGACGTCGATCCACCGCGCGAAGGACATCGGCGACGTGGTCGAGTTGATCAAGCACACCGGCTCGCCGCGCGCGCTCGGCGACCAGCTCGATGCGTCCGTGCGCCACAAGTACTTCGAGATCTGGGACGCCCTGCAGATCCCCGACTCGATGCCGGAATAGCCGCGGCTGGGTGGCCGGTCAGAACTGCGCGGCGACGGCGAGGCCGTAGCTGTGCTGGTCGGAGTGGATCACCGGGACCAGCGCGACGTTGTTCAGGTGGGCGTTGTAGTCGCGCGCATCCGAGGACGCACCCACGATGTCGTAGATCGTGCCGCCGACGTACGCCACGACCCCGGCGAGCACCAGCGCGGGGCCCTCGAGGGAGGCATCGCAATGATCCCCGAACAGCGGGCAGTCATGAAACGCGAGCGCCACGCCGCCGATCGTGGCGCCTACCCCGGCGAGCCGGATCGCCAGCCCGCTGGCCCCGCTCGCGTGAGCGTACCACCGGCCGGTGCTCGGTCCGATCAGGGTCCCCAGCGCGCCGACGCCGATCACCGCGCCGTTGTTGTGGCCCGCGATGATCGCGACGTACGACGCCAGGGTCACGGCGAGCGAGATCGCGCTCGCCGTGCTCGGATCGACCGCCGCCTCGGATGTGGCGCTCGGCGGTGGCGGCTCGGCGGGTAGCGGCATGGCCGGTAGCGTCGCGGGCGCCGCGCCGGGTTGCGCGGCGGCCGTGCCGGCCAGCAGCGCGATCACCACCAGGATCTGCGACACCACCACGGCGATTCTCATGACGATGTGACCTTCCACGTTGCACGCCAACCGCCGCGCGACCACGGTTCGCAGAGCTAGCGCGACGCCGGGCGCGATATCGTCAAGGATTCATCACGCGGGCCGTCAGTTCACCAGGCGGCGAACAGCCGGCGCGCATTGGCGGTGGTCAGCGCGGCGAGCTCGGCCGGATCGGCGCCGCGGGCGGCGGCGAGGCCGGCGATCACGTCGGCGACGAACGCAGGCTCGGACCGGCCGCCGCGGTGGGCGTGGGGCGCCTGGTCGGGGGCGTCGGTCTCGGCGAGCAGCAGATCGGCGGGGACGGCGCGCGCGGCCTCGAGCGGGCGGCGTGCGTTGCCGTAGGTGACGGGGCCGGCGAACGAGAACGCGAGGCCGAGCCCGGCGTAGACCGGCACGAGGTCGGCGCCGCCGGAGTAGCTGTGCATCACGCCGGTGACCGGGCCCTCGTCGCGCAGGATCCGCGGCGCGGCGTCGTGGGCGCGCAGGACGTGGATCACGAGCGGCTTGCCGGTGGCGCGGGCGGCGCGGAGGTGGGCGCGAAACAGCCGCTCCTGGAGCTCGTGCGCGCCGGTTGCGCCGTCGAGCCCGCACTCGCCGATCGCGCACGCATCGTGGGCCGCCGCGATCAGCCGCGCGGTCAGATCGCCGGCGAGCTCGTCGGGATCGAGCGCCGGGACGATCTGCGGGTGGATGCCGAACGCGGCACGCACCCCGGCCCCGGCGTGGCGACCGGCCAGCGCGCGCAGCGCGTCCCACGTGCGCGGCCGGATCGCCGGGATCAGCATGCCGGCGACCCCGGCGGCGGTGGCGCGCGCGATCACGGCGTCGCGGTCGGCGTCGAACGCCGCGACGTCGAGGTGGCAGTGGGTGTCGATCAGCGTCACGCGAGGCCAGCATAGCGAGCCTGGCGCGAGGCCGTCAGCGAACGGGTCGATAGGTGCGCGGGTGTGCGGAGGCGTGCGCCGCCGGGTCCGGTCAAACGGCGTAGGATGGTCGGGCGTGGTGAGACTTGCGCACAGCGCATACCAGTGGCTGATGACGAGCGAGTCGCGGGTGGCGCACTGGCTCCGCAACGCGCTCGACGCGCTGCTCGGTGAGATGCCGGTGCTCGCCGCCGGGACGTCGCTGTTCGCGCTGCTCGCCGCGGTGCCGACGCTCGCCGCGGTGGTCGGCGTGTACGGCCTGATCGCCGATCCGCACGAGATCCATGGCCACCTGCGCGGCCTCGAGGGCGTGCTGCCGCCCGAGGTCGTGGTGTTCGTCAGCGACCAGCTCGAGCGCCAGGCCCAGCGCTCGACCGGCGAGCTCGGGATCGCGGTGGCGACCAGCTTCGTGCTCGCGATGTACTCGGCGCGCGGCGCGGCCCGGGCGCTGATCGCGGCGCTGAACCGCGCCTACCGCGTGCGCGATCAGCGGCGCTGGCTCCGGCGGCTGATGATGTCGTTCGCGATGGCTGCGGTCACCCTGGTCGGCCTGATGGTGATGTTCGGCGTGATCGTCGCGCTGCCGACCGCGACCGCGATGCTGCACCTGCGCGGGCTCGGCGTCGTGGGCTGGATCCGGTGGCCGATCCTGATGGCGCTGTTCTACGGCGCGCTGCTGCTGCTGTACCGCTACGCGCCGTCGCCGCGGCCGCTCGGCACCGAGCGCCACCTGTGGCCGGGCTCGCTGCTCGCGACCGTGATGCTGGTGCTGGTGTCGTGGGCACTGTCGCAGTGGGTCGAGCACGTCTCGAACTACGCGCTGATCTACGGCACGTTCGGCAGCATCGTCGTCGTGATCCTGTGGTTCTACCTGTCGACGATCTCGCTCGTGCTGGGCGGGTTCGTCAACGCCGAGCTCGAGCGGCTGTCGGGCGCGCCGGCGCCGGACCCCTCGATGTACTGAGCCGAACCCCGAAGCCGAAAATGCAGTCAGCCCGGGAGGGCATCCCGGGCCGGTCAGCAATCCTTCCTTTGTGAGGGCGGGCGTTAGTTGCGCGTACCGGAGAACGCGGAGGGCGCGAGCGGACTCGGCGTGCTGCCGTAGCTCAGCATGCCGCTCCATGCGCCGGTCGATAGCGTGTCGATGCTGCCGTCACCGTTGGTGTCGAGTCCCTTGGTGGTGCCGCTCAGGTTGAACTTCAATGCGCTGCCGTCGATCTTGTCGATCTCTCCGTAGATAAAGCTGGCCGCGGCGCTCAAGCCCAGGGTGCATCCTGCCGAGTAGGTGCTGGCATCGAGGACGCCGATGGTATCGGCGGCCGCCTGACCGAGCGCATCGCAGTCGACCAGGTCCGTCAGCAGGCTGTTGAGGTCGTGAGCCTTGGAGTCGATCAATGGGATGATCGCACCGTCGAGGCCGATCTTCAGGAGCTGGCCGTAGGTCAGCGGAATGTCGTGCGCAGCGATCGTGATTGCACCGGTCGAATCCATCGTGACGCCGATGTTGTCCACGACGATATTCTGTGCGCCGTAGTCCTTGAGCAGGTAGTCGGCTTCGAGCGTACCGATCTTGAAGTGCGCGCCGGTGACAGTGTGCGTCGCGGTGTAGTTGCCAGGCGAGCCGGTGATCTGCAGGGTCTCGATCAGGCCAAAGTTCTTGGTGATGTCGCCGAAGTCCTGACCGATCTGGATAAACGTCGTGACGAAGTCCGGCGCGAAGCTGAGCACCTCGTCGTTGAGCGGCTTGATCAGATTGAACTCCTCCGCAAAGCTCACGGCATCCTGCACGGCGCTGTTCGGGATCTGCTGGAGGAGCCACGCGGTCGGATCGTCACCTCCATCGGTGGCCGCGATGATGTCGTTGACCACGGTGCCGGCGGTGCCGGGGACCTTCGACGCGATGTCGAAGGTGCTGTGCACGGTGTAGGTGCCGGTGGCGTCGAGCGGGCGCTGCGCGCTGCCGCCGCCGTCATCGTCGCCGCCACCGTCGTCGTCGCCGGCGTGGGAGGGGTCGCCGGGGCCGCAGCCGGCAGCGGTAGTGGCACCGAGGGCGAGGACGAGGGCGAAGGCGAGGCGGTTCGTGGTCTTCATGGTGATTCTCCGGCGAAGGATTGCGAGGAGGCGCTTTTGCAGCGCGTGTGCCATCGCACGCAGGTGAGAATCGTCGTGACTTCGCGGGGTTGGCGATCGGCTGGCTGATCCGCTTGCCAGGTCACCCGGCCCGACCAGTGGCTGCACGATCAGCCACTGGCATTCGTCAGGCCGGATTTGGCCGGTCTGGATTCCCTATTTTCACCAGCCGCACTGCTGACCTTTGTTCTGTTCGACCAACCACGCCTGCAGCGGCGCGAAGTACTCGAGGATCGGCGAGGCGTCCATCTCGCGCGTGCCGGTCAGCTCGAACAGGGCGTCTTGCCACGGCTTGCTCGCGCCGAGCGCCAGCATCTTCATGTAGGCCGCACCGGCGTCCTTGTTGCCGTAGATCGAGCACTCGTGGAGCGGGCCGTGGAAGCCGGCCTTCGCGCACAGCGCCTTGTGGAACTGGAACTGGAGCACGGCGGCGAGGAAGTACCGCATGTAGGGCACGTTCGCGGCGACGTGGTACTTCGCCCCGGGATCGAAGTCGGTCGCGGCGCGCGCGATCGGCGGCGCGACGCCCTGGTACTGCTTCTTCAGATCCCACCAGTGCTGGTTGTACTGGTCGGGGGCGACCTGGCCGGAGAACACATCCCACCGCCACTTGTCGACCAGCAGGCCGAACGGCAGGAACGCGATCTTGCCGAGCGCGACCTGCATCTGCTGGTTGATCGTCGCCTTGTCATTCTTGACGACCGTGGCGAGCAGGCCCTTCTCCTTGAGATAGCCCGGCGTCATCGAGAGCTGGATCGTGTCGCCGATCGCCTCGTGGAAGCCGTCATTGGCACCGTTCTGATAGAGCACCGGCAGCTGGTAGTAATAGTGGAAGTAGAAGTCGTGGCCGAGCTCGTGGTGGATCGTCCACAGATCCTCCTGGTTCTTGTTGATGCACATCTTGATGCGCAGGTCGTTGTTGAACTGGACGTCCCACGCGCTGGCGTGACAGACGACGTTCTTGTCCTTGGGCTTGACGAACTGCGAGCGGTCCCAGAACGTCTGGGGCAGGGGGTCCATGCCGAGCGACGTGTAGAACGCCTCGCCCATCTTCACCATCTTCTGGGCGTCGTAGCTCCTGGCGAGCACCGGGGTGACGTCGATCGGCGCGACGCCCTTGTACGGCTCGAGCTCGGGGTACAGGTAGTCCCACGACTGCGCCCACATGTTGCCGAGCAGGTGCGACGGGATCAGGCCGGTCCTGGACACGACCTTGTCGCCGTAGGTCTGGTTGAGCTTGCGGCGGGTGTAGCAGTGCAGCTGGTCGTACAGCGGCTTGACCTGGCCCCACAGCTTGTCGGTCTGCGCGGCGAACTCGGCCTCGGGCATGTCGTAGCCGGACTTCCACATCGAGGCGACGTCCTTGAACCCGATGCCGCGCGCGCCGGCGTTGGCGAGCTCGACGTACTTGACGAACATGTCGCGCTCCTTGTGGCCGACGTCGTCGTACCAGGTCTTCCACGCGGCGAGCAGCCGGTCGGGCTTGCGGTCCTTCTCGAGCAGCTTGGACCAGTACTCGATGTCCTTGCAGACCTCCTTGTCCTTGCCCTTGTCTTTGCCTGTGCCCTTCTCGGTCTTGCACACGCCCTTGCCGTACTCGGAGTCCATCTTGGCGGCGAGCTCGGCGAGCTGCTTGGCCTGCGCCGGATCATCGGGCGACGGCTGGGCCTGGAACTTGAGCAGCATCAGCTGGCGGCGGGTGTCGGGATCGAGCTGAGCCATCACCGGCTCGAACTTGCGCGCGAGCTTGACCAGCTTGGTGATCTCGACGCTCTGGATCTCGCTGGCCTTGGCGGTCGCGGCCTCGTGCTCGGGGGTCAGGTCGGTCTCGTTGGCCCACGCGGCGAGCGACGCGTCGACGTCGAGCTTGCGCACGGTCTGGTCGAGGTCGGCGACGAACTGCTTGGCCTCGGCGATCCGCGGGTCGACGGGCGCGGGTTGCTTCTCGACGACGGTCGGCGCGGGCTCGGGCTCGACGGGGTTCGGCGGCGGCGCCGGCTCGGGAGGCTTGGAGGAGCCGCCGCACGCCGCGGCGAGGAGCAGGGTACAGAGGGTGGTCTTGCGCACGGCGGGAATCTACGCCGAGACCGCCGCGGCGGGTCAAGCTCTTGGCAGGGCTGCGCCCGGACCGCGGGCGATGCCGCGCTTGTGCTGCTACTGGAGCGGGACGCCGTCCTCGTCGGAGTGCGGATCCTTCTTCGGCGCGGCGCCGGGTGGGGTGACGCCGCGATCTTCGAGCAGCTTGCGCGCGGTGGTCTGCTGGCCGGGCTCGAGGACGGCGAACGCCTTGCGGAGCGCGTCGTCGTCGTTCTCCTTGCGCGCGTTGTGGAGCTTGGCAGCGTCGGGGGTGGTCTTGATCTGCGCGCCGGGGGCGTTGTTGTGGAGGTGTAGCGGGGCGCCCTTCTCGGGCGGCGGGTCGTCGTCGGGCTTCTCGATGATCCGGAGCTGGGTATCGATCTCCTCGTCGCGGGCGGACAGGCTCTTGTCGATGTCCTTGAGCTTCTGGAGCTGGTCTTCGCGGAGGGTCAGCGTGCTGGCGTTATCAATCAGGTAGCCGACGGGCGTGCCGGACGATGGTGGCAGCGGAGGGAGCTCGCCCTCCTTGGGGTGCATCGGAGGCGGATCGGTGTCGTGATGGCAGCCGGCGGCAGCGGCGCCGGTGGCAAGCAAAGCGACGGCGATGAACGTGGCACGCAACATGGCGCGGAGGTTATCTCCCGTTGGGCTCCGTAGGATCTCGTCGTACATCGGTGCGTGAGGAAAAATCGTCGATTTCGACGACAAAGCGCTGCGATCTCGTTGCGTTGTTCCGTTAGAGCGCGAGCGTGAGGTGATGAAGCAGCGTTTTCGGTGGAGGTGCGATCTTGCAGCTGCATCGACGGAAATTTCCTGGTTCGCACGATGGGCGAGCGTGAGCCGGTGCGTGGGCTGCGTGAGGAAAAAATGCCGATTTCGACGACAAAGCGCTGCGATCTCGTCGCGTTGTTCCGTTAGAACGCGAGCTCACGCGGAGCCACGCAAAGACCGTTGGGCTGCGTGAGGAAAAAACGCCAATTTCGACGACAAAGCGCTGCAATCTCGTCGCGTTGTTCCGTTAGAGCGCGACCGTTGGTTGCGTGAGGAAATTTCGTCGGTTTTCGAGGACAAATCGAGTAATCACATCGAGTTATTCCGTTAGAGACATCGTGAGTGTGACTGGCAATTTGACGTGCGTTGTGTGCGCGGAAAATTCGAGAGCTGAACGTCTGCATAGGCTCAGTCGAGGAACACAGCGATGCATGAATGCGGTACGCCTCGCACGGCTCACAGCTCGCACGGCTCGCGCGGCTGGCGCGGCTCGCACGGCTCACAGCTCGCACGGCTCGCGGCTGCACGGGCTCGCGCGGCTGCACGGGCTCGCGCGGCTGCACGGGCTCGCGCGGCTGCACGGCTCGCGCGGCTCACAGCTCGCGCGGTGCACGGCTCGCGCGGCTGCACGGCTCGCGCGCCCCACGGCTCTACGGCTCTACGGCTCGCGCTCCCACGGCTCGCGCGGCGGCACGGCTCGCGCGGCGGCCCCACATCTCGCGCGGCTGCACGGCTCGCGCGGCTGCACGGCTCGCGCGGTTCCGCGACTCGCACGGCTTCTCTGCACGCGCGCTTCCCCGGCCCGCACGGCGCTACAGCTCGCACGCATGGTTCGGGGTGGCGTTGGGCGACCTTGCCGGCACCTGGTTCTGACCTTTGCCCGGTCGAATCGGTCGCGGTTTTGTCCTGGATGTTGTCCCGTTCGAGTGGATGCAGTACGTAGGTGCACCATGCTGCGCACGCTTGTTCGTTCTGTCTCGTTGGTGGCGATCCTGGCTGGTACGGCAGCGGCGGAAGATCCGATGCCGGCCGAGTCCAGCGGCGCCGAGGCCGCGAAGGCTGAGCCTGCGAAGGCCGAGCCGGTGCACGCAGAAGCGGCGCACGCGGAGGCACCGAAGGTCGAGCATTCTTCGAAGCCAGATGCGAAGCCCGAGGCCGCGAAGCCCGAGGCCGCGAAGCCCGAGGCCGCGAGGGGCGAGCCGATGAAGGCCGAGGCGAGGGCGGATTCGCCGAAGGCGAAGAAGAAGTCGCACCGGACGCACAAGAAGGCCGCGCGGAAGAGCCACAAGAAGTCGAAGAAGTCGAAGAAGATCGCGGCGCACACGCCGTAGGCCCGGCCAGGCACCCGGGCCGGCTTTGGGACCGGGCCGGCTTTGGGACCGGGTAGATGGCGTCTGCGATGACCAGCCTACGATGTAGGCCCGGCCAGCAGCGCGGGGCTTTGGGACGCTGGTCCTGCGGTGCAGGATGCCCCAGAACCCGAAATATTTCGACGCTTAACTCCAGTGGGCGCGGCGAGTCGTCAGCTGCAAGGAGATGGCGATGAAGAAGACAATTTGTTCCGTACTGGTGGCGGCCAGCTGCTTTGCGCTGGCCACGCCCGCGTTTGCCGACGATGACATCAAGGCCCGCGCCGCCAAGCGGGTCGAGCGGGTGTTCTCGAAGCTCGATACCGACCGGGACGGACGGATTTCGAGAGCCGAGGCCGCCAAGGGCCCGAAGATGTCGAAGACGTTCGACCGGGTCGACGCCGACCATGATGGGTTCGTTACCCGCGCGGAGCTGAGCGCCGCGGTCGAGCGCCGGATGCTGCGCAAGCAGGCCAAGCAGCAGGCGCAGCCGGCGCCCGCGCAGCCGGCCCCGGCGCGCTGACCCGCGCCGTTCGCATCGTCGTCCGCTACGAGTCCATCGCAGCGCGTCACGCGCCGCCGAGATCGGGGAGCCGGCCCGGCGTGCGGGTGTACTCGAGGCCCGGGATCGGTCCGCCGGTGAACGGCAGGTTGAAGACTTCAAACGCCGCGTGGGTGAGCTTGCGAAGCCGGTCGTACCGGGTCGGCTTGTCGAACACCCAGTCGAGGAAGCCCTGGGCGTTGAACGACACGCCGAGGAACATGTTCTGGTGATGGTCCGACGGCGGGAGCTCCATCGGCATGCCGTTGACCAGCGGAGTCGGTTTGTAGCCGCGGGTGTCGAACCCGAACGCCACGTCGACGAACCGCGCCAGCGTGCCGTACGGTAGCTCGCGCAGCGCGCGGATCGAACCGAGGTGGTACGCGAGGAAGTAGGTCTGGCCGCTGTAGTCCTCGGCGATGTTGAGCTTGCCGCCGAGCGGCGCGCCCTTGCCGGCGGTGACCTCGTGATCGTACTGGTTCGACGGCCAGTACTGGACCCGGAAGTCGAACATCTCGTCGAGCGTGGGCCAGTGGGTCAGCGCGAGCGCGAGCAACGCGCCGGTGGTGTCGCCGGCGAGGTCGCTGAACGAGAACTCGTAGAAGAACCCGTCCTTGACCTCGACGCCGATGAACAGCAGCTCGGAGGCCGCGGTCGAGACCAGCAGCGAGGACGTCCGGTCGTAGCCGCCCCACTGGTTGAGCAGCTCGGTGCCGAGCCGCGCCAGGGACATCGTGGCCCAGGCGTGGCCGAACTTGTCTTCGCCGCCGGCGTAGGTGTGGAAGCCGAGCCAGCCGTCGCCGCCGAACTTGTAGTCGGCGAGCGGCTTGTGCTTGTTGTACCAGGCGTAATACATCCAGCCGATGAACCCGGCGTACAGCCCGCCGAGCGTCGCCGCAGCCGCGGCCTTGTGATCCTGCGCGGGCGGCGGCGCCTGGACCTCGGCGATCGGCTGGAGCACCGCGGCCGGTGCGAGATCGACGGAGGCCGGGGAGGCCGGGGAGGCCGGCGCGGGCGACGCGGACGCAGACGGCGCGGGCGACGCGGACGCAGATGGCGCGGGCGACGCGGACGGATCGGGCGACGCGGACGGCGAAGCGGGATCCGCCGTCGGCGGTACGGGTTGCGCGTTCGCGAGAGTGCACCACGCGATGGCGGTCACCGCCACGATCGCTCGTCGTTTCATCGCGGCGCAGCCCTGCAAGAACCAGACGCAGGTGACCGCGGGCCGCGCGATGCGTGGCTGTCGAGCCGATCACGTCCCCGGCCACGCCTGACGCCGCCGCGGTCACGTCTTGCCCCGAAGTGCGGCGACACTGCGTGTCGTTTCGACTCTCGGGCCTGCAAGGCCTGTCATAGCGCCGGGCCGCCGGGCCGCCGGCAGCGTGGCTCAGTTCGCCGGTCAGTTCGCCGGTCAGTTCGCCGGTCAGTTGCCGGTCAGTTCGCCGGTCAGTTCGCCGGTCAGTTCGCCGGGACGATCGGCCGGTGGCGGACGTCGGTCGCCTTGACCATGTACACGACGTCCTCGGCGAGGTTCTTGACGTGGTCGCCGACCCGCTCGAGGTAGCGGCACACCGAGGTCAGCGGCAGCACGCGAGTCACGGTCGCCGGATCGGTGGCGACGTGCGCGATCAGCTCGGCGAACAGGCTCGCGTTGAGCCGATCGATCTCGGCGTCGGCGGTGATCACCGCGGTCGCCCGATCGGCATCCTTGCGGACAAAGCTGTCGAGCGCGGACTGCAAGTTCTTCTGGACCAGCTCGGCGAGCCGCGACAGGTCGATCCGCGGCTCGAGGTTCGGCAGCCGGTTGAGCTCGAGCGCGCGCCTCGCGATCCCGCCCGCGAGGTCGCCGATCCGCTCGAGATCGACCACGCACTTGAGCGCCATCGTGATGAACCGCAGGTCGGACGCGACCGGCTGGCGGGTCGCGAGGATCTGCAGCGCGAGCTCGTCGACGTCGACCTCGTCGCGATCGATCTGCGCGTCGTTCTTGATCACGTCGCGCGCGAGGTCGTCATCCTTGTCGGCGAGCGCCTTCATCGCGAGCGCGAGCTGGCGCGCCGCGCGCTCGCCCATGGTCGCGAGCCGCTCGCGCAAGGTGCGGAGCTCTTGTTCGAAGTCCTTGCTGGTGTGCGCAGTCATGCTGGTGGTCCCCCGCTGTGGCTCGCCCTCGGCAGGCGCAGCCAGAAGATACTGCCCTGCGGCAGGTTCGGCTCGACGCCGACGTCGCCGCCCATGCTCTCGACCAGGTGCTTGACGATCGACAGCCCCAGGCCGGTGCCGCCGGCCTCGCGCGACCGGCCCGGATCGGCGCGGTAGAACCGCTCGAACACGCGCGCGCGGTGCTTGTCGGCGATCCCCGGGCCGTCGTCGCGGATCTCGATCCGGACGTCGTCGCCGGCGTCGCGCGCCTCGACCCAGACGTTGCCATCGGGCCGGCCGTACTTGACGCCGTTGTCGATCAGGTTGACGAAGATATGGTCGAGCGCCTTGGGATCGGCGCGCACCGCGAGCGCGTCCGGGATCGCCACGGTCACGGTGACGTGGCGCTGCGCGGCCTGAGGCTCGATCGCGGTCATCGCCTGCTCGATGACCTCGGCGACCGGGACCTCGGCGATCTCGAGCCGGTACTGGCCGGCATCGAGCCGCGACAGATCGAGCAGATCGGCGAGGATCCGGGCGAGCCGCTCGGCGTTGCGGTGCAGCCCGTCGATCAGCTTGCCGGCGATCGCCGGATCGTGCTTGGCGCCGGCGATCAAGGTCTCGGCGTTGGCGCGGATCACCGCGACCGGCGTGCGCAACTCGTGCGAGACGTTGGCGACGAAGTCGCGCCGCACGGTCTCGAGCCGGCGCACCGTGGTGACGTCCTCGAGCAGCAGCACCCGGCCGTCGCCGCCCCACTTGCGCGCGGTGCGGATCAGCGCGCGCGGCGTGTTCGGCAGCTGGACCTCGGCGGTCGCCGCGACGTCGCTGTCGAGCAGATCGAACAGCTCGGGCACGCGCACGAAGTCGATCAGCGGCTCGCCGACCGGCGAGCTGGTCACCCCGAGCATCTTGCGCGCGGCGTCGTTGAGTAGCTCGATCCGGTGCTCGCCGTCGACCGCGATCACGCCCTGGGTCAGGCCCTCGGCGACCGCGGCGAGCAGCATGCGCTCGCGCGCCAGCGCGCGATGGCTCTTGTACGCGTCGTCGGCCAGGAAGTTGACCCACTCCGCGAGCTCGACGATCTCGTCCTCGGGCGAGCCGTCGCGGGTGATCCGGCGCGCCGGATCGCGGACCACGTCGCGGGTCCGCTTGACCAGGTCGCGCACCGCGCCGCGCACCGCGGCCGCGGCGAGCCAGCCGACCGCGAGCGCGAGCGCGAACGCCACGGCCGCGATCGGCAACAGCTCCGCGGCCGACTGCGCGTGCAGCCCCGCCGCGGCGGCGATCGCGACGACGAGCGCAGCTGCGACCGAGACCGCGATCAGCCGGGCCCGGACGCGCTGGATCAAGCGGTCGCCTCGTCGGGCTGATCCTTGAAGCGATAGCCGACGCCGCGCAGGGTCTCGATGTACGCACCGGCGTCGCCGAGCTTCTCGCGCAGCCGCTTGACGTGGGTATCGACGGTGCGGGTCGTGACGTCGGCCTCGATGCCCCACACGTCGCTGAGCAGCGCATCGCGGCTCTGGACCCGGCCGCGGCGCGACAGGAACGCGTGGAGCAAGCGGAACTCGAGCGCGGTCAGCCCGATCTCCTCGTCGTCGACCCACGCGCGGTGGGCGTCGCGATCGATCTTGAGCCGGCCGAACCGGATCAGCGACGGCTCGCCCTCGACCCGGTGGGCCCGGCGCAACAGCGCGCGGATCCGCAGGATCAGCTCGCGCACGCTGTACGGCTTGACCACATAGTCGTCGGCGCCGACCTCGAAGCCGACCACGCGGTCGATCTCCTCGCCCTTGGCGGTGCACATCACCACCGGGATGTCGCGTGTGCGATCGCCCTCGCGCAACTTGCGGCAGATCTCGGTCCCCGACAGATCGGGCAACATCAGATCGAGCACGATCAGGTCCGGCAGCGGATCCGCGGTCGCGCTCGCGAGGCCCTGGCGGCCGCTGTGCGCGAGCCGCACGGTGAAGCCTTCCGCGCGCAAGTTGTACTCGAGCGTGGTGGCGAGGTCGACCTCGTCCTCGATGACCAGTACGAGCATGAGGAAGCAGTAGCATGCCGCCTGTGACGGCGGTGTGACGTGACGATTCCGGACCGGCAACGATGACGCCGGCGGCGATCTGGGCGGCGCGGCGCGCGGGGCGCGATCTCACACGAAACGTGATCGGATCGACGCGTTACTGCCGCGTCACGACTCCGTCACTCGCCGGCGCCACGGTAACGCGCAATGCAGCGACTCCTGATCTCGATCCTCTCGCTGGCCGCGCTCGCGCCGGCCGCCCGCGCGCAGTCCGCGCCGGACCCCCAGCCGTCGCCCGACGGTCCATCTACGCCGGCGGTCACCGGCAAATGGGACATGTCGCTGTACGGCTTCGTCGAGCTCGACTCGATGTGGGACTCGACCCAGACCTTCAATGACCTCGCCGGCAACGCGGCGATCGCGCGCCCCGGGACCTACGCCGGCGAGCACGGCCAGACCACGATGTCCGCCCGGAACTCGCGCATCGGCTACCGGATCTCCGCGCCGACCCATGAAGGTGTGAAGGCGAGCGGCCAGCTCGAGCTCGACTTCTTCGGCAACCAGCCGACCGGGATCTCCGAGGCCGCGTTGTTCCAGAACCCGACCCTGCGGTTCCGCCACGCCAACCTCAAGCTCGAGACCCCGGTCGTCGACTTCCTGATCGGCCAGTACTGGGAGCTGTTCGGCTGGCAGTCGGCGTTCCACCCGGCGAGCGTCGATCTGCAGGGCCTGCCGGGACAGGTCTATTCGCGCGCGCCGCAGATCCGGATCGGCAAGAAGCTCAAGGCCGGCGACATCTCGCTCGAGCTCGCGATCGCCGCGGTCCGGCCGCCGCAGCGCGCCTCCGGCGTGCCCGATGGTCAGGCCGGCATCAAGCTCAGCTACGACGGCCTCAAGGGCTATCACACCGCCGGCGGCGCGGGCTCGGCGATCGACAGCGCCGCGATCGGCGTGTCGGCGGTCGGCCGCAAGTTCGCGGTCAACGAGTTCAAGCCGACCTCGGTCGACGACGTCGATCGCAACGGCTACGGCCTGTCGATCGACGCGCTGATCCCGATCGTCCCGGCGACCAAGGATCACAAGGAGAACGCGCTGACCCTGACCGGGAGCTTCGTCACCGGCGCCGGCATCGCCGACCAGTACACCGGGCTGTCCGGCGGCGTGGCGAACCCCGTGCTGCCCAACCCGATGGCCACGACCCCGGCGCCGACCTACACCCCGAACGTCGACGGCGGCCTCGTGCTGTTCCGGTCCGACGGTACGCTGCACCCGATCCAGTGGACGTCGTACATCGTCGGCGCTCAGTACTACCTGCCGCCGAGCGCGAAGCTCTGGATCGCCGGAACTTACTCGCACCTGAGCTCGGACAATGCCCACGCGTTCGGCGACGCCAAGAAGGTGTTCGACACCTCGAGCTGGGCGGCCGGCGACGTGTTCTTCGACGCGACCCCGGCGGTCCGGCTCGGCCTCGAGTACGCCTGGTTCAACCAGACCTACGTCGACGGCACCGCCGCCACCGATCACCGCGTCCAGCTCTCGGCCTGGCTGATCTTCTGATCGACGCTCCAGCCGCGCTACGCCGGTGCCCTCGGCCGGCGCAGCAGCTCGAGCACGCCGTGCAGCTGGTCGATGTCGATCGGCTTCACCAGGTGGGCGTCGAACCCGGCCGCCGTGGTCCGCGCGTGATCCTGGGACTGGCCGTAGCCGGTCAGCGCGACCAGCCGGGTCGCCGCGAGCTCGGGCCGCGCGCGCAACAGCCGCGCCAGCTCGTAGCCGTCCATCACCGGGAGCCCGAGGTCGATCACCGCGATCTGGGGCTGGAACGTCCCGGCGGCGGCGAGCGCGCTCGGGCCATCGTGCGCGGCGAGCGTGTGGTAGCCGGCGGTGGCGAGCAGATCGGAGAGCAGCTGCGCGGCATCGATGTTGTCGTCGACGATCAGCACCCGCGCGTCGCCCGGCTCCGCGGCGCGCCGGACCCGCGCGTCGCCGGCCGCGGCGGACGTGGCCGCGAGCGCCGGCAGGGTCACGGTGAACGCCGTGCCGCGATCGCGGCCAGCGCTGGTCGCGACCACGGTGCCGCCGTGCAGCTTGATCAGGTTGTCGACGATCGCCAGCCCGAGCCCGAGCCCGCCGCGCGCGCGGTCGAGCGCCTGGCGCTCCTGGACGAACGGCTCGAAGATCCGGCGCAGCATCTCCGGCTCGATGCCGAGCCCGTTGTCGGTCACGCGGATCTGGATGTCACCGGCGGCGCGCCACGCGGCGACCTCGATCCGGCCGCCGCGCGGCGTGTACTTGGCCGCGTTGGTCAACAGGTTCGACACCACCTGCGCGAGCCGCCCCGGATCGCCGTGCACGATCAGGCCGCGCGGCGCGTCGACGGTCAGCACGTGGCGGTGGTCCTCGAGCAGCGGGCTCACGACCTCGATCGAGCGCGCGATCACATCGGCGAGCTCGACCGGCTCGGCGCGCAGCTCGACCTTGCCGCGCGTGATCCGCGAGACGTCGAGCAGATCGTCGACCAGGCCGACCAGGTGCTGGACCTGGCGCTCGATCACCGCACGCTCGCGCTCGGCGCCCACGCCGGGGCGGAGCCGCATCAGCTCGAGCGCGGTCATGATCGGCGCGAGCGGGTTGCGCAGCTCGTGGCCGAGCATGGCGAGGAACTCGTCCTTGGCGCGGTTGGCGATCTCGGCGTCGCGCCGCGCGGTGGCGAGCGCGGTCACGTCGTGGACGACCGCGGCGATCCCGGTCACCTCGCCCGCGGGATCGGCGAGCGTATGGTAGAACAGATCGAGGAACAGCTCCTCGGGCGGGGCGTCCGGCGTGCGGTGCAGCGTGACCGGCAGCGAGGTCCCGATGAACGGCTCGCCGGTGCGGTACACGCGATCGAGCAGGTCGAGGAAGCCCTGCGCCGCGAGCTCGGGCAGCGCGTCCGCGACCCGGCGGCCGACCATCTCGCGCTCGCCGAGGATCCGGCGATACCGCGAGTTGGCGATCTCGAACACGTGCTCGGGGCCGCGCAGCACGGCGATCGCGATCGGCGCCTGCTCGAAGATCATCTGCAGGTAGCGCTGGTGGGCGCGCTCGGTCGAGCGCAGCGCCGCGCGCATCAGCTGGGTCTCGACCCGCGCCAGGAGCTCGCGCGACGCGAACGGCTTGTGCATGTAGTCGGTCGCGCCGGCGCGCAGGCCCTCGATCCGCGCTGCTTCGTCGGCGCGCGCCGACAGCAGGATCATCGGCAGCTCGCGTAGCGCGGGATCGCCGCGGACCTCGGCGAGCAGCCCCAGGCCGTCGAGCTCGGGCATCATCACGTCGCTGATCACGAGGTCCGGCAGCCGGCGGCGGAGCGCCGCGAGCGCGAGCCGGCCGTTGCCCACGGTCTCGACGTCCCAGCGATCGCCGAGCAGCCGGCGCAGGTAGTCGCGCATGTCGGCGTTGTCGTCGGCGACCAGCACGCGGCCGCGCGGCTCGGGAGCGTTCGCCGCGGCGGCCCCGGCGACGACCGGCGCCAGATCGCCCGACGACGGATCCGGTAGCCAGCGCAGCGCCTCCTCGATGAACGCGTTCGGCCCCGAGCGATGCTCGAGCGCCGCGGCCTCGACCGAGCCCCCCGCGCCCTCGACCAGCGGGATGCCGACCGTGAACGCCGTGCCGCGTCCGAGCTTGCTGGTCACCGTGATCACCCCACCGTGCAGCCGGACCAGCTCCTGGACCAGCGCGAGCCCGATCCCGGTGCCCTCGTGGGTACGGCCGGCGCTGCCCTCGACGCGGTGGAACCGCTCGAACACCCGCTCGAGCTCGTGCTCGGGGATCCCGCTGCCGGTGTCGCGCACGATCAGATCGATCCGGCCTTCGTGGCGGGTCAGCGAGACCCGGATCTCGCCGGCCAGCGTGAACTTGAACGCGTTCGAGACCAGGTTGAGGACGATCTTCTCCCACATGTCGCGATCGACGCGCACCGCGACGTCGAGCGGCGGGCAGTCGACGATCAGCTGCAGCCCCGCCTTGTCGGTCGCCGCGCGGAACACGCTCGCGAGGTCCGAGGTCAGCTGCGCGAGATCGGTCGGCTCGAACCGAGCGGTGGTACGGCCGGCCTCGATCCGCGAGAAGTCGAGCATCGTGTTGACCAGCTTGAGCAGCCGGAGCCCGTTTCTGTGGATCGTCGAGAGCTCGGCGTGCAGCCGGCCCGGGAGGTCGGGATCGGCGAGCAGCCCGCCGAGCGGACCGAGCATCAAGGTCAGCGGCGTGCGGAACTCGTGGCTGACGTTGGAGAAGAACGTGGTCTTCGCGCGGTCGAGCTCGGCGAGGCTCTCGGCGCGCCGGCGCTCGGCCTCGTAGGATCTGGCGCTGGCGAGCCCGGCGCCGAGCTGGCCGACCACGAGCAGGATGAACTCGCGGTACGCGGCGTCGAACGCGCGGTGCGGGCTGATCCCGGCGATCACCGCGCCCGCCAGCCGCGCCTGGCCCGGGTGCGCGATCGGCA
>DATBBB010000104.1:0-7385 GCA_036271215.1 Kofleriaceae bacterium | reverse complement strand
GTCGGCGAACACCTGCGCGGCGTCCCGCTCGAGATCGAGCTGGTGCCAGAGATCCCGCTGACCTCGGCCGGCAAGCTGCGGCGGGTCATCGTGGAGCAGGGCTACGCGTGAACCTCGTGCCACGCACGAACCTGTGGTTCCCGGGCCCGCACGGCGCTAACTACCGGCAGTCGCTGGGGCGCCGGGTGCGGCTTCGTGCGGCGCTCCGTTCGGGGAAACCCTGACCGCCGTCTGACGTAAGATGGGGCTGATGCGTGATTTACGCGACCGTTCTCTGACCAGTCGGGGCGTGGAAGATGCGACGAGCGCGGTGCAGCGCTCGCCCGGCAAGCAGTCGCTCGTCGAGGCCACGTTCGGCGCGCCGGTGCAGCGCAGGGCCGACGGTGCGGAGGCCGCGCAGGACGATCAGGTCCACGCCGCGGCCCAGGCCGGCCTGGCGCAGTCATCGAGCGCGCTGCCCCACGCCGATCGGATCCAGTCCGCGTTCGGCCGCCACGACATCGGCGGCATCCAGGCCCACGTCGGCGGCGCGGCCGCCCAGGCCAGCGAGGCGATGGGCGCCCAGGCCTACGCCACCGGCGACCACGTCGCGTTCCGCGGCGCGCCCGATCTGCACACCGCGGCGCACGAGGCCGCGCACGTGGTGCAGCAGCGCGCCGGCGTCCACCTCAAGGGCGGGGTCGGCGAGGTCGGCGATCCGTACGAGCAGCACGCCGACGCGGTCGCCGACGCCGTGGTCCAGGGCAAGTCGGCCGAGGGCCTGCTCGACCAGTACAGCGGCAGCGGCGGCGGCAGCCCGGCGGTGCAGCACCGGCGGATCACCACCGGCGAGCTCGCGGGCACGACCGCCGACGGCACCGATTCGATCTTCGACTCGAAGGTCAGCACCGGCGTCAAGTTCAAGATCGCACGCCAGATCCCGGCGCCGGACTGGAACTCCGTGATCGCCGACTACCACACGGCGATCCGGCCGATCGGCAACGCGGTGGCGGTGCTCGGCTTCATCGATCAGAAGTTCAAGTTCGCCAACAACCTGCCGACCCAGAAGACCTGGGGCCAGAAGAAGAACGCGTTCTTCGCCACGGTCCGCGACGAGCTCCGCCTGCAGCCGACGCTCACGCTGACCGAGCAGCCCCTCCTGCCGTTCTGGCAGGGGCTCGCCACGTCCGCCAAGGACCCCGACGACCTGCGCAACAACGCCGATATCGGCCTGATCGATCCGTTCGTTGTCGTCGTCGAGATCAAGGACTCGGAGGACGCCAGCAAGCCGGCGTGGCAGGTCGTCACCCAGTTCGCCAACAGCGGCAGCGGCTATATCAAGAAGATCTACAATGGTGAGCAGGAGTTCGGCGGCGGGATCGCGGCCTCGGGGCGGTTCAACGGGGCCAAGGACGACGACGCGGCCCGCACCGGCACCGACTATCTGTACTCGTCGACTCACGACCAGGGCGCCGAGTCGTTCGGTGACCGGATCGGCGGGATGGCGCCCGACAAGGCGAAGGTCGGCGGCAACGCCAAGGGGCTCGACGCGGTGACCTGGCTGGCGGCCGAGGGCGCGCGGTTCGCGCCGGTCGCGGCGCTGGGCACGGCGGGCTCACCCGAGAGCCGCTACTTCATCAAGCCCAACGCCGACAACTGGACGGGGTACAAGTTCCTCACCACCTCGAACCTGATGCAGGTGTGGAAGGAACAATTCGAAATGAAGTACAATGTCTTGTCGGTGAAGATGGCCGAGGTCGTGGGGCGCATCGGCAAGGTGACCGAGGCCCAGCCGCCGGTCGGCGCGCACTACAACCTCACCCTCGGTGCGCGCCATGACCAGGCGTGAGCCGTGGGCGGCGCGGATCAACGAGCTGGCCGGCACGTGCGCCGACGCCGCCGGCGGCGTCGCGGTGTTGCCAGGCGGCGCGCGGCTGGCGATCGGCCACGCCGACGGCACGGTGCGCTGCGTCGAGCTCGCGACCGGCGACACGGTATGGTTCGGTGCCGAGCGCCACGCGCCGGTGCTGCAATCGCTCGCCTGCTCGCCCGACGGCCGGCTGCTCGCCACGACCGGCGATGACTACACGATCCGGGTGTGGGACGCGGCGACCGGCGCGGTGATCGGCCGCCACACGATCCCCGCGATCGCGTTCGAGCTGCGGTTCTCGCCCGACAGCGCCCGGCTGGCGACCGCGGGCGCGGACGACACCGCCGGCGTGTACCAGGTCGACGGCGGGGCGCGGCTGGCGTCGTGCACCGGTCACGAGGCGTGGGTGCAGTCGGTCGACTGGTCGCCGCGCGGCGATCGCCTGGCCTCGGTGTCGAACGACGCCACGCTGCGGATCTGGGACGCCGCCGGCGGTCTGGAGCTCGAGCGCCGCGAGCTCGGGGCGCGGGCCCACGGCGTCGCGTGGTCGCCGTCGGGCAGCTGGCTCGCGGTCGGCCTCGAGGGCGGCGAGGTCGTGCTGCTCGACGCCGCCGGCCCGTTCGCCGAGGCCCACCGGCTGCAGGTCGGCCCGGGCTCGGTCGACGGCCTGGCGTGGGCCCCGGGCGGCCGGGCGCTGGCGATCGCCGGCGAGCACGCGGTCGCGATCTGGGAGGTCGGCGCGGGCGATGCGATCGCACGGTTCCCGCACGATGCGCCGTTCGCCCACCGCGTGGCGTGGGCGCCCGACGGCACGTTCATCGCCGCCAGCCTGTGCGGCGACCGCGTGCGGCTGTGGGAGACCCGCGCGGGCGCCGGGGCCTGAGCCCGGCGGCGATGTCGATAACGGTGGGGGTCGGCGGCGAGCCCTCGAGCAAGGTCGCCAGTCAGACGCGCCGACGGTTACTGGATCATGAACGACACGGTGCCGAGCGGGGCGCCCGCCTCGGTCTGCACGTCGACCGACCAGCTGCCCGCCGCAGGGATCGTCCGGCGCGACTGCGTGGACCACAGCTTGGAGCCAACCGGCAGGGTCGCGGCCCAGACCTCCTTGCCGTCGTGCTTCCACACGTGCTTGATGTTGCCGTCCCCGTTGGTGATGCGAGACCACACCCACACCGTCGTCCCGGCGGAAAAGCTGGCCGCCTCGCCGACGATCTCGTGCTTCTCCACACCGGTGCCGGCCTTGACCTCGGCCGAGGCGCCGCTCGCGGCTTTCGGGGCATCCTTGGGCGTGTCCTTGGCCGCGACCACCGGCTTGGGCTCATCGGCACCTGCGTGACCAGCCCCCGCCGCAAGCACGACCACCAGCACGATCATCGATCTCATCCTCATCATGGCTTGTTCCCTCCGGTCTGTTGAACGCCGTGCCCCGGCTTTCTCATCCACGCATGGACGCGCCGTCCGGCGTCGCGACGATAGCGTCTGCGCCCTCGCGCTGTTAGCCGCCACCGCTCCCGTTCGACGTGCTGTTCGTGAAGCACTCCGGCAGCTGACACTTCTGGGCCCGTCGCCTCCTTCCGGCCATCGGGGTTGACAAAGCGTAACGAGTTAGTTACTGATGGCGCCGTGGACGCCGTCGCACAGGCCCTCGCAGACCCGATTCGCCGGGACATCCTGCGGATGGTGCGGGACCGCGCCGTGGCCGCCGGGGCGATCGCGGGCGCGTTCTCGGTGAGCCGACCGGCGGTCAGCCGCCACCTGCGCGTGCTGCGCGAAGCAGGCCTCGTCCGCGATGAGTATCGCGGGCGCGAGCACGTCTATCAGATCGAGCTCGCCGCGCTCGCGGAGCTCGAAGCATTCCTGCAGGAGCTCCACGCCACCGTCGCGAGCGAGTGGGAGCGCCGGTTCATGGCGCTCGAGACCGAAGTTCATCGCGTGCGCCGCCGGCGCGAACGTACCCCCGCGATCACGAGCACCGAAAAACCAAAGCAAAAGAAGGAAACCGCATGATCCCCCGACCGACCGGCCGCGTCGCCGGCAACGAACTGATCATCACCCGTAGCTTTCGCGCGCCGATCGACGACGTGTGGACGAGCGTGACCAAGTCCGAGAGCACCGAGCGCTGGTTCGGCCGCTGGGAAGGCGATGCCGGCCTGGGCAAGACGGTCCGCTTGCTGATGGTGTTCGAGAAGGGCGACGCATGGACCAACGTCCTGATCGAGACCTGCGAGCCGCCGCGCCACCTCGTCGTGGTGACGAAGAGCGGCTTTGGCGAAAAACGCCTCGAGATCAAGCTCGCGCAGACCGGCGATACGACCGAGCTGACCTTCGTGCACCACCTGGCCGACAAGAAGAAGATGGTCGGCGAGCTGGGCCCTGGTTGGGAGTACTACTTCGACAACCTCGTCGCCGTGCTCGCGGGCGAGCCGCTACCGAAGTTCGACGACTACTACCCATCGCAGAAGCAGTACTTTGTCGACCAGCTCGGCGCGTGATGGGGACTAGCCTGATGGCCAGCGTTTGGACGCCCGGACAAACGTTCGCGTGTCGGCGTAGCCGAGCAGATACGCGATCTCGCCCGTCGACAGCTGCTTGCTCGCCAGGTGCTGCCGCGCGAGCTCGTGGCGCACCTGGTCGAGCACCTCCTGGAACGAGGTGTCGTGCTCGGACAGCCGCCGCTGTAGGGTGCGCGTGCTCATGTGCAGCCGCCGGGCGATCTGATGTACGTCGGCCGACCGCTGGGGCAGCTCGGTCTGGATGTGGTGACGGACGGCGTCGAGCAGCTCGAACGTGTCGGGGATCTTGAGCATCAAGACCTTGGCAAACTCGTCGAGCACCGCCGCCAGCTCCGGGCTGGCGGTGCGGATCGGCAGGGCGAGCACCGATTTCGGAAACGAGAACGCGTTGCGATCGTGTCCAAAGTGCAGGCGATCGCAGCCGAGGTGCGTCACCAGCCTCGCGATCCGCTTGGGCTGCGGATGCGCGAACCAGACCTCGCGCGGCGCGAAGCCCGGATCCCCGAGCTCGCGCACGTGCCCGACGATGCGGCAGATCAAGAACTCGTTCGAATGCCTGAGCTCGCCGAGCGGGACCCCCTCCATCTGGTTCTCGAACACCGCGGATCCGCCGCGGACGCGCACCGCCAGCCGGATCCGCTCGTTGATCAGGCGCTGGTAGCGCACCAGCCGCTCGAATGCCTGACCGAGATGGATGGCCGTTCGGCCGAGGAACTCGAACGCGCCGTACACGCCCTTCGTCACCGAGAACGCTTCGGCCATGTGGAGGCCCAGGTACGGATCGCGCAGCATCTGCGCGGCCGCGTCGCCGACATCGGCGACCAGGCGCCATGGTAGCGCGTCGTTCTCCGACACGTCGGGCGAGAACCCGAGCTGCCGCGCGAGCGCCGCCGGATCGCCACCTCGCGCCGCGACGTACTTCAGCACGAGCGGGATGAACCGCGACCGGATGGCACCGTAACTTCGTCTGGCCATGCGCCGTTCCAGCGTACCCGGGCCGCGGGCAAACCGCGCCAAAACCTCGGGCAATTCGCGCCAACCACGCGAGCCGGGGATGCGCGCTCGCTCACCCATGTTATTTCGCCCGCGTGCCGCTTCCACGAACTGCCTCGCTCGCTTCGGTCTTGCTGATCGCCGCGACGGTCCACGCGAAGAGCTACGAGCTCGCCGACCTCGACGCGCTCGCGAAACAGTCGTCCTGGCAAGAGCTCCTCGACCACGCCGAGGACATCGCGCCATCGCAGCGCAACGGCCACTGGTCGCAGCTGGTCGATCAGGCCGCGACCGGCGTGCTCGCGGGGCTCGACACCGACAAGGTCACGTTCGCGGGCCTGAGCGCCGCCGACGATCTGACCCGACGCTACCCGCAGCTCAAGAGCTCCAGGCCGTTCATGGCCAAGCGGGCCGACCTCGGCGTGCGCGCGTTCTCGCGCTGCTTCGAGCTCGCCGGTGACAGCGCCGGGGCCGCCAAGGCGTGTGGCGAGCGGCTCGCCGGGTTCTCGGACGGCGATCCCGACAACGTCGAGCTGTCGCGCCGCGCGCTCGGCCTGATCGAGAGCCGCATCCACTTTCACTCCGCGGCCCCGTTCTCGATCTACTACCGGCTGATCGGCAAGCAGAAGGCCGCCAAGGAGTGCAGCAACGCCGGCGCGAAGTGGGCGGTCATCGAGGCGCTGGCGCTCGACAAGGCCGATCCGCGCGTCGCGCAGGCCCGCGAGATCGCGTCGGCCACGTGCTGGGGCCAGATGCAGGATCAGCTCGTCGACGCGCTCGGCTCGCCGCACGACGGCGCCCACTACTTCGAGAACAGCTGCGGATTCTTGGTCGAGAAGAAGGCGCTCGCGAGCCTGCAGACCAACCGCTGCAAGGCGCTGCCGAAATAGCTATCGAGTTGTAACCCTCACCTGGAGCTAGCATGATCTCTCAGTCCAAGACTGCATCGTTCATTTCATCGTTTGTCATCCTGTCGGTGTTTGCGGTGAGCGCGGCGCGCGCCGACGACTCGCTCGAGGTGAAGCGCTGGAAGGAGCGCAGCGAGAAGAGCCTCCAGCTCAGCATCGACGCCGCGAACAAGAAGTGCGGCGCGACCATCACGGGCCGGTTCGACTGGTCGGCGACCAAGTACGACGACTTCGGGACCAAGCTGAGCGCGCCCCGGTATCAGGTCGCGCCGAACGCCGTCGAGGCGGCGTGCGCGACCGGAGACGACGCGAAGGCGGCAGTCCGCAAGGCGATCAAGACCATCGTGATCAAGCCGAGCGCCGGCGCGCAGTCGAAGCTGGAGCTCAAGGCCGGCGAGCTCGATCTCATCGTGGTGCCCGACCACAACGTGATGCGCGAGGACGCGAAGGCGTGGGTGCTCAAGCGGCTGTAACCGGCGGGTGATGGCCGCTTGAGCTCGTAGCGTTCTGACCGAGAAGGACAGACGCGGTCGTTACCGCCGGCCGGATGGCTTCTTGACGGCCCGCCGCTTGGCAGCGCGCGCTGGCGCAGCGCGCCGGTGATGCGATGTCCCGGCGCCGGCGAGCACCTCCCCCACCGATGCGGCCGTCACGGCCGCCTGGACGCAGCGGTCCAGCACGGCGACGTCGGTCAGAGCAGCGACCAACGCGCGCTCCTCCTTGGTCGGCGAAAGCCCCCGCGCCGCGAGCACGCGGAGCAGCGACTCCCGCCTGCCGTTGGCCTCACCTTGGGCCTCGCCCCGCGCCTCGCCCCGCGCCTCGCCGCGCTTCTCGAAGAAGACCCGAAACGCGCGTGATGCCTTTGTTTCTGGAACCTTATCAATATCCATCGCCATCTCCTTGAGCGATGCCAGGAGCTGCTGGCTCAACATTGCCAGGATCGCACGCGCCTGGGCTTCCTGCAACGGGGCAGGCATCTCCCCGACCAGCTCCATGGCGCGCTTCGCGACGCGGCGGGCTTCGGGGCCATGGCCGCGGCAGCCCGCCCACACGGCGAAGATCGCGAGCTCCGGCCGCGCCGGATCGAGGAGCGCGGCAGCGTGGTCCTTCGAGAGCAAG
>DATBBB010000103.1:0-12598 GCA_036271215.1 Kofleriaceae bacterium | reverse complement strand
CGCAGCACGACGATCGTCGGCTGGGCGCGGATGTCGAGCGCGGCTGCCAGCTGCGGCTCCTGCTCGGTATCGATCGTGCCCCAGGTGAGATCGCGACGACGCTCGGCCGCCGCCGCGAACACCGGTGCGAAGCGCTGACACGGCGGGCACCAGGTCGCGGAGCAATCGAGGATGCAGTAGCCGGGCTTGCCGACCGTCGCAGCAAAGCTGTCGTGCGTGATGATGTGGATCGCCGGAGACGTCATGGCGCGAAAGGTCGCGAGCACGCCGGGCATTACAATCGCCGCAGAAACGAAGCACAGAAACGAACCCGCAGGACAAAGCGCAGCACGAACCACCAGCAATTTCACCGCCCGCGCCGTGCTCTCGAGCCGAGCTCCAGTCCCGCTGTAGCGGCCGTCCCGCGCGCGATCGGCGGCCACCGCTTCACGCGCCCGAGATTGTGTGTGATCGCTAGCCCCTCGCCGCGAGGTGTGCCTTCGATCGCCGGCGTCTCCGCACGCGCGCCGTGCTCGGGTCGATCGCTAGATTGACGTCGTGACGTCACTCCCGGGCTTCTGGCCTCGTTTGGTGGGTCGAACACGATCGCCACGTCGCGACGAGTAGCGCCCATCGCAATAAGCCCGCGGAGCAGCAGTTCGAACGACACCTGGGGATCCGCCGCTTCCATCTTTGCGACACGAGATTGACTCGATTCAATTCTTGCGGCGAGCGTGGCCTGTGAGATATGCATTCTCACGCGACGCTCCTTGAGCGCTTGGCTGAGCGCAATCCGGAGCTCGACGAGCACAGACTCTATCGGAGTCAACTCGAGGAACTCGGCGGCGGAGCCAACCGCCCATCCCGCTGCCTGGAGCTTCTTGCGTTTGCTTTCCTTCACGAAGCCTCCTCTAGATTTGGTCGTACGCCTTGAGGCGCTGTTTGCAGAGCGAGATCGTCTGCGCGGGCGTCGTCTGGGTGCGTTTCTCGAATACGTCGACGATCACGATAGCGTCTGCGTCGATGCGGTACATGATCCTCCATGACTTCGTTTTGTCATTGATCCGTAGCTCGTGGCACCGCGGGCCAACCGCCGGCATCGGGCGCGAATGCGGAAGCGAGAGCAACGCTCCCCTCTGAAGTTGCCGCAACAGGCCTCCCGCCTCCAGTCGTGCCTCGGCTGAGAACGGAGGTGTCTTGACTTCGACCCTCAGCCAAACGAGGGGCTTGTCGATGCCCAACACCAGCGCATCATATGTCAGATCTGACATTGCGCAAGCGAAAAGCTGGATGGCCGCAGCGATCGGCACCCCAGGCGGTGCCCGACTGGCCGCTGGCAGCATGGCCGGCCGCGGCCAGGCGCAGCGGCGAGCCGATCTCGAGCGTGGCGAGGCCGCAGCCCGGGCGGATCAGCGAGATCGATGACCACGTCGCGCAGCGACTCGAGGCCAACGACCGCCCGTGCGACCGGCTACCACGCCACCCGGAACGGCAACTCGGGGGTCTAGCGCACCGGCCGCAGCACCAGCGACGCCACGGTCGCGACCGGCGCGCCGGTGTCATCGGCCAGCGCCAGCGCGATCGCCTCGCCCCGCCGGGTCAGCTTCGCGCGCAGCTGCGACGGCGACGCGGTCGCGTGCAACGTCACGCCGGTGAAGCTGAACGGCACCTGCACGCCGTCGCCTGCCAGCCCCGCGATCACCAGCGCATGCAGCACCGCGTCCGACAGCGCCGGATGCAGGCCGTATCCGGCGGCCGGCACCGACTCGGGCAGTGACACGTCCGCATACACGTCGTCGCCGAGTCGCCACGCGCGGCGCAATCCCTGGAACGCCGGGCCGTAGCCCAGACCGCGTGCCAACAGCGCCGCGTATGCACCCGATAGATCCACCGGCTCCGCACCTGCCGGCGGCCATACAGCCAACCATTCCCCATCGCTTGCCTCGCTCCCCAGCACGCCGCTCGCGCTTTGCGTCCACGCCGCGCCATCCACGCTCCAATAGATCTCCACGCTGCGCCGGCCCGACTCGTCGCCGGCTCCGACCATCACCTGGATCTGGATCTCGCCGATCCGCGGCACGATCATCGGCGCCTGGATCGTCAGGTCATCTACTACCCGCGCCGCACCGACCCGCCGCGCCGCCGCGAGCGCCAGCTCGACCAGCGCCGTGCCCGGCACCAGCAGCTCGCCGCGCACCGCGTGATCCGCGAGCCACGGCGTGGCGTCGAGCCCGAGCCGCCCGGTCAACAGCAGCCCGCCACCGTCGGCGAGCCACACCGCCGCGCCGAGCAGCGGATGCTGCCCCGGCTCGAGCCCGGCCGCCCCGATGTCGACCGCGCCGGCCACCGCGCTCAGCCAGTACCGGCGGCGCTGGAACGGATAGCTCGGCAACGTCACGCGCGGATCGCGGGGGCGCCCGGCGAACGCCGCGGCCCAGTCCACCGCCACGCCGTGCACGAACGCCTCGCCGACCGAGCGCAACAGCTGATCGAGGCTGCCGTCGCCGCGGCGCAGCGATCCGACGATCGCGCCCGAGCCGCGCGCCTCGCCCAGCGCCTGCTCGACCATCTCGGTCAGCAGCGGGTGCGGGCTGAGCTCGACGTAATGATGCTGTCCCGCCGCCGCGAGCGCCGCCACCACCTGCGGCAGCACCGCGGGCTCGCTCAGGTTGCGGTACCAGTACGCGCCGTCGAGCGCGGTCGTGTCGGTGACCGCGCCGGGCGTCGCACCCGCGCCGCCCACGGTCGAGTAGAACGCGATCGCGGCCGGCCGCGGCCGGATCGCCGCCAGCTCGGCGACGACCGCGTCGCGGATGTCGGAGATCTGGTCGAGCTGCGCGAGCCGCTGGATCTGCCGGCTGCGCACCGTCACCACGCGCGCCGCATCGCCGAGGGTCAGCGCGCCGGCCACGGTCGCCGCGGCGATCTCGCCCTGGGTATGGCCGATCACCGCCGCGGGCTCGACGCCCAGCGAGCGCCACACCGCCGCCAGCGACACCATCGTCGCCCACAGCACCGGCTGCACGACGTCGAGCCGGTTCCACGCCGGATCCGCCGCCCCGGCGCGCACGACGGTCACCAGCTCCCAGTCGATGAACGGCGCCAGCGCCGCGCCGCACGCGGCCATGTGCGCGGCGAACACCGGCGAGCCGGCGAGCAACTCGGCGCCCATGCCGGCCCACTGCGCGCCCTCGCCGGGGAACACGAACACCGCCCGATCCGGCTCGCTCGCCACGCCGTACGCGATCCGCGGTGGCGTGGTCTTTGGTGCGTCCGCCGGGCCGGCCGCGAGCGCCCCGCTGTCCGCGAGCGTCGCGACGTTGCCCGCGGCGATCGCCGCGAGCCCGCGCGCCAGCGCCGCGCGATCGCGCGCGACCACGACGGCGCGATGCGAGAACACCGCCCGCGCGCTCGCCAGCGCCTGCCCGACGTCGGCCACGATCGACGCGACGTCGGCCACGGTCGGTGCAGCGTCGGCGTCGGCCTCGAGCATCGCGCCGAGCCGAGCCGCCTGCGCCTGCAGCGCTTGTGCGCTGCGCGCGGTCACCACCACCGGCACCGCAAGGTCCGCACCAGCCGCGGCGGTCGCACCAGCCGCGTCCACTTTCACGTATCCGGTTTATCGCGTACTACCAGCGGAAACAAGCGGTCGTTCGAAACACGTGATCTGTGAGCTTGCTCTCGCTTCGACAACTCCGCTGGGTCGAGATTCAGTCACGGCGAACCACCGTCGGTGAGGTTGCTTCGAACGTGTATTGCGACAATGTTGCGCACCTACGACGATCTCGCTGAGCAGTCCTCGGTATCGTCCGGAGTGGGGTAAATTGCAGTCCACCACTCACCGATGTTACGAGCCAGACGGAACGCAGGCGCCCATCGCGTCCGGCCCGAAGAACCCGGCGATGTACGCGCGCGCGGGGCCGGACCAGAACCGGGCCAGGCTGGCCTCGGCCGATGGCATCGCGTGGGCGGAGTCCGAGTTGCCGCAGATCGCGCCGATGATCGCGGCGCTCTGGGCGCGGAACTGCGCGGGAGTGGCGAACGCGAGGTCGTCGCTGCGCGAAGCGTGACAGCCGCGGCATGCGACGGCGACGACGTTGCGATACAGCGGCGCGCTGTCGGGGCCGCGCCACGCCTCGGGCACCGCGCTCGTATCGGCGACGCCGGGCAAGCTCGAGTCGCCGCCGTACCAGGTGGTCACGGCGTCCGCGAGCGCATCGCTCGGTGCCGCGAGCAGGAAGTCCTGATTGAGCACGCGCATCGTGGCTTCCTGATCGTTGCGGGTCACCCCGGTGCGGTCCGAGAACACGAACGCGCTCGGATCGAACGGCAGGAACCGCGCGCCGGTCGCCTGGTGTGCGGCGGCGTTGTAGCTGCTGTCGCTACCGTGGCAGTTGAGGCAGTTATTGGGAATCGACGTGTTGTCACCGCGGCTATCGAGCTTGGCCTGGGTCTGCAGCGCGCCTGTCGGGCCATAGACCATGAACTTGACGGCGTTGGGCGCCGTGATCGGCGGGTCGTAGACCATCGAGACATTGGCAAACCAGCCGGAGCCGGAGCTCCGCCCGGTCACGGCCAGATCGAGCGCGTCGGCCTCGGTGGTGGTGCCGAACTGGCCGTAGTTGAACGTCGTGCACGCCACACCGGTGCCCGCGGCCGTGAGGTGCGGCTTGCAGCGGATCTCGCGGCCGGTCGCCAGATCGCCCAGGTTGTAATAGGTGAGCGTCGGGGTGTTCGGCGCGTCGAGCCCGTACGTGGTCAGGAACGCCTGCAGCGAGGTCGGCGCGCCGATCACCTGGTAGTAAGCCTGGACGTCGGCGGGTGCGCTCTGGCCCTTGATGTCGAGGAAGCGGTGCGAGCTCGCCGGCGGGCTGACGTCGGTATCGACCAGGGTCAGCGTCCCAAGGCCGCTCGCGCAGCTCGCGGCGCGGTCGTGCCAGGTCGCGCGGCCGTCGATGCACTGCTGGGTCTGGGGCTCGGCGTCGAACGACGGCAGCGCGGCGTCGCCGATCCGGACCCGGAGCGAGACCAGCCCGCCGGCCGGCCACGCCGCACTGTCGAGCGCCACCGGGACGTGAAACGCGTACAGCGGCCTGGCGCTGCCGTCGGAGGTCGCGGTCGCACTGCTGGTGCCGGTCGCCGCGGCCAGCCAGCTCTGGCTGATCGGGTTCCAGTGCTCGATCGTCACCGTGGCGCCCGGATCGCTGTAGAACCCGTCGACCACGAGGTCGCCGGTCTGCTTCGCGCCGCCGTGACGCGGCGACGTAACAATCCCTTCGTGGTCGAGCGTCGGCGCCGGCGTGGGGCCCGGTCCGGTGCTCGTGTCATCGCCGTCTCCGATCGTCGTGCACGCAACCAGACTCCCCGCGAGACACAGCGCCTTGATCAGCTTCATTTGAGAATCGCTGTTCGCAAGCCGTGTGCCGCGGCAACGCACACGCGCGCACATGGCATCGCGCGCAGTTGGCGCGATCGCGTTGCCCACAAGCGATCGCAATCGGAGCGCATGGCCCCGCGCGTTCTACCCATCGCGCGCGTCGGATGACACCGCGATTTCCGTCGGATGACACCGCGATTGCGCGCGCATGACACCGCGATTGCGCGCGCATGACACCGCGATGATCGCACCGGCGCTCGCCGCGTGCGCATCGCGGATGACAGGGATGACAGGGATGACAGGCCGGTAACGCGCGATCACGCATGCGCATGTTGTGCACGTCGTGCATGCCCCCGCGCCCCGGCGGACCAACTGCCGTTTTGACGGAAATGCCGTCTGGACGGATATCCCGCCTGCCGGCCGCTACCCCGGCAATAACCGATCGCGATGCTCGCGATTCCCGCAGCTTGCCCGGGGACGATCGCGCCGCCGTGTTTCGCGCCACCGGTAGGGTCGACGACAGCCGGCGTCATCGGCGATAATGGATGATCGGGTAATATCATTATTCGATTCACACTCCATATTTCATTCACACGGTAATCTAACGCGTTTACTACGCGTATCCGGTGACGAGCTGAGATACGATGGTGAATCCATCTTGGATGACTGACTGATGAGTACAGGGAGACATCAATCAATGATCATGACCTCACGCACGATCGGCGCATGCCTGGCCGCGGTCCTCAGCTTCGCGCTTCCTGCCTGTCGCTCCGATCTCGGCGCGCCCGAGCCCGGTGGCAGCTCGCCGCAGCGGTTCGCCCCGCGGGTCTCGACCCAGCAGGCCAAGCTGCTCGCCGCCGCTGACGACGCTGCCGCCGGCGACTTTCTCGGCAACGCGGTCGCGATCTCGGGCGACACCGCGGTGCTCAGCGCCTACCACGACGGCGAGAACGGTGACCGCGCGGGCGCCGTGTACATCTTCGTCCGCACCGGCACGACGTGGACCCAGCAGGCCAAGCTGCTCGCCGCCGACGGCAAGCCCGATGACAGCTTCGGCTCCTCGGTCGCGATCAGCGGCAACACCGTCGTGATCGGCGCGATGTTCAGCGACGGTAACGCGTCCGACGCCGGCGCGGCCTACGTGTTCACCCGCAGCGGCACGGCCTGGACCCAGCAGGCCAAGCTGACCGCAGCAACGGCGGGTCCTCGGACCAGCTCGGGATCTCGGTCGCGATCGACGGCGACACCGCGGTCGCCGGCACCACGTTCAACAACGACAGCGGCTCCCACGCCGGCGCGGCTTACGTGTTCACCCGCAGCGGCGCCGCCTGGACCCAGCAGGCCGAGCTGCTCGCCGCCGACGGTCAGGTGTCCGATCAGTTCGGGATCTCGGTCGCGATCTCCGGCAGCACCGCGCTGGTCGGGTCGTACGGCGACGACGACCTCGGCAACAGCGCCGGTTCGGCCTACGTGTTCACCCGCAGCGGCGCCGCCTGGACCCAGCAGGCCAAGCTGCTCGCGTCCGATGGCGCGTCGCCCGACGAGTTCGGGATCTCGGTCGCGCTGCAGGGCGACACGGCGCTGATCGGCGCCGTGTTCGGCGAGGCGGCCTACGTGTTCACCCGCAGCGGCGCGGCGTGGACCCAGCAGGCCAAGCTGGTCTCCGATGACGACCGCTCGGGCGACGAGGTTGGCTACGCGGTCGCGCTGTTCGGCGACACCGCGCTGATCGGCGCGCCCGACGATAGCAACACGGCCGCCGAGGACGGCTCGGCATACCTGTTCACGCGCAGTGGCACGACGTGGACCCAGGACGAGCGGCTGACCGCCGGCGACGCCGCGGGTGCTCAGTTCTTCGGTGCCGCGGTCGCGCTGTCGCCGACCACCGCGCTGATCGGCGCCCCGGGCGACGCGACCCGGGGCAGCAACGCCGGCGCGGCCTACGTGTTCACACCGCCGCCGAGCCACAGCGGCAACGGCGTGACCTGCGCGTCGGACGACGAGTGCAGCAGCGGCTCGTGCATCGACGGCGTGTGCTGCAACTCGACGTGCGGCAACGGCGATCCGAACGACTGCCAGGCGTGCAGCATCGCGGCCGGCGCGGCTGCCGACGGCACCTGCGGGCCGCGGCTCTCAGGCGTGGTGTGCCGCGGCGCGGCGGGCACCTGCGACGTCGCCGAGACCTGCGATGGCAGCTCGCTCGCGTGCCCGGCCGATACGCTGATCCCGGCCAACACGCTGTGCCGCGCGGCGGCCGGCGCGTGCGATGTCGCCGAGTACTGCACCGGCAGCTCCGGCGCCTGCCCGGCGGACGCGTTCGTCTCGAGCGCCAGCGTGTGCCGCGATTCGACCGGTGCCTGCGACCCTGCCGAGCACTGCACCGGCGGCTCCGCCGCGTGCCCGGCCGACACGCTCGCCCCCAGCACCACGGTGTGCCGCCCGGCGGCCGGCGCGTGCGACGTCGCCGAGCACTGCACCGGCACGTCCGGCGCCTGCCCGGCCGATCAGCTCGCCTCGGCCAGCACGATCTGCCGCGCGTCCGCCGGTGACTGCGACACTGCCGAGCACTGCACCGGCGCCTCCACCGCGTGCCCGTCGGATACGGTCGATCCGGCCGGCGAGGTCTGCCGCCCGGCGGCCGGCAGCTGCGACCTCGCCGAGGTCTGCACCGGCAGCTCCGGCGGCTGCCCGACCAACACCTACAAGCCCAACCTCTCGCCGTGCAGCGGCCTGCTCGGCCTGGCCGGCGTGTGCCTGTCCGGCTACTGCCTGCTCTGACGCCTCGACCGTGCGGGCATCGCGTCCCGGGGTTACGCGAGCGGGCGACACGGCCGTGTTATGAACGCGTATGCGGCAGCTGTTTGCGCGGGTGAATGTCGATACCCCGGCCTCGACGGACGGGCTGCAACGCGTGCTCGGCAAGTGGGATCTCACCGCGCTCGGGGTCGGCGCGATCATCGGCGCGGGCATCTTCGCCTCGACCGGCTCGGCGATCGCCGGCGGCGCGGATCACGTCGGCGCCGGGCCCGCGATCATCGTGTCGTTCGTGCTGACCGCGATCGCCTGTGGGTTCGCGGCGCTGTGCTACGCCGAGTTCGCGGCGATGGTGCCGGTCGCCGGCTCGGCCTACACCTACGCGTACGCGGCGCTCGGCGAGCTGGTCGCCTGGATCATCGGCTGGGACCTGATCATCGAGTACGCGATCGGCAACGTCGCTGTTGCGGTGTCGTGGTCCGGATACTTCTGCGAGCTACTCAAGATCTTCGGGATCAACATCCCGACCTGGCTGACCACCGATCATCGCTCGGCGTCGCAGGCCGCCGAGCAGGTCGCGCAGGGCATCACCGCGCCCGACGTCCAGGCGCTCGCCGCCGCGCTGCACGATGCGCCGCACCTGTTCGGCATCCCGATCATCTTCAACCTGCCGGCGGTGCTGATCGTCGCGGCGATCACCTGGGTCCTGGTGCGCGGGATCAAGGAATCGGCGCGCTCGAACCTGGTGATGGTGATCCTCAAGCTCGTCATCATCCTGGCGTTCCTGATCGTCGGCGCGTTCTACGTCAAGCCCGAGAACTGGACGATCCACGGCGGGTTCGCGCCCAACGGCATGCGCGGCATCGGCAGCGCGGCGGCGATCATCTTCTTCGCGTACATCGGGTTCGACGCGGTGTCGACCGCCTCCGAGGAAGCCAAGAACCCCAAGCGCGACATGCCGTTCGGCATCATCGCGAGCCTCCTGATCTGCACCGTGCTGTACATCGTGGTCGGGCTCGTGCTGACCGGCGTGGCGCCGTGGAACGAGGTCGGCACGGCGGAGCCGATGATGACCGTGCTCGAGCGCGCCGGCAGCCACGGCTACGTGCTGTCGGTGGCGCGGCTGTTCATCGGCATCGGCGCGGTGGTCGCGATGAGCTCGGTGCTGCTCGTGTTCCAGCTCGGCCAGCCGCGGATCTTCTTCTCGATGGCGCGCGATGGCCTGCTGCCGCCATGGGCGGCGAAGGTCCACCCCAGGTACAAGACGCCGCACGTCACGACGATCATCACCGGCGTGGTCGTCGCGCTGTTCTCGGCGTTCATGAACATCAACGAGGCGGTCGAGCTCACCAACATCGGCACCCTGTTCGCGTTCGTGCTCGTCGCGCTCGGCGTCATCATCCTGCGCGTCCGCGAGCCGAACCGGCCGCGGCCGTTCCGGGTCCCCGGCTCGCCGGTCACGCCGATCCTCGCGATCGTGTCGTGCATGCTCCTGATGACCCAGCTGCCGCTCGTGACCTGGATCCGGTTCTTCGTCTGGCTCGGGCTCGGCGTCGCGATCTACTTCGCGTACAGCTACCGCCACTCCAAGCTGCACGTGCCGCGCGTGCGATAACGTCGCGGCGATGCCGCCGCGTTCGTCCCCCCGCAGCCCTGCCCCGCGATCCTCGGCGCACTGGCGGCTGCGCCTCGCCATCCTCGGCGCGCTGGTCGCCGCGCTCGGGGTCTGGACCGTCCACAACGCGCGCGAGCCCGGCCCGTGGCAGCACGTGCTCGCGACCCGCGAGGGCGATATCGGCGCCATGACCTCGACCCGCATGGTCATCCGCCCCGACTCGCAGTTCGTCGCGTTGCCCCACCCACACGCGCTCGGCCGCATGGTCGAGGTTCGCTACCGCGACCGCGCGATCGTCGTCCCCGTGCTCGACGTCGGCCCGTGGAACATCGACGACGCCTACTGGGACCACGACGCCCGCCCGGCCTCCGAGCGCGGCCACGGCTACTACCGCACGCCGTCCAACACCGCCGGCATCGACCTGTCCGACCCGGTGTTCGCCGCGCTCGGTTTGCCCGACAACGACTACGTCGAGTGGCGGTTCGTCCACCGCGACTACGTCGTCCTACCCCACCTGTAGCGGGTCACTCGGCGCGGCGCAGGATCCAGATCCGCCGGCTCGCCTGCAGCGCCGCCAGCTCGTCGGCGGTCGCGCCGGTCGCGGCCGCCGAGCTCAGCGCGGCCGGGTGGTCGATCTGCGGCCGGACCGCGAGGTCGAACCCGAGCTCGGCGAAGAACGGCGCGACCGCGTCGCGGCTCGGGAACGCCGCGTCCGGCAGGTGGCGGCGGGTCGAGTCGGTCAGGAACGCGCCGATCACGCGGAACTGCGGATCGGTCCACCGCGCGAACAGCGGATCGCCGAGGCTCTCGAAGTCCGGCGTGATCCACACGCCGCCGAACCGCGCGAGCAGCTCGCCCACGCCGCGCGCGACCTCGCGCTTCTCGGCCATCGAGAAGTACTGCAGGAGTCCCTCGTGGACCACCGCGACCGGTGCGCCCGGGATCAGGTGATCGCCGAGGCCGGCGATCGCCGAGGCCGACGACGCGTCCGCGGCGGCGAACACCAGCTCCGGGCTCGCGACGATCGCGGCGTCGCGCTCGAGCTCGGCGCGCAGCTCGGCGCGCTGGGCGTGCAGCGCCGGCAGGTCGGTCTCGACGTAGCGCAGCCTGGGCCCCGCCAGCACGGCGCCGCGGAACGTGAACCCGCTCGCGAGCTCGACGACCTGGCGCACGCCGGCGGCGCGGATCTCGCGCGCCACGCTCCGGTAGCGCGCCTCGGTCAGCGGCGCCATCCACTTGAGGACGCCGGGCGCGACGTCGCCGCCGTCGAGCATCGCGCGCACCGCGTCGGCCGCGCCGATCCGGCGGGCGATCTCGCCGGCCAGCGGGACGTCCGAGCACTGGCGGAAGTGGGCCACGAGCTTCGCGGTCGGGCTGATGGCTGAATAGTCCACGGAACCTGAGATGCTCACGTGGCTCGATCGCTGCGGCGACGTTACGGCATGTTCATCGCGCGATGGCTACGATCGCGCCGACACATCAACATCGTGATCGGCGCTACTTTCCGTGCACGCTCAGAAGCACGCCGGAGGACGCTAGCGCCACTTCGACGGTTTCGCCTCGGCGCGGGAAACGGAACCCGGTGTCCGACTGAAATGACGTCGAGTGAAACTTGCGAGAGTCGGAGCCCAGCTCGACCACACCGACAAGGGTGTCAGGGTTGAACTCCTTGACCACCCACTTCCCAGCCGCACCCCTCACGACGGTTACTTTTGTTCCACGCCCAGACGTCTTCTTCTTCGGCAGCATGGCTTCTTTAAGCTACTTCTTTTTTGAGGTACGCGCAGCCGCTTTCATGGGCAACTTTTCGATCTTGCTAGGGGAGATCTTCTCCTTCCTCGTCTCATTCTTGCCCGGGTCTGCTGCTTGCATTGTGTCGTCCCGGTCCATGAAAAAATGGACCATCGCATACCGTGGAGGTAGCGCTGCCTCTCCTTCGCCGAACGGGTACAGCGACGACCTACTCTGGTAGGGCTCCAACTCAAACCCTCCCGCGCCCTTGTCGATGAATACGAACGGCAGGAGGCCTTTCTTGATGATGTCGTTCGCAGAAGGAGCAAACAGGACCTTGCTCGCATCGACCCCGCGTTCGTTCGCAAGCTGATCGCGCCTGGCAAGAACCTCGAGCGATTCCGGGGCGCTGGTTGTAGTAGGCAAACGCAGCTCGTAGAGGTGCTCGGGAACTTGACGTCGGGCGAGCAGACGTGCATAGCCCTTCTCGCCGAGCTTCTTCTCGTGGAAGCAAAGAGAGAGGATCTTCGCGAGCACGAAATCGTCAGTGAATTCCAGGTACTGGTTGTAACGTCGCGGCGGGTTGAGATCTTGGATCTCGCTCATCGCCTCCGGAAGCGCGAGCTGAAGCGTACGATTGAGCGCGACGTTCGTCTTGTGACCGTAGACCTGAAGAAACATCTGGTGGCGCGACCAGAGCAGGTCGTCGATCGCGAGCACGGCCTTCTCCTTGACCGTCAGGTACGTGCGACCGTTGCGCTTCCACGTCGCAAGTCCGAGTCCCGCAATGATGTGTTCGATGTCGATACGCCCGTACGACACGCCACAATAGAAGGAGTCGCGCAACAAGTAATCCATTCGATCGACGTCAAGCGTTCCGCTGATCAGTCCAGCAAGCACCTGCATCATATCGCGAATGAAGACTTTCGGCTTTGCGTTCACCAATGACCCGGAAGCAACCGTCGTAGCCAAGGCAGTGAGCGCTTCATCCAGATGCTGCGTAGCTGGCATGCCGAGCTGCATCAACGCGATCACATCGGCTCCGACGTCAGCGCTGCTCACGCCGAGCGACGCATCACATGTCTCGCTCACCTTGGTCTCGGCGAAAATTCGCTTCGCCAAGATTAGACCAATTTGCTCGT
>DATBBB010000102.1:0-14943 GCA_036271215.1 Kofleriaceae bacterium | reverse complement strand
GTGCCCGCGATATCGCCGCTGACAAGATCGCGCCCCTCACCAGCGAACGCAACGACGTTGACGCCGGCGTCATGGCGAATGACCTGAATCAGTCGACTGCTCGGTACTTCGTAGATCTCCACGGCATGATTTCTCGCGATGGCGGCGCGATCGCCAGCAGCGGAGACCGCCGACGAAGTGGAATTCCAGGCGCCATCGTCCATCTCGATCACGCTCGGCAACTCCGCAAGGAGCTGGCCTCGAACGGTGTCCCATACTCGAGTGGGGGTACCTGGACACGCAATGGCCAAAAATCTGCGATCCGGCTCCATGGCGTCGTTACATATCTTTCCGGTGGGGCCTCCCCCCCAGCGGAAATAGGGTGCAGCTGCGTCCCAGACTCTCGCAGTGCCATCCGAAGATGCGGCAACAATGCGGCGCGAGTTCGATTCGAAGTGCGCCGTGCGTACGGCGCTCTCTGCGCCCTCGAGCATCGAGATCGGCACACCCTGAGTTACATCGGCGATCACCACAGTGCCATCGGCGAACGCCGAGAGCACGAGGTGTGAGCTATGGTCGAATTCGATTGCATAGCACTTGCCTTTCCGAACATTGAGTTGAGCCTGCAAGCCCCCTGTCGTGGTGTTCCAGATCTGTTCGGCGCCATCTGCCGCTGCCGTCACGACGAGCCCCCCATCGGAGGAGAATGCCACCCGATCGATCGCCTCGCCGACCTCGCGGAGATGCCTGATCCGGGTGCCACTCGGGAGCTCCCAGATCGCGAGATCCCCCTCGGTGTTTCCGGTTGCTACGCGAGGACGGGTGGGATCGAGGCTCATGCGGCGGACGTGCGGGATCGCGAGAACCTTCTGCCAGGTCTGCACGTCGAAGACGCGGAGTTCTTCCCCTCCGGTGGCGACGAGCCACCTGCCATCGGAGCTGAATGCGACGGCGGGAAACCCGGACCCGTCGCTGGACAGCTCGGCAAGTGACGCGCCGGTGCCGGTGTTCCATACTTGTACCGCTTCACCGCTGGTATCGATCGCGGCAACGAATCGGCCATCGGGTGACGTTGCCAGCAGGTCATATCGGATCCGTTGGCCCTCGCGACTCAACGTGCGAAGGGATGTCCCGGTCGCCGCGTCCCACACTCCGACTGTGCCATCGCCGCTCGCCGTGTAGAGCGTTCGCCCATCGGCGCTGTATATGGCGTCGTATACGATGTCCGTGTGCGAAGCGGTGAACCGCAGCCGATAGCTTGCAGCATCCCAGACTTGCGCCACGCGATCATCAGTGGTCACGATGGTCTTGCTGTCGGGCGAGAATGCAGCAGACCACATACGGCCGTCCTGGCTCGAGAACCGTGCAAGCTCGGACCGCTGCGATTGCAGGGCGCGCGCGAGCATGAACTTGAGGCCCGGCGAGTGGTCTCCGCCGTTGTACGCCGCGGCCAGGTGACGCCGTGCTTTTAGCCCATTGTCGCGCAGATCTTGCCGGCCTTGTTCAGCTTCCTGTACGAGCAACCGTTCTGCCGCCTGGGCTCGGTCCTGAGACTCGGCCTGCATCAACAGCAGCAAACCGAAGACCGCGCTGATCGCGAGCATGGCCAGGATCCGTTTGCTCCACGTCGAGCGCCGGGCGCGCCGCTGGCTGGCAGCAATGAAGGCAACTTCCTGGTCGCTGAGCGCCGGCCATGAAATCCGACGCGTCCAGCGCTCGAAGCGGGCGAGCATGTCATGCCCCCACAGCAGCCCATGCGCCCTTGCGCCGGCCTCCCATTGCCGCGCCGAGGCGCGCAATAGCTCCTGCTCGCTCGCCTGCAGCGCCGCCCGGAGCTCCGCCGCCAGCTCGCGCACGCTGCGCTGGCGTTGATCGGGCGCCTTGTGGAGCGCGCGCTGGATCGCCTGATCCAGCGCACGCGGGAATTCTGGACCGAGCGTCCGCGCGCGTGCATGGCAGTGCATGCGGCAATAGTCGTCCGTGGACTCACCGGCGAACGGCACAACACCGGTGAGCGCCCGGTACGCGATGATCCCGAGCGAATAGATATCGCTCGCCGGGCCAACTTCACCGGGACACATCCACTGTTCGGGCGACATGTACGGCGCCGAGCCGATTCCCGCGCTGGAGCGCGTCAAAGGGCGATCATCGTCGAGCGCAATCGTCGAGCGCTCGCGACTCTCGCCAGGCGAGTCATCTGGCGAGTTCGCCAGAGGGCCGAGGGCCGGCGCGAGCTTGGCGATGCCCCAGTCGAGCAGCTTCGGGATCAACACGCCATCGATCTCCACGACCATCACGTTCGACGGCTTCAGATCGCGATGGATGATGCCACGGTCGTGAGCGGCCGCGACCGCCTCGACGATCTTCTCGAAGAACGGCACGAACTGCTCGAGCGTCATGGGCCCGTTCCGCTTCAGCCAGGCCTCGAAGGTCAGGCCGGGGATGAGCTCCATGGCAATCCATTGCACGCCGTCCCGCTCGGCACCGTATGAATAGATGTGGGCCGCGTAGTGATGACATAAGCGCGAAGCGAGCTTCGCTTCCCGCATAAACCGGGCTCGGTCGACCGCGCTGCGACGCCGCTCGTGCAGCACCTTGATCACGGCCTGGCGCTCCAGCTCCAGCTGCTCGCACCGGTACACCGCGCCGAACCCACCTTCGCCGATCTGCTCACCCACGACGAACCCGCCCAGGATCCGGCCGGAGAGCTCGTGTTCGGGCATCGCCTGCTCAGCAGGCGAGCCTGGGCGCTGCGCAACCATCGGCGCATCGGGTCCGCTTCCGCATCTTGCTACAGTCATAGCGTACAGCGAGAAATTCGTGGATGCCGGACAGGCGCGCAAGGGGTGGGCCCAATTTTTTGATCACATCAAATTTGAGGGCCCCGGTACTATTTCTTTGTATCTTCTATAATTTGTCTCGATTCGCGCTCTGTGTGCCCGGGGGACGCTCGCACCAACGCGCGCACACGGCGCGGTCTCGGCCGAGCAGCTGCGCGAGTAATTCATAGCAATTCTAATTATTTATCAATTGTTTGCAGCTGGGCCCCGATTCATGTCTTGAGTCACCGCCGAATGGCGTGTTTCTTGTGCCCTGGTGAGAGTTCCACTGGAAACAACCGAGACCTATTCGCAGAGACGGCGCCTGTACCACAACGGCCCCGACAGAGTTACCGCGTTGCGTATCTATGGTGTTGATATCGAGCTGGCACTCGTCCTCGGCCGGCCGGTCTACTTGATCGGGAGAGATCCGGAGCGCTGTGACCTCCGAGTGCCCTGTAAACACATCGCCGCGGTCAATGCGCGAATCGAGCGCATCCTGGAATCTGATAGCTTGCGAGTTACCGACGTGTCCGATGGTAAAAATCAAATTGTCTTCAGGCGAGTCGCGGCTCAGCTGTTCTGTATCGTAGCAGGCGACTCGTTCTCGATCGGCGAGACCACGTTCATTGCCATCAACGAGGAGATGCAACTGGAACGTCCGTTGCTCTCGGAGATATTCGGTGCACAGCAATACAGGGCCATTGACGATTTGCTGCGCGTGGCGATCGATCCCAACGAAGGCCATATCGTACTTGTCGGTGAGCCCGGTTGCGGCCAGAGCGCTCTCGCCGGCGCGATCCATCAGATCTCGCGGCGGCGGCAGTCTCGCAAAGAGGAAGTCGAGCCAGCGACCAGAGCCGGTAGCGCCGATCGACAGAAGATCCGAAGTGCGATGGGCGGCACCCTCACCATCCATCTCCCATTGAACGGCAAATTCGATCCCGAGTTCATCGCGGCGGCAACAAGCTCCGATGCCGGCGTGCGTTTGATCGTGTGCGCGCACTCTCTCAGGAAGGCCCAGGCGAGCTTCCCGGCCGGGAGGCTCCGCAACGTGACCGAGATCGGGCTCACGGCATTGCGGCATCGCAGAGAAGAAATTCCGGGTCTGCTTGATAAGTGGTTCGCAGAGAAGGGATCCCGGATCCGGTTCGGGATGCTCAAGAAGCAAGTGCAAGACAAGCTGCTGTCCTATTCCTGGGGCGACAACCTGGACGAGTTGAGGGCGTCCGCGGTTCACCTGGAGCATCTCTCGCACTATTCGTCTGAACGACAGGCGACCAAGGATACCAACATCACCAGGAAGGCCAGTCGTTACTGGCGTGGCAAGATCGGCCTGTCTGTTCCAATCATGCAACCATGAAACTGGCCCTGTGGGATCGCGCTCCGATCTGGAGGAGTCATGAATGAGCAAGACGAAAAGAAGGAATTGGTGGAAGTGAGTAGTACAGATCTGGGTATCGTATTTGAACGTGCTCTGGTAAATGTTCTCGATGCGTTGCTGTGTAGCCTGCTCGTGATCGAGGCTGGTTGTCATCAGCTCGATAGCGCCATCCGGCTTCAGCATTTTGATGATGCGGTCAGCGTCGCTCGACGGACTGTCAATATGTTACTCGTAGGATCGGCGGTCTATCGCCGAGTCGCAGTGGGCCTGCGGGATGTAAATGCATCGGCCTCGGCGCTGGTTCCGATCAAGGAGCGGATCGATGCCGCGCAGGTGATGGCGATCGTCTTGCTGGAGCGTGCGAGAGCGGACGGGGCTTCGCCGGAGATCTGTCAACTCATGGACGACTTGCGGTCGGCTATCGATACGTTGGGAAATGGCTTGTAGTATCCATGGTGTTTCAAGTCGCTCCCGGTCAAGCTCCGCTCACCTCTAACTGGAGAACCAACGTATGGCACTCGTCTTCCACTACGCCCCGATGTCCTCGGCCGTCACCATCCACTGGGTGCTCGAGGAGCTTGGCGTCCCCTACGACAAGGTCAAGCTCGACCTCTCGGCCGGCGACACCCGCAAGCCGCCGCACCTCGCGATCAACCCGAACGGCAAGGTGCCGGTGATCGTTCACGATGGCGTCGCGATCTTCGAGGCCGCGGCGATCTCGATCTACCTCGGCGAGACGTTCGGTGCCGCCAAGAAGCTATTCCCCGAGGCAGGGCCGCGCCGCGGGCCGGCGATGTCGTGGATCGTGTGGGCGAACGTCAGCCTCGGCGAGGCATGGGCGCGCGTCCAGCACAACTCGTCGCCGCGGATCCCCGCCGAACGCCACAACGCCAAGGCCCTCGAGGCCGCGCGCGAGGATGTCGAAAAGCTGCTGGCGGTCCTCGACGGCGCGGTCGCGAAGTCGAGCTACCTGCTCGGCGACGAGTTCTCGATCGTCGATGCTCACGTCGCGTCGTGGACATCGTTCATCGGGCTGATGGGCTACGACTTCAAGAAGCACACGCACCTCGACGCGTGGAACACGCGGTGTACGGCGCGGCCCGCCTTCAAGATCGCGATGTCGCCGTGAGGCTCCGCCGCGGTTACCGGAGCATGAAGTAGAGCAGCTGGCTCGAGGCGTGGAACGCCCAGTTGTAGGCCCGGGGCGGCCGGTTCAGATCGAGCGTGAGCGCCCGGGCGTACAGCGCATCGAACCGCCGGCGAAGCCGCGCGCGGAGCGCGGCGTCGGTTGCGCAGAAGTACACGCCCATCGCGAACAGGTACGCGAGCTCGAGCGAGTGGCGCTCGGTGCCCGGCTCGGTGGAGCCCGGACCGGCGGAATCGACCCCCGGCGCCTCGAGGACGGAGTCGTTCCCGAAGCAGTCCACGACGTAGTACGGCCGGCCGTCGTCGCGAAACGCCTTGCGATCGAGGAAGTCGCATACCGCCGTGATCATCATCGGCACGCGGTCATCGCGGAACACGAACCAGTAGTGAAACAGCGCCGCGCCGAGGATCGCGGTCATCCACGCCGAGGTCGCGCCGGGCAACCGCGACTCCGACGGATCGTAGACCGCCCAGTCCTGGCGCCACGAGCCGTCGGGCGGCTGGCCATCGGGCGGCTGGGCCTGGTGCGCCGCGAGGGCGTCGCCGTAGTCACGCGCGCGCCGCGCGTAGCTCGGGTCACCGGTCAGCTCCCAGCCGTGCACGACCCCGAGCAGGCCATACGCTTGGTTGCGCGGGGTCCAGAACTTCCGATCGACCAGGCGGTGGTCCGGTCGAAGAGCCAGTGCGCCGCGGTGGTGGTGCGGGCAAACGCGAGCGAACCGGGAAAGCTGCGCTCGACGAGGCGGTCGTAGCACGCGATCGGCCGCGTCGAGCCAGCCCGGCGGCAGCGGCACCCCGAACTGGACGTTCTGCGGGCCACCGGCAGCGCCGTTGGCGGTGAGCTCGACCGTCACCGCGTCGCGGTCACCGCCGGTCGGGAGGCCGGCCGCCCGCGTCGCACAACCGGCGCCGAGCCAGCCGAGGCCGCGCAGCAGGTCGCGCCGGGTGAGCATGGGTTGGGGTCACCTCGCCGGCCGGTCGCTGCCCGGCGACGACCACACGCGCCACAGCGCGCCGAACAGGTCGGCGAACCGCGCCCCGAAAAACAGCCAGCTGCCCAGGCTGGTGCGGCCGGTCACGGCGTAGCCGACGCTGGCCACGGTGAGCGCGGCGAGTAACACGCCACGCCCCCACGCCCCGGTCGACATGTGCGCGGTGCCGAACCCGGCCATCACCGAGAGCAACAGCACGACGCCGGTCCGGCGCCGGCGGTTGTCGAACCCGGTAGTCGGCGCGGGCGCGGCGGGAGCCGGGGCCGGGGCCGGGGCCGGCTCCTCCGCCTCGTGCTTGGCCTCCCACACGCCGTCGGCGTCCGCGCGCGCGTCGTCGGGATCGCCGGGGGGCTCGTCGTCGTCCGCCGAGGGCTCGGCAGATAGCTCGTCACCCTCGGACACCGCGTGCGCGCCGTCGCGAATATCGCGGAGCAGGGCGCTGGCGTCCTCGACGTGCTCCGCATCGACGAGGATGTGGAGCCGGACGAACCCGCCGAGCCCGCCCATCGCCGAGGCGTGCATCTCGCCGTTGATCACCACTTGCAGCTCGTGGGCCTCGAACATCGAGCGCACGAGCGCCGCCTCCGCAGGCCCCGAGCAGGTACCGATCGAGACACGATGCTTCATCCCAGGCCAAGCCTCCCCCGTCGAGCATAACAGGTACCGGGTCGTGTGACCGGAGGTTGGGCATGGCGCTACGTTCCGATCTGCATGTACGAGCCCACGACATACGCCACCGGCTTGTCGGGCGCGCCGTCGACCCACAGCCGGACCGTCCCGGCGATCTTGGATCTGCCGGCGCGCAATAGCTCGGCGCGCGCGAGCAGGTCGCCGCCCACGGCGGGCCGCAGGAACGAGATGTTGAGCTCCGAGGTCACCGCCATCGGAGCCAGGCCGAGCACGGTGAAGGTCAGGAACCACAGCGCGGTGTCGGCGAGCGCGAACTGGGTCGGGCCCGAGATGAAGCCACCCGGGCGCAGCGTGGCGGCGTCATACGTCCAGCGCGACATGACGAAGCCCGGGCCGGACTCGACGCAGCGGTGGCCGGCCGCGTACGCGTGTGCGAACTCGCGCGCGAAGAACTCATTGATCGCGTCGGGGGTCGGGATCTCGATCGGCATGGCCGGCCCAACCTACGACAGGCGCGCCCGCGCCGTGCGAAGTGGATCACGCCGCGCGGTCGTCTTCCCCGTCATCGGTCGAGGTCAAGCGCTGCTGCCATGAAACCATCGACCGTGGGGTGCGGGAGAACGATCTTCGGGGTGAATGCCCGCCGTGTTGGGGATGTTGAGGAGGGAGGGAACCGCAGCCGGGTCCGTATACTTCAACAGGTCCAAACCGGGTGTGGACGGGCGTGAGCGTGAGCACGAGATCGAACGAGGCACACGATGAACACCGCGATGAAGAACCCCGAGCTGCAGGCCAGCTCGGACCTCAGCCGAGGGCCTGCGCTCTCTGAAGCCCCCGGCCGGCGAACCCTCACCGAGTCGCTCGACTCGGCCCCGAGCACCTCGGGTACCGCCTCGGGCAGCGTCCAGCGCAAGGCGGCCTCCGGGCTGTCGCCGTCGCTGCACGCGGACACCGCCAGCTCGGTCGCCAGCTCGTTCGCCTCGTCTGGCGCGGAGGTCTCCGGCCAGGTCGCCGGCAGCCTGCCGGTGCAGCAGAAGTCGGCCGCGGACGTCGCCGACGGCGGGTTCGCGGGCGGCGGCCACGAGGTCCCGCACCGCAAGGAGATGGAGCAGTCGTTCGGCATGGACTTCAGTCACGTCCGCGCGCACAGCGACTCGGGCGCGGCGAAGGCCAACGACACGCTCGGCTCTCACGCCTACGCGATGGGCGATCAGGTCGCGTTCAAGTCCGCGTCGCCGTCGCCGTCGCTGGTCGCCCACGAGCTGACCCACGTCGTCCAGCACAGCCAGGGTCCGGCGTTCAAGACCGACGGCAGCGTCGATACCTCGGGCGAGGCCGAGGCCAATGCCGTCGAGAGCGCGGTGGCCGCCGGCCGCCCGGCGCATTCCGCGCTGACCAGCGGTGGCGGTGGTGGCGGTGGTGGTCCCGGGCTCAAGTCGATCGGCCGTGCCCCCGCGCTGCGCAAGCGCGGCCCGGCGCTCGAGGGCGAGGGCAGCAAGTTCGGCATGGGCATGACGTTCTCGCTCGAGGGCTTCGAGAAGTCCTACGACTACACGATCTGGAAGGGCCACTACGCCTGGCCGATCGGCATCCCCGGCGTCAACTTCGTCGTCGATCCCAACGTCAAGGTCTCGGGCAAGGGCGCCGCGAAGTTCGGCGGTGAAGAGAAGGGTAACCTGTCGGCCCAGCTCGGCGTGTTCGGCGAGTGCGGCGTCGGCCTGTCCGGCGGCATCCCCGACGTCGCCGAGATCTACGGCACGATCAACCCCGCGCTCGAAGGCTCGTTCACGCTGACCAAGGTCGGCGGCCACGCCGAGGGTGGCGAGGGCGCTCATGCCGAGCACGCCGAGGGCGGCCCGCACCCCGAGGCGAAGGGCCCGGCGAGCACGTGGAGCCTGGTCGGCGCGCTTACCCTCAAGGCGGCCGCGAAGATCGGCGTCAGCCTGGCCGGCGGCATCGTCGATCAGGCGTTCGAGCTCGGCAGCCTCGAGCTGTGCAAGCTGACCGGGATCTACTTCGATCAGACCGGGTTCCGCTCGGACAAGATGGGCTTCGAGTGGAGCGCGAAGATCAAGCAGGTCTTCGACTCGATCAGCAAGACCATCACCAAGGCCCAGAACATGGGCAAGGTCGCGATCCAGGCCGCGAAAGACACCGGCAGCGCGATCGCCAAGAAGGCGAGCAACTTCGCCCACTGGGTCACGAGCTGGTAGCCTGCACGGTAGGTGAGAAAACGCATGGTCGCGATCTTCCTGCTGGTCCTGGGCGCGGCCGGCCTCGTGGCCGGCATCACGATGCTATCGGCGAGCAGCAAGGCGCGAAGCTGGCCGGTGGTGACCGGCCGGATCGTCGAGCGCTCGGTCGGCCCGTCGACGACCAGCGGCGCGTCGCGCCCGGGCCGCTACTTCGAGCCGAAAGTCACGTACAGCTACACCGTCGAGGGCAAGCCGTACTCCGGCCATCGCATCACGCTGACCACCAACGCGTACGACGAGGCGGCGGCGAAGCGCGCGGCGGACTCGCTGCCCGACAGCGTCGAGGTCCACTACAACCCGAGCGACCCCAGCGACGCCGTGCTGCAGACGTCGGCGATCGGGATGGCGATCGTCGCGCTGATCGTCGGCGTGCTGTGCCTTTTGTCCGGCGGTGGCATGCTGTTCTCGAGCTTCACGAAGTAGCCACATGCACGAGCTGATCGAGCGCCTGGAGAGCCTGTTCGCGGCCGGCGACCTCCGCGCGGCCGCCGAGCTGATCGACGCCGACGCCGGCGATCCGGTGCGCCACGCCGTCGGGCTGGCGGCGCTGGCGGCGCACGACAGCAACGCCGCCGCGTGCGATCAGCACGCCCGGCACGCCTTGGCCCTGCGGCCCTACGATCCGACGGTGCTGCACTACATGGCGGTGGCCGCGCTGATGCGGGGCGATCGCCCGGCCGCCGAGCACCACGCCCAGGCGGCGGTCGAGCACGGCGGCGGCGTGCGCAGCCTGGGCTGGCTCGGCAACCTCCAGCTCGGCGCCGGCAACGCACAGGCCGCCGAGGCCACCTACCGGCGCATGCTGGAGCTCGCGCCGGACAACCCGCAGGCGCTCAACGGCCTCGGCGCCTGCCGGTACAAGCAGCGGGACCTCGATGGCGCGGTCACCTGCTTCGCGCACGCGTTCGACCACGATCCGACCGATCCGGGGCCGATCCGCAGCATGATGAACATGTACGGCGAGGCCGGGCGCGTGCTGGGCGCGATCGCGCTGGCCGGCCTGACGCGCGATCACCACGACGACGAGGCGTCGAGCCTGGCGCTCGACCTCATGGTGCTGCACCTCAATCACGTGCTGATGGGCGGCTATCCGCCGCCGAACGCGGTGCCCGACGCCGACGCCGCGGTCAGCGCGGTGCTGCGCAGCTCGGCGGGGCGGCCGGTGCGGGTCCGGCTCGGCGTCGCGCGCGCGCTGATCGACTGCCAGCGCCATGACGACGCGCGGCGGCTGTTGGCCGAGCTCGACGCGCAGGGCGAGCCGGAGGCGGCCGCGGATCGCGGCAACGCCGCGTACGTGCGCGGCCTGATCGCGCAGCACGACGGCGATCGCCAGCGCGCGCTCGCGGCGTACGAGGCCGCGATCACCGCCGACGCCAAGCGATGGGATGCGTGCTGCAACGCGGTGACCCTGCTGCTGGGGCGCGGTGACCCGGAGTCGATGGCGCACGCGGGCAAGCTGCTCGCCCGGATCCCGCCGGACGTCAAGGGCGCGGCGCCGCAGCTGCTGTTCAACGAGGCGGTGCACCTGCATCGCACCGGCCGGAGCGCGGAGGCGCGCGTCGATCTCCAGCGCGTGCTGGCCGCGACCAAGGGCGAGGGTGAGCTCGCGACGCTCGCCGGGCAACTACTCGAAGAGGTATCCCGTGGCTGATCAAGATGCGGAGGCGCAGGTCCTGGATCTGCAGTGGGGCGCGTCGGGCACGGCCTGGGGGCTCAAGATCACGTTCAACGGCGGAGCGCCGGTCCACTACGGCGAGGGCAAGCCGCCGGCCGGCTCGGTCGTGCTGATCCTCGAGCACGACGGCCAGACCGAGACCGCGGCGTGGCTGCAGAGCGACTGGGGCGACCCGCACCAGGCGTTCGGTTACACCTACCGCGTGCTGAACCCGCCGGAGCTCAAGCCGCGCGCGGTGCGGGTCGAAGTTCGCAAGGCCACGTAGCCCGCGATCAGAACAGCTGGGACAGCCGGACGTAGACCATGCGGCCGATGAAGTCGTAGGTCGCGGCGTCGGAGTTGGCGGCGGCGGCGTTGTAGACGATCGGCGGGGTGGTGTCGAACACGTTGTTGACGCCGAGCTGCAGGGTGGTCTTGCCGAGCCCGGACCGGAAGTCATAGCCGCCGTACAGGTCGAGCTTGACGTAGCGATCGACGTCGCGCGAGGCCACGGCGAGGTTGTCGCCGTCGTTGCAGTCGTTGGCGGCGCACTCCTTGTACGTGCCGACGAACCGCAGGATGAAGCCGCCGGACGCGCCGCTCGGGTGGGACCAGCGGCCCGACAGGTTGGCCTTGACGCGGGGATAGGCCCCGAGGTCGTAGAACCCGGCGCCGTGGATCACCTGGAGCGAGGTGTCGAGGTCGTAGCGCAGCAGGTACTGGCCCTCGAGCCCGGCGTGGATCCGGCCGAGCTCGGCGAGCCGGGCGTCGTACGCCAGCGCGACGTCGATCCCGGACGTGGTCGTGCGGGTAACGTTCTGCAGCAGCTGGTCGACCGGATCGATCCGGTGGCTGACCGGGTCGCGGTGGATCTGATCGCAGTACGACTGGATGCCGCGGTCATAGCAATTGGCAAAGATGGTCTGGACGCCGAGCTCCTCGATCGCGTTGTCGATGGTGATGTGCCAGTAGTCGGCGGTGACCGCGAGGCCGTCGACCTGGGGAGGCTCGAACACCACGCCGATCGTCGTGGTGGCGGCGGTCTCGGGCTTCAGATCGGGATTGCCGCCGATCACGGACAGCTGCTGGCTGGTGTTGAACTTGCTGCCGACCGGCACGCCCTGCGCCGTGCACTGGGCCTGGACCGCCGGCGTGAGCGCGCGGCTGGCTTCGCCCACGCTGGGCGGCCGGGTGTCGCACGGATCTTCGGCGGCCGGGCTGAGCTCGATCTGACCGCCGAAGATATCGGGCAAGGTCGGCGCGCGGAACGCGGTCGCGTAGGTCGCGCGCGCGGCGAGGCCATCGACGGTGCGGAACAGCCCGCCGGCCTCGTAGGTCAGGCTCGAGCCGAACCGGCTGTGGACCAGCGCGCGGGCGCCGAGGTCGAGCTCGACCCGCTGCGCGATCGGGTCGCCGGTGATCGGCACGATCTGCAGCTCGCCGAAGCCCTCGAACAGATGGAATCGGCCGTCGGTGGCGCGGGCTGGATTATCGGTCGAGGACCCGACGCTCGCCACGCTCGGTGGGGCCTGCTGGCCGATCTCGTGCAGGTAATCGCCGCCGAGCGCCAGCGAGATGTTGCCGTGATGGGGCAGCTCGGCGATCGGGCCGCTCGCGGTGGCGAGCAGGGTGCGCTGGCTGTCGCTACCGCTGCCCGCGTCGTCGAACGTGATGTTCTTGAGCTGGTCGCGCGGGATCGCGCCGGCGGCCGCGAGCAGGTTGAGCGGGATGCAGGGATAATTCACGGTCTTGGGGCCAAGCCCCGTGGGAATGATCTGGTGATAGATGATCTCGGTCGAGGCGTCGCCCGGGGTGCGGACGCAGATCGGGACGCCATCGCCGTTGAGCATGCTCGGCCCGAGCGCGTCGGCGAGCCGGGGCCGGTTCAGCTCGCCCGTGGTCCCGAGCAGCGAGTCGGTGTCGCCGTAGTTGTACGACACCTCGTACTTCCAGTCCTTGAGGATCCCCAGCGACGCAGGGGTATCGCCGGCGAGGCCCACGACGAGCCGGCTCGTGGTGACGGTGTCGAGGTACTGTCGCGGACCGGCCTCGGTGATCCGCCGCCGGTAGTCGAGGATATCGCCGCCGAACGGGTTGTAGATGCTGTCCTTGCTGATCGGGGTGTCCGCCGTGAACGGCACCGGCGACAGCTCGCGATCGCTGTTGCGGTGCTGGTACAGCAGCTCGGCGAATAACGTCGTGTTGTCGTTGAGCCGATTGCCGCCGGACGCGAACACGTTATAACGCGTTGACGGCGTGTACAGGTAGTTCTCCGCCGCGTCGTTGTAGAGATCGCGCGGCTCGACAAAGTCAGTCCAGGCGCCGTTGCCGTCGGGCTTGCACACGCTCGAGCCACAGCCCGGCGGGTGCACGCCGCTGGGGACACCGCCGATCCCGATCGACGAGGCGTCGAGCCGGCCGCCGGGCGTCGCGAGCGAGGCATTCTGGGTCGCGGTCTTGGTCGTGAAGTCGTAGCTGTTCTGGTACGCCGAGAACCCGCGATCGCCGGCGAACACCGGATCGTGATGCTGGTAGCCGCCCGAGACCACGAGATAGGTCCGCTTGTTGTCCGTGGCGATGCCGGTGACGAAGCTGGCGTCGTACTCGGTGCCGTCGCCGCGTTGCGACGTGCTGGTCAGCAGCGAGACGTCGGTGCCATTGAACTGCGGGCGGGTGATCACGTTGACCACGCCGCCGACCGCGTCGGCGCCGTAGCGCACCGAGGCGCCGTCCTTCATGATCTCGACGCGCTCGATCGCGGCGAGCGGGATCGCGTTGATATCGACCGCCGCGTCGGCGCCGGGGCCGCCGGCGACCACGCGCCGGCCGTTGAGCAGGACCAGTGTGCGCGACGCGCCCAGGCCGCGCAGGTTGATCCGGGTCGTGCCGTCGCCACCGGCGTTGACCTGTGCGTTGCCGGCGTTCGACTGCGCGGGCAGCGACTGCAGGATGTCGCCGAGCGTCGCGTGACCCGACGCGGTGAGATCGGCGCGGGTCACGACCGAGACCGGCGCCCGGCCGGTGAACAGCTGGTGCTCGATCGTCGAGTCGGTCACCGAGATCACCTCGGTCTTGCCGTCGTCTTCGGCCGCCGGGGCCGCCGGGGCCGCCGAGGCAGCTGCTGCGGGCGGCGGCTTCGCCGGCTGCGGATCGCGCATGCGCAGCGAGTCCGGCGGGTGATCATCGGCAGTCGCGGGGGCAATCGCGGGGCCAATCGCGGGGGCAGTCGCGGCGACAATGCACAGGAGCGCAACGTGCTTTGTGATGCCCATGTTCGACGAGCATGCGGGGTTTCCCGAGACCGGAGTAAGCGGGGAGACCTGGCAAAAAACTGACCTCTACAATGAGAGTTGCCTGCGTGTCGCAGGTGATGCCGTGCAGTCGCGGCGAATCACAGCCCGGAGAGCTCGGGTGAGATCCGTCAGTCGCGCGAGGCGCCGTGGTCGGCGAACACCCGGGGCAGGCCGCCGGTGGCGAGGATGGTGTCGAGGCCGCGGCGGCCGTCGCCGAGCAGATTGTGGAGCTCGGTATCGAGTGGGTCGCTGGCGGTCGCGAACAGCGCGGATACCCGGGCGGTGACCTCGCGCACCGGCACCGCTACCGGCGGCGCATGCTCCGGTGGCGCCGTCGCGGAGCCGTCGCCGCTCGCCAGCGGAGCCGGCGCCGGTGCTTCTGGACGACGGAGCACGGTCACCGCGATCGCGAGCGCGAGGATCGCACCGACCGCGAGCGGCGCGCCGAGCACGAGGCGGGGGCGGCGCTGGCCGGCCGGCCGCGGTGCGGGGGCCGACCCGGCGCCCTGCACGAGCAGCGCGTGCTGGGCCCCGAGCCGCGCCGCGAAGCCCTGGCACGCGGTGCAGCGCGAGGCGTGGCCGCGCGCGAGCACGGCGGGGAGGTCGCCGCCATCGAGCGCGCTGGAGATCTTGTAGCGGGTATACCAGTGGCGCATCAGCGGACCTCTTGCAGCAGGCGGCGGCGGGCGCGGAACAGCATGACCTTGACCGCGACCGCGGAGCGAGTCATTTCGGCGGCGATCTCGTGCACGGACAGACCCTGCGCATAGCGTAGCCAGAGCATGCGATAC
>DATBBB010000101.1:0-15511 GCA_036271215.1 Kofleriaceae bacterium | reverse complement strand
GCCCGTTCGCGCCGACCTGCTCGGTCTACGCGCGCGAGGCGCTGCATCGCTACGGGCCGATCGCGCTGATCCTGATCGTCGATCGCTTGCTGGTGCGCGAGCACGGCGCGGCCGGTGAATACTACCCGGCGGTCTGCGTCGCCCACACCCTGAGGCTCGACGATGACGTGCCGTAGGCTCGCGGCGCTCGCGATCGTGCTGCATGCCGGCGTGGCCGTCGCTGATGTACCGACCACCACCGCACCCGCCACCGCACCAACCACCACCCCATCCGCCGACGCCGCCGCGCTCGCCATCGACCACCGGCTCACCGAGCGGCTGACCCAGCTCGCCGAGCACCACTACCGCACCGGCGCGTACTACCGCGCGATCTCGGCGTACGAGGAGCTCGCGCTGTTCGGCGACGACGCGACCCGCCGCCGCGCCGCGGTGCGGATCGCGATGAGCTACCACCACGGCCGCCAGCTCGACGACGCGCTCGCGGCCTACCGCGCGGCGCTGGCGCTGACCCAGGCGACCGACCCCGACACCGCCCAGGCGCTGCGGATCCAGCTCGCGCTCGCGCGGGTCGAGCGCAGCTTCGACGAGCCGGGCACCGAGGCATTCGAAGTCATCGCCGCCGAGCTCGCCCCGAGCGCCGCCGCCGGCCGCTACCGCGCGCTCGCGCTGGCCCAGATCGCACGGCTCGACGGGCTCGCCGGCCACCCCGCCGCGGCGCGCACCGCGCTCGCCGAGCTCCACACCGCGTGCCTCACGCCGGCGCCGGGCTGCGACGTCGAGCCCCGGCTCGCCCGCGCGCTCGATCCGCGGACCGCGCCGCCGGCCGCCCACCGCGCGCCGTGGCTCGGCGTCGCGATGTCGCTCGTGGTGCCGGGCTCCGGCAGCGTCTACGGCGGCCACCTCGTCGATGGCATCTACTACTTCGCGCTGACCACGCTGTCCGGACTCGGCGCGCTCGACGTCTACGACCGCGGCCACGCGTGGACCGATCAGAAGGCCGCGTTCTACGGCCTCGCGGCGCTCGCCGCGGTGTTCTACGCCGGCAGCGCGGTCCAGGGCTACGTCGCCGTGGCGCGCACGAACTTCGCCGGCGAGCTCGACGCCCGGCAGGCGCTGTGGCGCGCGACCGACACGCCGCTACCGCTGGACTGAGCCGGCGGGTCCTCGAGCCGGCGATCACCGCCGTATAGGCGCAGCCGGCAGCATGCCGGCGCGCCGTGACCTTATACTGGCGGCGATGGAGCCCCGCCGCCGAGGCAACCCCACCGCACGCCGGCGCCGCCAGGTCCGCTGGGCCCGCCGCCTGCGCCGGCTCGGGCTCGCGTGGCAGAACGCGCTCGAGATCGCGCGCGCCGGCCGGCTGACCGCGCCGTACGGCGCCCCGTTCGAGGTGATGCACGAGGAGCGCGTGTACCGGCTGCGGCGCTACGAGCGGCTCGCCCCCGACGGCGACGCCCCGGCGCCCACCGCGCCGCTGCTGCTGGTCCCACCGCTGATGGTGATGGCCGACGTCTACGACATCTCGCCCGACGTCAGCGCGGTCGCGTACCTGCAGCGCGCCGGGATCGACGTCTGGGTGGTCGACTTCGGCGCGCCCGAGCGCGAAGCCGGCGGCATGGACCGCACGCTCGACGATCACGTGCGCGCGGTGTCCGAGGCGATCGAGCGCGTGCGGGTGATCGCGGGCCACGACGTCCACCTCGCCGGCTACTCGCAGGGCGGCATGTTCTGCTACCAGGCGGCGGCGTTCCGGCGCGGCGCCGGCGTGGCGTCGATCATCACCGCCGGCGCCCCGGTCGACCTCCACCGCGCGTTCCGGGTCGACGAGGACACCACCGAGCGGATGTTCAGCGGCCTGCGCGCCGCGCTGGCGTGGCCGCTGTCGAAGACGTCCGGCCTGCCCGGCTTCCTCATGTCGACCGGCTTCAAGCTGCTGTCGGCGCGCAAGGAGCTCCAGCAGCTGCTCGACTTCGTCAAGAACCTCCACGACCGCGAGGCGCTCGAGAAGCGCGAGGCGCGCCGGCTGTTCCTCGGCGGCGAGGGCTTCGTGGCGTGGCCCGGCCCGGCGCTCCGCCAGTTCGTCGACGAGCTGATCGTCGGCAACCGCATGACGTCCGGCGGGTTCGTGATCGACGGCCACACCGTCGCGCTCGCCGACCTCGCGTGCCCGATCCTGTACCTCGTCGGCAGCCGCGACGAGATGGGCCGGCCCGCCGCGGTGCGCGGGGTGCGCCGCGCGTGCCCCAAGGTCACCGTGATGTACGAGGTCCCGGTCAAGGCCGGCCACTTCGGGCTCGTGGTCGGCACCACGGCGCTGACCATCACGTGGCCGACCGTGGTCGACTGGATGCGCTGGCGCGAAGGCCTCGGCCCGATCCCGGCCCGCGCGTTCGATGTCCGGTCACCGGACGCCCCGGATCCGTTCGCGGCCGCCGCGCGCGGCGACGCGGATGACGCGGACGACGACGACGCGGATGACGACGACGGCGACGACCACGATGACGTCGAGCTCGCCCGCGATCTGATCGGCAAGACCGCCAACGTCGTCGTCGAGCGGATCTCCGAGCTGTCCGAGGATCTCGGCAACTACCTCGACAACGCGCGCTGGCAGGTCCCGCGGCTCGCCCGGCTGCGCAACCTGCAGGACGACTCGCTGATCTCGCTCGGCAAGGCGCTGTCCGATCAGGCGCGCGAGATCCCCGACCGGACCTTCTTCCTGTTCCGCGGCCGGGCGTTCACCTACGCCGAGGCCAACCGCCGCGTCGAGGCCGTGGTCCGCGGCCTGCTCGCGTGCGGCATCGCCCCCGGCGATCGGGTCGGCGTGATGATGAAGTCGCGGCCGAGCCACCTCACGGTCGTCGCCGCGATCAACCGGCTCGGCGCCGTCGCCGTGCTGCTGTCGCCGTCGATCCCGACCGCGCCATCCGCGCCATCCGCGCCGGCCGCGCGGGCTTCGCAACCCGCGAGCGATCGCCGCATCCAGCCCGCGCCACCGGCGGCCGACCCGCTCGCCCACGCGCTCGCGCTCGCCGAGACCGACACCCTGATCGTCGATCCCGCCGGTGCGGTACGCGCCCGGGCCGCGATCACCGGCAAGGTGCTCGTGCTCGGCGGCGTCGAGATCCCGTGGCAGCCCGGCGATCGCCGGGAGCTGCCGCCCGGGGTCGTCGACATGGAGGCGATCGATCCCAAGGCGGTGACCCTGCCCGCCTGGTACCGCCCCGATCCGGGCCGCGCTCGCGACCTCGCCATGGTGTTCGTGTCGACCGGCGCTGGCGAGCCGCCGCGCGCCATGCGGGTCACCAACCGGCGGTGGGCATCCTCCGCGCTCGGTGCCGCCGCGGCCGCGACCCTCACCACGCGCGACACCGTCTATTGCTGCCTGCCGCTCCACCACCCCTCGGGCACCCTCGTCGCCGCCGCCAGCGCGCTGGTCAGCGGCGCCCGGCTCGCGCTCGCCAGCACGCTATCGCGGCACGCCTCGCCATCGACCACGGTCCCGAGCGCCCCGCCCCAGGCCGCACCGCCGCAAGCCGGCCCGTCGCAAGCCGCGCCGTCCCAGGCCGCGCCGCCCCAGGCCGGGGCGCCCACCGTCGCCTCGCACGCCGGTGCGCGAGCTCCGTCCGGCAGCTTGCCGGAGGGCTTCGCTCCCGAGACCTTCTGGGACGAGGTCCGGCGCTACGGCGTCTCCGTCGTCTACTACGCCGGCGAGATGTGCCGCCGCCTGGTCGACGCGGCCCCCGTGCTCGGCGAGACCAACAACCCGGTCCGGCTGTTCGCCGGCAGCGGCCTGCGCCGCGATGTCTGGCGCCGGCTCGTCGATCGGTTCGGCCCGCTCGGCGTGCTCGAGATGTACGCCTCGACCGAGGCCAACATCGTGCTCACCAACGCGCGCGGCAAGAAGCTCGGCTCGGTCGGCCGCGCGCTGCCCGGCAGCCCCGAGGTCGCGGTCGCCGCGTGGTCGTTCCACGACGACGACTTCGCCCGCGACGGCGCCGGCCGCCTGCTCCACGCCCGGCTCGACGAGCCCGGCATGCTGATCGCCCGGCTCACCGGCGCGAGCGCCGCCGCAGACCCCACCGGCGCCTCCACCGGCGCCCCCACCGACGACCCCGATCGGCCGCGCCGCATCGTCCGCGACGCGTTCGCCCCCAACGACTGCTGGTACGTCACCGGCGACCTGTTCTACGTCGACACCGAAGGCGACCACTGGTTCGTCGACCGCGAGCACCAGATGATCGCCACCAGGTTCGGCCCCGTCGCCTCGCGCCGGATCGAGGACGCGCTCTACGACGCCGGCATCGCGCTCTGCCTCGCCGGCGGCCGCCCCGACCCCGACGACACCGAGCACCAGCTCCCGGTCGCCGCCGTCCAGCTCCACCCCGGCGCCGCCCCCGACCTCGACGCCCTGTCGCGCGCCGTCGCCGGCCTCCCCGAGTACGCCCGCCCGCGCCGGCTCCGCCTCGCCGCCTCGCTCCCGATGACCGACGGCTACCGCCCGATCCAGCGCACCCTCGCCGACCTCGACTTCACCGACGGCCCCGACGTCTTCGCCTGGGACTCGCTCGCGCAGCGCTACCACCGCACCTGAGGCCAACATCGAGCTCCGGCCGCGTGCGGCTCGGCGTCACGGAGGCGGCTGCGTGGTGACCGAGAGCTCGAGGACCGGCGTGCCGTCGCTCCACGCGCCCATCGCGCGCTGATCCGGCGTGTTGCCGAGCGCGTAGCTGCAGTGGCTGCCGAGCGTGCAGTCGCGCAGCGCGTCGCCGAGCTTCCACAGCCCGTGCTGGGCGAGCGCGTCGGCCGCGTTCGGCGTGAAGTGCGAGGCGACGAGCGCCGGGCTGCCGTACGCGTCCGACGACATCACGACGTAGTCGCGCGCAACCAGCTGCGGCGTCCGCGACCACACGAGATCGCAGCCCGCGCGACCGGCGATCGTGTCGTCCTGGCCGATCACGCAGTCGAGCGTGGTGAAGCTCGGGATCTGGGTCAGCGCGTCGAGCGTGAACGGGTTGCCGAACGGCATCGCCAGGAGGATCGAGCGCGGCACCGGCAGCCCCTCGCTGGCCCAGCGGTTCGCGAGATCCGCCGCGACGTTGCCACCGACCGAGTGCCCCACGAGCGACATCCCGAACCCGCTCGCCGGCCGGATCGGCGCGAGCTGCAACACGGTCAGCGCGTCGCGCACCGACCACACGGCGTTGCCGGCGTAGAACTGATCGATCGACGTCAGGTTCTGGAACTTCGGGAAGATGATGATGTTGCCCTTGCGCGCGAGGTGAGTCAGCCACGCGCCGTATCAGATCGGATCGTTGCCGCCCCAGCCGTGGAGGAACACGACCAGCGGGACCTGGGCCGGCGTCGTGCCCGCGCCCCGCCAGTCGCGCGGCTCGATAGTCCAGTACGACAGATCATCGTTGGTCTGGCCGTGGAACGTGGTGACCGACGACGCGAACAGGTAGTCCGCGCCGCCCGGCCCGCTCGCGGCCTGCGGCGGCGGGCTCGGCTCGGTGACCTCGGACGTCGCGGTCGCCTCACTGTCGGAGATCGCGGCACCGCCGTCGACACACGCGGCGATCACCACGCAAGCGCCGATGAGAATTCGGACATCGTACTTCATCGCCGTCGCATTCTGCAGCGCGCGTGCCAGCCGCGGCCGCGGCGTGCGTGCCAGCCGCTCTCCTCGCGTGGCCTCCAGGCGCGGCCATCGACAACGAGCGCCGGCTGATTACGTTGTTCGTCAGCTAGTTCGGGGAGGGCGCTATGAAGATGCGCTACGTGGCTACGTGCGTCCGGCTCGCCGTGTCGCTCGCAGTGGACTACTTGCTGTGCTGGCGCGCCGCGTTCTTGTTCGTGCACGCGCTGCGTGCGGGGCGACCAATCAACTCGTGGTTCGCGATGTTGCCGTTCCTGGAGCTCGTCGCGCTGTGGTGCTGGTCGCTACGCTTCGAGGACGCGACGTGGAACCGCGTGCCCGCGACGTTCACGTTCCCGATCGTCGTCGCGCTGGGCATCCTGATCCTGCTCCAGCTGCCGTACTGACCCAGGCGCCGCCGAAACGCGGCAACTCGCCGAGCGCTGGCTCCTAGGATCCGGAACCTCAGCGGGCAAGCGCGCCGCGTAGCGCAGACCTCGATCACCGACCTGCGAAGACCTCGGTCTACCCTTGCTACGGGCTTCGGGTAGACTTGGGACATAGCCGTGCCGCAACAGCTCCTCCAGCAACTCGTCGCACTCGACGAGTCTGCACGGCTAGAGATCGCCCACGCCCTCCTGAAGAGCGTCGACGAGGCGGTGGATGTTGACATGGGCGACGAGGAGCGAACTCGGCTCGAGACCGCGCTCGACCACCCGCTGGCGCAGGCGGCCGCCGGCCAGACCGTGCCTGCGGACGAGGTGTTCCGGGCACTGCGCGCCAAGCGGGAAGCACAAGCTGCTCGCTGACATGACAGCAGCGGTCGCGTTCTCGGACGACGCCAGGCGGATGCTCGACGACGCCGACGAACGATGGGTTGCCGACCACTTTAGCGAACACGCGAGGCCGCGTGTAGCTCGGTGCGGACCGACTTCCATGAGAGACCATCGTTGGGACGCTGCGTGCAACTCGGCACGCACAGCATCCCACGCGACCTCGACGGTCGAGCTTGAGCTCAAGCTCACCGTCGAGGCTGCCTGGGTTCCGCTCGTGACTTCGTCGGTATCGAGGCGCGCAGCCGAGCGCCTACAGCGATATGATCCGCTCAACGAAGAGGGGTGACCGTGGAACCGACGACCGCGATCGGGGTGCTCGCCAAGCTCATCAGCCTGGGCATGAAGGGTGTAAGCGCGTTCGAGGCGCGTGGGTTCCATGAGAAGGCGTTCGAAGGAAGAGACCCGCGAAAAGGAAGAAGCGATCGTCGAGACCTTCCAGGCGATGATGTACTGGAGAAAGGGTCACGATGCCGTGATGGCGCAGGCCCTTCTCGGACGGGCGCTCGACACGCTGCACCGCTACGGTCGCGACTACTATTACGGCACCGCGCTTGTCCTCGACGCCGAGATCCTGGAACAGACCGGCGATCGGATCTCGGCGCACTACCGGCTGATGGAAGCGCGCAACTGTGCGGTCGCGGTCGAGGCCGACGATCTCCGGCGCGCGGTCGACGAGCGGCTGATGAACCTTTCGGCGGACGTCGGGAACACGCTGGTGCGCGAACAGCTCAAGCGGGTCGAGCTGACGATCCTGTTCGCCGATCTGCGCCACTTCAACACCGCGAGCGCGCGGATCGAGCCGATCAAGATGGCGAGCTTCATCAGCGCGTTCGCCGAGCTCGTGAGCCGCGGCACGATGCGCCACGGCGGTCGGCCCACCCGCTTTCTCGGCGACTCGGTGATGGCACTATTCGGGCTCAGTCGTGAGATGACGACCCCCAAGGAGCGGCTGGCGGCACTCGCCGCCTGCGACATCTACGAGCTGGTTCGCAACCTGCGCAAGCGGTGGGACCACACCCCCGAGCTGGCGAGCGTCAGCTTGGGTTTCGGGATCGCTACCGGCGAGGTGACGATCGGCCGCTTCGGGTGGGAGGAGCTATCCGAATTCTCGGCGATCGGCGAGCGCGTCGATCTCGCGTCCGGTCTGCTGCAGCGTTCGCGGGACGGCGAAGTCCACTTCTGCGCCGAAACATTCCGGCAGCTCCGGCGACTGCACGCCACGATCCGCGCCGAAGAACGGACCGGCGTACAAGGCGCGGGGACCCACGTCTCGTTCCTGGCGCAGATCAGCGATCTCGTGGACGACCTGTCAGTCCAGGCTCGGTTGGCGCCTCCATTCTAGCTGCTCAGAAGCTCGGGTCTGCAGTGTCACCAGAGAGCGCAGCGGGCGACGCAACGCGCTCCAGAAGCACCCCCGCGACCCGATCACGAGCGCGGCGGAACACGCGCGCGAGCTCGTCCAGCTCATAGGACAGCGCAGGGTGCGCGGCTCTCAGGGCGAACAGCTTGCGGTCAAACTCAGCCTGCGCGAATAGGTCGTCGAGCACCGCTTGGGCTTGGTTCCGCATACCTCGAGCCTCGAGGGAGCAGCCAGCTGGGGCAACTTTGTTGCTACGCCGCACGCTGGCGCGCGCAAAAAGGCACACATCAGGCGATGCGCGCCGTTATCGAGACGGTCGTAGACTAAACGATGGCCCGTCGAGGCCGGCGGCCTCCGCAGCCGATCACCCAGCGCGACGCGGCGGTCGACCGTGCTACCCTGATCGGGTGTCGCGCCCGGCCTCCGTCGGCATGATGACCGAGGCCGATTACCTCGAGTACGATCGCACCCACGACGGCAAGTTCGAGTACGTCAACGGCGAGGTGGTCGCGATGTCCGGCGTCTCGGACGCTCACGATCGGATCCAGGTCAACGCCACCGTGGCCCTGGCGAACCGCCTCCGGGGCGGTCCGTGTCGGGTTCGCGGTGCCGATCTACGGGTTCGACTCGACGAGACGGGGCTGTATTGCTACCCCGACCTGACCGTCGTGTGCGGCGAGCCGGCGTTCGCTGCGACTCGCCCGGTGACGTTGCTGAACCCCCGGGTCATCATCGAGATCCTGAGCGAGACGACCGAGGAGTACGACCGAGGGGCCAAGGTCGCGCACTACCGGCACCGCGCGTCGGTCGACCTGATCTTGCTCATCGACTCCCAGCGCCGGATGGTGGAGCGCCAGCAGCGCAACCCGGATGGGACCTGGACCTTGTCGGAGCACACGAGCGGCACGGTCGCCGTGCTCGAGCACGAGGTTCCGCTCGACGAGCTCTACGAATAGCGTTTGAGCGCCACGTTCAGGCTCTCGCGGCTGACGATGTCCATGATCTCCAGCGAGGCTTCGTCGTTGCGAAACAGCAGTCGATGATGAATCCCGATCCGGATCATCCGGACCAGCTCGATCGTCTTGGGCTTCTTGACCATGCGCCAGGTTGCCGGATCGCCCACGGCCAGCTCGGTCACTGTGCGCAGCGCTTCGCGCCCGACATGCGCCGGTAAGGTCCCGAGGTCCGCAGCCGCGGATGGCCGCCACCGCGGGATCTTCGCCCGCCGGTCGGCGACCAGCTCGTCGCTGGCCTGGTCCATCAGCTCGTCGGCTTCGCCCGCGTCCGGCTCGTCGGTGATGCGAGGCTCGAGCTCGCGATCGCCGGGCGCCGCGGGGTCGAGCGATGGCACGCGACGCAGCTCGGCGAGCTCGAGGTTCTTCTCGCGGAGGGTCGCTTGCAGATAGTCGATCTTCTCGCGCAACGCGCGCACGTCGGTGAGATCCGCGATCGGTTCGCTGGGCGCGACCGGCAGCGAACGGTCCTTGAGCTGGCGCTCGAGATCTTCGATCCGGCGTGCGAGATCGCGGTTCTGGCGCGTGGCGTCACCTAGCTTGCCGCGAAGCTCGTCGGCCACGGCCTCGGCCGCCTGGCGCGCGCTGGCCTCGCACTTGCGAGCCTCCGCCTCTGCGTCCGTGCCGCGATACAGCGCGAAGGTCTGCTCCGCGGGATCGTCGGGGGCCAAGCCCAGCTTGACCCGGGCCTGGTTCATGGTCGCAAACAACCCGTCATCGGCCTCGAACGCATCGCATGCGATCTGGGCGCGCGCCAGGATCAAGCACAGCGCGGGCATCGCGACCAGGAGGAGCGTGAGCGCGCTGCCGTCGCCGTCGTCCGGGTTCGCGGCGATGCGCTCGAACAACTTCGTGAGTCGTTCGACGGCGTCTGGCGCCCCTTGGACGACCGGCACCAGCTCGGTCACCGTGGTCCGGAGCGGGTGGCGCGGCGCGACGCGCAGCTGTTCGGCATGGCGCAGCGCCAGCTCCCATTGCTGGCTGTGAATCGCCTGGCGGATGACCACGGCGCGAACCCGGTCGCGGACCTCGATCGACAGCCGCGGCCGCGCCGTGAATTCGGCCAGCGCACGCTCGATGACATCCCAGATCCGGTACTTGAGCAGCCGCTCGATCCCGGCCGCGAGCGATTCGTCGGGGAGCTGGTGAAACGGCAGCGCGCCGAGGTCCGCCAGCTCCATCGTTTGAACGTCCACGACGGAGAGGTTGCGCGGGCTCCTGGCCTTCGCGCGCGGTGGCGGCGGAGCGCCGTCGGCGCCGTGACATCGCTTGTACTTCTTGCCGCTCTTGCACCAGCATGGCTCGTTGCGCCCGAGCACGGGCTCGTACGTGGCGCGTGCGATGATGCTCCGCGGCCCCGGCCCTGCGTTCGCGCCCGGCTCGGCCGGCTCCGACCTGGGGGTCAGCAGATGGCGCGCCATCAGCACGCGCTGCTCCGGCGTGCACCGCAACATCTGTAGTACCAAGCTGATGTTGATCGGCGGATGAATCCGGCCAGGCACGTCCGGTAACATCGCCGTCATCAGCTCATCGCTGCACCGGTTCGCGGCCGCGTGCAGGGCGATGATCGCCTGCTCTCGATTGGCGGACGGTGGCTGATCGAGCGTCGCACTCGCCAGGACGCGGAGCGCGGTGCGAATGCGCGGATAATGTTCGACGCCGGTCTGCAGACTGAACGCGGCGATCGCAAACGCGACCGCGATGGTGATCCCGACCAGATCGCCGGGAAATGCATCCTGCTCCAGCAGATCGGCGATCGCGCCGACCTGGTCGCCCTCGGCCGACAGGAACGCGATCATCGACAACACCGGCATCGGCAGGCGCGGAATCACCTGCTTGACCAGATCGATGGGCACGGCCTCGGCGCACATGCCGCGCAGGGCCAGGCCCTCGCACGCGGTGGCGTAGTTCAGATTCCGTACATTGTGGGTAATCGCCTCGATTGTGCGGAATTGCGGGTCGTCCACCAGATCCGCAAGGAAGGTACCGGCCATTCCCCCTCGTCTCGCTCAACCGATGCGCGGAGACAAGAGCCTCGGCTATGATGAATGTCAGAAGCTCATCGCGACCGCCGGCCGAACGCCCCAAACGCCGAAACGCGAAAAAACGGCCGTCTCCAACAGGAGACGGCCGCTTCAGCGAAAGACGTACGGGGTGAGGGCAGAAGGACTCGAACCTTCAACCAGCGGATTAAGAGTCCGATGCTCTACCATTGAGCTATGCCCCCGGTTGTCTTGGGCGAACGATTCAGTTGTCAGTGAGTCCGGGGCGACTCGAACGCCCGACCTACGGGTTCGAAGCCCGGCGCTCTATCCATCTGAGCTACGGACCCAGTTCGGGCGCAGTAGATAGCGGCTCGGGTCGGTGAGTGTCAAGCCCGACCTGGCGCCATTCGAATCGTGGCGCGGTGCCCCAATTGGCGAGGGTACCGGCCGAATGCCAGCTGGGCTGGGGGAGATGAAGCTTCCCCAACGACGATCCAGCAGAAAACCTTAGATGAATTGAAGGGCTACGTGCGATTTGCACTACCAGCCCTGATCTAGGTTCAGGTATACGTGTTCTCGATCGATCGGGAGAACACCGCATGGCTTACCGCGTAGATCGCTGGAATCTGATCCTGTCCGCGGCCTTCATCGTGGCGATGGGCGCCTGTGGCTCCACCGGAGGATGCAGCTCGTGCTCCGCGGTCCAGCCATTACCCGGCGGCAAGCTGCCGGCCAGCCAGACGATCGAAGGCGGCGCGCAGCTCCGCGTCACCCCGCAGGGCTTCAACACGCTGACGTCGGTGTTGCCCGACCTGGTCAACGACCAGCTGAGCGCCGGGTTCTGCCTGCCCAGCGGCTCCGCGCTCGACGGCGCGGTGACCTACTGCAACAGCGTCCAGGGCAGCTGCAACAAGGGCTGCAAGATCGCGCCGGCGATCAACGGCGTCACCGTCGTGCCGAACCCCAACGGCCAGGCGCTGAGCATTCACGTCGACGTCAAGGCGTCGGCGTCGGTGCCGGTGTCGGTCGTGCTGTTCGGCTCGTGCACCCTGAACGTGCGGATCGATCACCTGACCGGCAACGTCGACGTCGGCCTCGCAACCAATCCGACGACCGGCGAGCTCGCGCTCAACGTCGGCCCGATCACCAACTTCTCGATCACCGATCCGGTGATCGGTGGCTGCGGGTTCGCCAGCGACGTGCTCAGCTTCTTCATCGATCTGTTCGAGGGCACGGTGTCCGACGAGATCGAGAGCCTGATCTCGCCGGCGATCCAGAACCTGTTGCCGAGCTTCCTGCCGAACCCGCTCGGGCTGGTCGGCACGATGGACCTCGGCAACCTGCTCGCCGGCCTGGTGCCCGGGGTCTCGGCGAACCTCGAGGCGCGGGTGGTGCCCGGCGGCTACGCCCAGAGCATCAACGGCGGCCTGAACCTCGGCGTGATCACCGGGCTCAACGCCGACCGCGATCCATCGACCCGCACGCCGGGGCTCGATAGCGAGCCGGCGCTGTGCGTGCCGGCGCTGACGCCGCCGAACATGGGCGCCGCGCCCGACAGCCTGCCGCTGACCTCGCGCCAGACGTTCCGGCTCGACGCCGCCGCCGCGTTCAACGGCTCGATGGATCCGCCGAACCCGGCGACCGACGTCGCGCTCGGCATCTCGCAGGACATGCTCAACCTCGCCGGCTACCACCTGGTGACGTCGGGCGCGCTGTGCCTCGGCGTCGGCACGAGCTTCGTCAGCCAGCTCAACGTCAGCACGATCAGCCTCCTGGTGCCGTCGCTCGCCCAGGTCACGTCGGGCACCGGCGTCGATCCGCTGCTGCTGGTGACCCGGCCACAGCGCCCGCTGAGCTTCACGATCGGCGACAACACCGCCGCGTCGCCGGCGATCACGATCGGCATCCAGCACCTGCAGGTCGACTTCTACGCGTTCATCTACGAGCGCTACGTCCGCGCGTTCACCGCCGACCTGACGCTCAACGTCGGGATCAACCTCGACTTCGAAGAGTCCAACGGGATCACGACGATCAAGCCGTCGCTGGTCGGGATCTCGCCGCAGTCGGTCCAGGTCTCGGTGATCAACAGCGAGTTCGTCGCCGAGCCGGCGACCCAGCTCAACGCGGTGCTGCCGTCGGTGTTCAGCCTGGTGACGCCGCTGCTCGGCAACCTGCCGAGCATCACGGTGCCCGCGTTCGCCGGGTTCAACCTCGACAACCTGGCGATCCAGCACGTCACCAGCAGCCAGCGCGACTTCCTGGCGATCTACGCCTCGCTCGGCGCGAGCCAGTCGCTGCGCGCCGCCGCCAGCCGAAATCCACTGATGGCGGCCGCGGTCCGCACGCTGGATGCGCGGATCGCGCCGCACCAGGCGGTGTCGACCGGCCACGCCCGGCTCGCCAAGGTCACCACGCCGTCCCCGGCGCAGGTCCGCAGCTCGCTGATGAGCCAGACCGGCGGCGCGATGCCCGAGGTCGCGTTCGACGTCGACCAGATCGACGACCAGGGCCGCGCGCTCGAGTGGTCGTATCAGCTCGACGGCGGGATGTGGCGGTCGTGGCGCACCGGGCCGCTCGTGATCGCCGACCAGGCGTTCGCGTGGCAGGGCAAGTACACGATCGGCCTCAAGTCGCGGGTCGTGGGCGACTACCACACGGTGTCGGCCGCGGTGCAGTTCCCGGTGATCATCGACTCGGTCGCGCCGGACATCGCCACCGACAAGGCGGCGTGGAACGGCGACACGTTCGAGATCCCGGCGTTCGACATCGTCAGCAACCACGACCTGCAGTACGCGTTCGGCCCGCCGGGCAGCGCGCAGCCGGAGTCGCCGTGGGTCCAGGGCGGCACCGCGCAGCTCGGCCGCGACGCCGCGAGCGCGTACGCCGGCGACGGCGGCAAGGTCGCCGTGTTCGTCAAGGACGAGGCCGGCAACACCGCGGTCGCGCTGGTCGCGCCGCAGCCGGGCGCGGGCAGCGGTGGCTGCGCGACGACGCGGACCGCGCCGGGCGCGGGCAGCCTGGTGCTGATGGTCGTGGTCGGCGGGCTGGTGCTCGGCCGGCGGCGGCGCGCCGGACGGCGCGCGGTGCGACCGCGGCCGCTGCTGATCGGCGCGGCGCGCGGCGCGCTGTGGACCGGCGGCGCGATCGTGTTGTCACTGCAACCCGCTTGCAGCTGCAACAGCAAGTCGACGGCGCAGCCGATGATGTGCGAGATGGACTCCGACTGTAACGCCGGCGCGTGCGACCCGGGCGAGCTGCCGTTCTGCGTCGACAACATGTGCGTGTGCTCCGACGACATCCCGCCGGGCCGGATCGGCCCGTACTCGCACGTCGCGGTCGGCCCCGACGGCACGATCTGGGTCTCGGCCTACGCCCAGTCGCACGGCGACCTCGTGGTCGCCAAGGCCACCGCCGGCCGGATCGCCGACACCGACTGGGAGTGGGTGGACGGCGTGCCCGCCGGCCCAGTCGTGGTGCCCGGCGCGATGATCCGCGGCGGGATCTCCGATCCCGGCCCCGACGTCGGCATGTACACCAGCATCGCGGTCGCGCCCGATGGCACGCCGATGGTGTCGTACTTCGATCGCGACACCGCGTCGCTCAAGCTCGCGCAGAAGATCGGCGGCACGTGGCAGACCCACATCGTCGATCAGGGGACCGGCAAGCTCGCCGACACCGGCGCGCTGGTCGGCATGTACACCTCGATCACGCTGCGCTCCGACGACGGCCGGCCCGGCATCGCCTACCTGGCGCACGTCAAGGACGCCACCGGCACGCGCGCCGAGGTCCGGTTCGCGTCGGCGCAGACCGCGCATCCGTCGTCGTCCAGCGACTGGCAGACCTGGGTCGCCGACACCGCGCCGCTGCCCGCCGACGACCCCGCCAACCCCGAGATCTATCCGCTGCCGGCGGGCCTGGGCCTGTTCATCGACTCGGCGCGCATGCCCGACCAGTCGCCGGTCGTCGCGTACTACGACCGCGCGAGCGGCGACCTCAAGATCGCCAAGTTCGACGTCCAGGCCGGCCAGTTCGCCGCGCCCAGGACGCTCGACGGCTCGAACGGCGTCGACGCCGGCTGGACCCCGTCGGTCGCGGTCGACGCCAAGGGCGTGGTCAACATCGCCTACGTCGGGGCGACGATCAACGACGACCTGCGCTACATCACCGACGCGGCCGGCGCCAAGCCCCAGGTCATCGACAACGGCTACCGGCTCGACGGCGCCAACGTCGACGGCCTGCCGACCCCGGACTTCCACTTCGTCGGCAACAACGCCACCCTGGTGCTGTCGCCCGGCGGCGCGCCGTCGGTGGTCTACCAGGACGCCACCACCCAGGAGCTCCTGGTCGCGCAGAAGGCCAGCGACGGCACGTGGACCCACACCTCGATCGCCGGCGGCACCGAGCCGTGGCCCGGCGGCTACGGGTTCTTCGCGAGCGGCGCGATGGGCAACGGCCAGCTCGTGATGTCGACGTGGGTGATCAACCTCCCCGACCAGGACGGCACCAACTCGAACTGGGTCGAGGTGTTCAGCCAGCCGGCCGCGATGTAGTCGCCGCGAATGCGCGGCTGACCTCGCGCGTTCTGGTGGTGCCCATCATGCCGTCGCCGTTGCCGCTCCCCGTGCCGCTCGTGTCGTTCGGGGCGCTGCTCACCGCGGCGCTCGCGGCGTCGCTCGCCGCCG
>DATBBB010000100.1:0-27246 GCA_036271215.1 Kofleriaceae bacterium | reverse complement strand
GCTGATGCCGGCGATCGCCCGCAGCTTCGAACACCAGTCGATGAAGGCGGCCGCGGTAGCGTTCACAGACATCTCACGAAGGCCCGCGAGCGTGCATTGGCTGCATGCCCATCTCGATGTTCCGATTGCATCCGACCTCGTGCTCGTCTGTGAGGCGTTGGGCGATCTTCAGGAGCGCAGGCACAAGGCAGACTATGACATCGGCGCGTCGTTCACGCGCACGCAAGCAGACAGCGCAGTCAGTGTCGCGAGCCAGGCGCATTCGCTCTGGTCATCGCATCGGAGCACCCACAACGCGCACGTGTTCATTCTGCTGGCTGCCAAGCTGCTGCGAACGAGATAAGCTCGACACCCGGTATGTGCGGTCGATATACGGTGACCAAGCCCGAGCAGATCGCGGAAGATCTCGAGGCCGTGCTCGAGCTGGCGGTGACCGGGGATCCATGGTGGAAGCCGCGGTTCAACGTCGCGCCGACCCAGCCGGCGCCGGTCGTGACGGCGCACGTCGGCGGGCGCGGGCGCCAGCGGACGATCGAGCTGATGCGCTGGGGGCTGGTGCCGCACTGGGCGGACCTCGCCGGCAAGCGGCCGCCGCTGATGATCAACGCGCGGCTCGAGTCGCTGAACGCCAAGCAGTTCTTCCGCGAGGCGCTGCAGCGCAAGCGCTGCCTGGTGCCGACCGATGGGTTCTTCGAGTGGGTACGCGCGCAGCCAGCCGGCCACAAGCCCAAGCCGCCGCCGAAGCCGTTCTACTTCCGGCCCCGGGCGCGGCAGCTCGCGGCGTTCGCCGGGCTGTGGGCGCGGTCGACCGACGAGCACGGCGCCGAGCTCCACAGCTTCACGATCATCACCGCCCGGGCCAGCGACCTGGTGCGGCCGATCCACGACCGGATGCCGATCGTGCTCGAGCCCGGCGCGTACGACGCGTGGCTGGATCCGGCGGTCGACGGCGAGGCTGCCCGCGAGCTGCTCGGCGAGGCCGGCCCCGGCGACTGGACCCGCGAGCCGGTCTCGACGCGGGTCAACAAGGTCGACCACGACGATCCGGGCTGCATCGCGCCCGACGCCGAGTCCGCCACCGCCGTCCAGGGCCGGCTGTTCGACTAGCGACCCGCCTCAGGGTGACGTGCGCCGGATCCGGCCGAAGAACTCGCGGGCGACGTCGGTCTCGGGCGCATCGACGACCCGCGCCGGCGGGCCGTCCTCGGCGATCGTGCCGCGGTCGATCACCCAGACCCGCGACGCGATGTCGTGCGCGAACTGCATCTCGTGGGTCACGACCAGCATGGTCATGCCGCCCCGCGCGAGGCCGCGGATCACCGCCATCACCTCGTCGCGCATCTCGGGATCGAGCGCGCTGGTCGGCTCGTCGAACAGCATCACGTCGGGATCCTGCGCCAGCGCGCGCGCGATCGCGATCCGCTGCTGCTGGCCACCCGACAGCTCGTGGGGATACGCGCCGGCGCGGTCCGCGAGCCCGACCCGGGCCAGGAGCTCGCGGCCGCGCGCCGCGGCGTCCGCCGGCGCCACCCGCTTCACGACCCGCGGCGCGAGCGTGATGTTGTCGAGCGCGGTCAGGTGCGGGAACAGGTTGAACTGCTGGAACACCATGCCGACCCGGGTGCGCAGCCGGCGCAGCGCCGGATCGCGGCTCGCCATGCCGGGCCCGAGCGTCGCCCCGGCGATCTCGATCGTGCCGGCGTCGAACGGCTCGAGGTAGTTGAGGCAGCGCAGCAGGGTCGACTTGCCGCCGCCCGACGGCCCGACGACGGCGATCGTCTCGCCCCGGGCGACCTCGGCCGACACGCCGACCAGCACGTCGCGCGCGCCGTGGCGCTTACAGAGCGAGCGGACGCTGATCACGCGCCAGCCTCCTCTCGAGCCGCCGCGCCAGCTCCGACAGCGGGAAGCTCAGCGCGAGGTACATCGCCGCGCACAGCAGGCCCGGGATCAGCCAGCTGCGCATGTCGACCGCCGCGATCGTCATCCGCTTGGTCAGCTCGATCACCGTGATCGCGCTGACCAGCGATGAGTCCTTGAGCATCGACACGAAGTCGTTGGTCATCGGCGGCAGCGCGAGCCGCAGCGCCTGCGGGATCAGCACGTGGCGCAAGGCCTGCCACGGCCCGAGACCGAGCGCGCGCGCCGCCTCGCTCTGACCGCGCGGGATCGCGAGCAGCGCGCCGCGGTAGACCTCGGCCTCGTAGGCGCCGTAGTTGAGGCCGAGCCCCAGCACCGCGGCCTCGACCGGCCCGAGGCTGATCACGTCGGCGAGCCCGTAGTACAGCACGAACAGCTGCAGCAGCACCGGCGTGCCGCGGAACAGCTCGATGTACAGCCGCGCCGCCCCGCGCACCGGCGCCGGGCCGTAGACCCGCGCGACCGCGAGCCCGAGGCCGACCGGCACCGCGAGCAGGAACGCGAGCACCGACAGCTTGAGCGTCACCCACGCCGCCTCGGCGAACTGGATCACCATGCCGGCGTCGAGCTCGCGGCCCGCGGTGGCGTGGCCCTCCGCCGGCGGCGGCCCGACCTGGCGCGCGTCCCACAGCTTGGCGGTGCGCAGGATCCGCTCGAGCTCGCCGTCGGCGCGCATCGCCGCGAGCGCGCCGTCGATCGCCGCCTTGAGCTCGGGGTCGGCCTTGCGGATGCCGATCACGTAAGTGCCGCGCGCGACGTCGTCGGGCAGGCAGCGCAGGGCCGGGTGCGCCGGCGTGCAGCCGTAGCGGTCGGCGATGATGTTGTCGAGCAGCACCGCGTCGGTGCGGCCGAGCTCGAGGTCGGTGTACGGCTCCTCGTTGCCCTCGTAGACCTTGGCGACGTCGCCGTACAGCATGCGGAGGATGTCGTAGGCGTAGGTCTGGTTGAGCGTGCCGACGCGCTGGCCGGCGAGATCGAACACCGAGTGGATCTCGCTGCCGGTGCGCACGGTCAGGGTCTCGGCGTACACGAAGTACGGCTCGGACAAGAGGATCCGCGCGCGGCGCTCGGCGGTCGCCTCGAGCCCGTTGGCGATCACGTCGAAGTCGCCGCGCTCGAGCGACGGCACCAGGTTCGACCACGCGTACTGCACCATGCGCGCCTTGACCCCGAGCCGGCGGGCGAGCGCGTCCATGATGTCGACCTCGAAGCCGATGACATGGTCGGGGTGCGCCGGATCCTCGTAGACATACGGCTCGCCGCCCTGGACGTCGCCGCCCCACGTCAGCTCGCCGCGCTGGCGGATCGCCGCGAGCGTCCCGCCCGGCGCCGGCGCGCCGCCGCTGCACCCGGCGAGCACCGCGATCCCGAGCGCGGCGATCCACGCGACCTGGGCGAGCGGGCGAGCCACGCGCGCAGTATGCCGCCGAAGCCGGCCGTGCTGCAAAATCCGGCGAACCGCGGAGCGCCACCCCGGCCCGACGGCGAGCCTACGGCGTCCCGCCCGACGACTTCGCCGGCGGTACCGGAGGCGGTACCGAGCGCACCGGCGGCGGGGGCGAAGGCGGAAACGATGGCCGGCCCGATGGCGACGCCGCCGGCTCGGGCAGCGGCTTGGTCACGCCGGCGGCGGCGACCACCGGGAACCCGCGGCGGTGCCAGTCGTTGATGCCCTCGTCGAGCACGGCCGAGTGGGCGAACCCGCGCTTGCGCAGCTCGTCGACGACGATGCCCGACAGGTGGTGCGGGCAGGCGCAGTACGCGACGATCCAGGTCCCGTCCCTGGGCAGCTCGTCGAGCCGCGCCAGGTCGTGGTACGGGATCGACACCGCGCCGGCGATGTGGACCCGCATCCACTCCGACGGCGGCCGCGCGTCGATGATCACGATCCGCTGCCGGGCGGCGAGCGCCGCGGCGACCTTGGCCACCGAGACGAACCGCGGGTCCAGGGTGCACGGCGGCAGCGGGGCCAGCGGCGGGGCCGGCGCGGCCGGCGAGCCCGGGGCGACCGGCGGCGGCGCCGGGCATGGATCGGCACGCAACGTGAATTTGGGCGCCTTGCCCGACGGGTTCAGCACCAGCGGCTCCTTGCCGGTCGGCGGCGGCAGCAGGGTCTCGGTCGGCGCGGCGTCGGCGAACGACCGGATGTACGCGACCACGGCGTCGATCTCGGCGGAGCTCAGCTCGCCGGCGAACGCGATCATCTTGGTCCCCGGCCGGCCGCCGGCGATCGCGTAGCGCAGGAACGAGTTGGTCGCGGCGCCGAGCAGCTGCGGGTTGGCGAGCGAGATCGCCTCGCCGCGCGCGCGGGTGTCGCCGTGGCACGACAGGCAGCGCTGGGCGTAGATCGCCGCGCCGAGCGCCGGGTCGCCGGTCGCCATCGCGAGCAGCGGCACGGCCGCCGGACCCTGCGCGCGCAGGAACTGCACGAGGCTGGCGATGCCGGCGGGATCGAGCGGCCCGCCCTGCGCCCGGGCGTACGCCGCCATCGACGTGCCCGGCCGGCCCATGGCGATCGAGCGCTGCAGGAAGCCGTCGTCCGCGCTCTCGAGGAACGTCGACGAGACCAGCGACGGTGCGTGGTCCGCCGCGTAGCCATGGCCGTCGGCGCCGTGGCACGGCGCGCACAGCGCGACATACAGCGGCTTGCCGGACAACCCGCGGAGATCCGCGTCGACGCCGGCATCGTGCGGCCCGGTATTGGGCGGCCCGGTATTGGGCGGCCCGGTATTGGGCGGCGCGGCATCGCGCCCCGGTTTGGGCGCCGGTGACGGTGCCGCGGACCCCGGGCGACAGCCCGCGAGCGCGAGCGCGATGATGACAGCGGCGCGGTGCACGCGCCGACTATGCCACCGCCCCCGCGAGCGCCGCGAGCGGTCTACTGGCGATGGTCGCGCACGACGGGGTCCGCCGGCTGGCCCTCGCGGTGATCGCGCACGACGGTGTTCCCGGCGTGCCACGAGCCCTCGACCCAGACGTGCTTGGTGCCGCGGGTATCCCATCGGCCGGCGACCCAGACCTGGCCGGCGCGCTCGCGCTCCCAGTGGCCGTCCTGCCAGTCCCAGCGGCCGTCGCGGCGAACCCAGTGGCCCTCGATGAACACGAAGCCGGGCCGGGTCTCGACGACCACGGTCCGGGGCGGCGGTGGCTCTTCATCGACCTCGACGGTCACGACCGGCACAGCAACACGGCCTTGCGCCTGCACCGTGCAGCCCGCAGCGGCGCCGAACAGCGAAGCCATGAGCAAGAAGCTACCGAGTACATTCTTCATCTGCATTCCTCCAGGCCTGTCTCGTGACAAGCACGAGATCAGACAGATTTCGAGACATTACGAGATCATCGGCCGCGACGTGGGCCCATGTACCGGGTTTTCACGCCCCATCGAGGGGGTATGCCTCGAAACACTTTCGCTCGAGATGAGCAGCCGGTCACGCTGACCGTGGACCAATGCGCTGAGTGGGGCCGCCGTGCGGTAATATCGCACTATGCGACGCCCTCTGATGTGGAGCCTGCTGGCGCTGCTGGCTGCGTGCGGTGCACGCATCAGCGATGGCGCGAGCGACGTCGCGGGCGGCGATGGCGATATCGATGCCGGTGGCGGCACGGTGACCGACGCCAGCGGCAACCCGACGCCGGTCCCCGACGCGGCGCTCGGCCCGTTCTCGAACGCCGTGGCGATCCCGCAGGCGGCGACCGCAGCCGGCGAGGATGACCCCGCGCTGACCTCGGACGCGCTCGAGATGGTGTTCGCGATCGACACCGGCGCCAAGGGCAAGGATCTCTACTACACGTCGCGCACGTCGACGACCTCGGCGTGGGCCACGCCGAGCTTGCTCACGATCAGCGACGCCAACAAGAGCGACGAGAGCCCGCGGTTCTCGCCCGACGACAAGACGCTGTACTTCGCGTCGGGCCGCGGCAACACCAACGGCAACCTCGATATCTACATGACCACGCGCAGCGCGGTCGGATCGAAGGCGTTCACCACGCCGACCAAGCTCGGGGTCAGCACCGCGGCGTCCGAGAAGTGGTACATGCCGTGCGGCACCAGCTATCTCATGGTGCAGGACAACGGCGCCGGGGCGACTCACTTCGTCGGCGGCCTGCTCGGCCAGCCGGCCACCCCGATCGCCGAGCTCACCGCGGCGACCGGCAGCGAGACCGGCACGTTCCTCACCGCCGACTGCCTGACGATCTACTTCGCGTCGACCCGCGCGACCCCGACGATGATCTACACCTCGCACCGCACCTCGGTCACCGCCGCGTGGGCCACGCCGACCGCGGTCACCGACCTCCCGATCGCCGCCGGCAACGGCAACGAAGAAGATCCGTGGATGTCGCCCGACGGCCGGACGTTCGTGTTCGTCAGCGACATCAGCGGCAGCAAAGACGTTTACATCACCACGCGGTAGCCCGCGGCACCCGGCACGCGGCGTGGCCGAGCACGACCGGTCCGTCGACCGTGCCGGTCGGGGTCGGGCGCCAGCCGCGCGCGAACCGATCGTCGAGCAGCTCGTCGGCGGTCGGGCGATGGTCCCACACGGAGACCGCGGTGATGCCGCCCAGTCAGGTCGTGTCGAACACGAGGAACGCCGGCGCCGGCCCGCACACGATCACGTCGTGGGTGAACTCGTCCTGCACGATCACGTCGATCAGCTCCCACGCCGGCCGCTGCGCGAACCCGAGCCGCAGCAGATCCTCGAGCGTGTCCAGCCGCGCCGCCGGGGCCGCGCGGGCCGCCAGCTCCGCGGTCGCGCCTCCGCCCACCCAACGCAGCTCGCGCGCCATCGCAGGTAATACGCGCCCGGCGGCGCAGGCTTCCCCGCGCGCCGGCGCACGGCCGTGATCGGTGCTCGCGAGGGCATATCGGTTGCACCACCAGCTCGCATGCGAGCCATTGTTCCCATCGGTCGTGTGCTGTTCGCGTTGATCTTCGTGGCCAGCATCCTGGGCCACTTCTCGTCGGCGGAGATCGCCCAGGCGTCGGCGCACGGCGTGCCGTTCGCCACCCTGCTGGTGCCGCTCGCCGGGCTGATCGCGCTCGCCGGCGGCGTGAGCGTGATCCTCGGATATCACGCCAAGCTCGGCGCGCTGCTGCTGCTGGTGTTCCTGATCCCGGTGACCTTGTTCATGCACAAGTTCTGGGGCATCGCCGACCCACAGATGGCGATGATGCAGAAGATCAACTTCATGAAGAACACGTCGCTGGCCGGCACGTGCTTGCTGATCATGCACTTCGGCTCCGGCCCGTACAGCCTCGATAGCTGACGCCAGCTGACGATCCCGCGTGCGAAACCCGAACCGCGTGCGCGACCGCGCGGCGGGCCGACCGATACGCCGCGACATGCGCGCATGCCTCGCCCGGGTCGTGGTCGCCAGCGTGGCCGCGCTCGCCGCGTGCGGGCCATCGCCGCCGGGAGCCGGCCACTGCCAGGCGCGGTTGCCCGGCGACCTGGTGATCACCGAGGTGTTCGCCGACTACAAGGCGCCGGCGGCAACCCAGGCGGCGGCGAGCGACGGAACGAGCACCGGCGCAACCACCGAGAGCGACGCCGGCAACGATGCCGGGAGCGACGCCGGCAAGGAATGGTTCGAGCTCTACAACGCCACGCCGCAGCCGATCGACCTGACCGGCCTGACCGTGACCCACAGCCGGAGCGACGGCTCGCGGCCCAACACCCACACGATGCGCCCGGCGACGATCCAGCCCGGCCAGTACTTCACGCTCGGCAACGCCGACCCGGATCGGGTCCCGGCCTACGTCGACTACGGCTACGGTGACGACCTCGGCGACCTGTTCAATACCCTGGGTGGCACGCTCGCGGTGGCGTGCGGCGATCAGGAGATCGACCGCGCGGACTACGGCGACGTCAAGCAAGGCCACGCGCGCGAGCTGACCGCGGCCGTGCGCCCCGACTACACGCTCAACGATGATCCGGCCCAGTGGTGCCAGGCCAACGACGCCGAGTTCGAGGCCGGCAACTTCGGCACGCCGGGCGCCGCCAGCGACTGCCGGCCGATCGTCACCGGCCAGTGCAGCGACCACGGCGCGCTGCGCGACGCGGTGACGCCCGGGATCGGCGATCTGGTGATCACCGAGATCATGCCGAGCCCGAAGGCGGTGCCGGATACCACCGGCGAGTGGTTCGAGGCGCTCGCGGTCCACGACGTCGATCTCAACGGGGTCGGGCTCGATCGGGTCCACGACACCGCCGCGCCCGACGTGATCGCCGGCACCGAGTGCCTCCACGTCCGCGCCGGCAGCTACGTCGTGTTCGCGCGCTCGACCGACCCGGCGGTGAACGGCATGCTGCCCGCCGCCGCGGTGGCCGGCACGTTCAAGTTCTCGCTGATCGCCGGCACCGCCGCCGCGCCCGGTGACGTCGCGATCGTCGCCGGCAACACCGTGATCGACGCCGTGACCTGGACCCGGTCGACCCAGGGCGCGTCGCTGCAGCTCGACCCCGATCTCAGCGATCCGGTGGCCAACGACAGCGAAAGCAACTTCTGCGCCGGCCGCACGGCGTTCGGCGCCGGCGACCTCGGCACGCCGGGCGCGGTCAACGCGCAGTGCCCGCTGCTGCCGCCCACCGGGATGTGCGACGACGACCGCGCCGGGTTGCGCGCGATCGTCGCGCCGGCGCCGGGCCAGCTGGTGATCAGCGAGGTCCTCGCCAACCCCGCCAACGTCGCCGGCGCGACCGACGCCCAGCGCGAGTGGTTCGAGGTCGCCAACACCGGGGCCACGGCGTTCGACCTCAACGAGCTGGTGGTCGGCCGGATCGGCGCGGCCGGCGCCGCGGTCCAGGTCGCGCGCTGCATCCCGGTGCACGCCGGCGGGTTCGCGGTGTTCGCGCGATCGGCGGATCCCGCGCGCAACGGCGCGCTGCCGGCGGTCGACGCGACGTTCAACTTCGGCCTGGTCGACACCAACGGCGACATCCAGGTCGCCGGCCACGCCGGCGTGCTCGACGCCGTGCGCTGGGCCCGGGTCACCTCGGGGGTGTCGACCCAGCTCGATCCGGCGCACCTGACGGCGACCGCCAACGATGACGCCGCCAGCTTCTGCCCCGGCACGACCGGCTACGGCGACCAGACCAACCGCGGCACGCCGGGCGCCGCCAACCTGCCGTGCCCGTAGCTAGCCGCCGGTCACCGGCACGGCACCGGATCGCACGCGCTCCACAGGCCGAGGCCGGCCGCCCGCGCCGCGGCCTCGACCGCCGCGAGCTCGGCGGCCCGGCCGTCGCCGTCGGGCGGGATGTGCAGCAGGCAGGCGTAGCCCCGCGCGAGCAGCAGCGTGCTGACGTCGTCGCCGCCGACCGTCACGTAGGCCAGCGTGCGGCCGAACCGATCGTCGCAGACCACGTCGTAGGTCAGCTGCACGCGCTTGCCGAGCACGAGATCCGCGTTGAACTGCGCCGCGTTGTCGCCGTAGCAAGCGTGGTGGCCGTCGGTGGTCTCCGGCGCGTCGACCAGCAGGTAGCGGATCTTGCGCCCGCCGGTCACGACGATCGTGTCGCCGTCGATCACGCGCTCGACGATCACGTCGCGCGGTCCGCACGCCGGGTCATCGCCGGCGCACGCCGGCGCCGCGATCGCCCAAAGCCCGCAGCCGATCGCGACGATCGCGCCGCGCCCGCCCGCGCCGCGCCCGCCGGTCACCAGCATGACGCCGCCGGCCCGAGCCGCCGCCATGGGTTCTGCCGCAGCGCCCGCTGCCATCGCCATGCGCTGCGCGCCCGGAGCAGCAGCCGGATCACCCAGTGCAGATCCTGCGCCGTGACGACGGTCCGGCGCAGCGCCGCCAGCCAGCCCACGAACGCGGCCTCCGGATGCGCGACCAGGTGGGCCCGCAGCGCCGCGTCGAGCCACGCCAGCCGCGCCGGCGGCACCGGCCCGGGCGCCAGGCCATCGAACGCGCGCAGCCAGTCGGCGATGCAGCGCTCGAAGGTCTCGCACGCGAGCCCGGCCGCGCCCAGCTGATCGATCAGCGCGAACGCCACCGGATCGAGGTCGTCGCGGTCCGCGGCCCGCGCCGCGGCGATCGCCTGGGCTGGATCCCACGCCAGCCGCGCCTCGCACGTCGTCCAGTTACCGATCACCAGCATCACCATCGCCGCGGTATCGACCGCCCCGGACACCGGTTGCGCCGCGCAACGAACGCCCTGGCCGGCGCATCCCACGCAGCGCCCGGCAAACCGGCGTAACGTTGGACGCGTCCAGATGCAGCACCCGCGGCTCGTGGTGATCGGAATCGGCGCGATCGGCGGCGTGGTCGGGGGCTGCCTCGCGCGCGCCGGACGCGACGTCGTGTTCGTCGCCCGCGGCGCCCAGCTCGCGGCGATCCGCGGCGGTGGGCTGCGGATCGAGACCCCGACCGGCGCGTTCGTGGTGACCCCGCCGGTGGTCGCCGATCCGGCGGACGTCGACTGGCGCGACGGCGATGTCGCGCTGCTCGCGGTCAAGACCCAGGACGCCGAGCCGGTGCTGGTCGCGCTGGCGGCCGCGGCGCCGCGCGTGCCGGTCGTGTGCCTGACCAACGGCCTCGAGACCGAGCGGCTGGCGCTGCGCCGGACCGCCGAGGTCGTCGCCGGGTGCGTGATGCTGCCGGGGACGTACCTCGCGCCCGGTGTGGTCCAGGCGTGGGCGACGCCGGGGCCCGGCGCGATCGATCTCGGCCGCTACCCCACCGGCGGCGGCGCGATCGCCGCGGCGGTCGCCGGCGAGCTGCGCGCGGCCGGGTTCGACTGCGAGCTCCGCGACGACATCCTGCGCTGGAAGCGCGGCAAGTTGATCTCGAACCTCGCCAACGGCGCCGAGGCGCTGTGCGGGCGCGGCGCGCGGCAGACCCCGCTGGCCGAGCGCGCGCGGCGCGAGGCGATGGCGTGCTTCGAGGCCGCGGGGCTATCGTACGCGGCGCCCGACGAGTACGCGGCGCGCAACGTCGCCACCCAGTCGCGGCCGATCGGCAGCGCCACACGCACCGGCGGCTCGACCTGGCAGAGCCTGGCGCGCGGCGGCTCGCTCGAGACCGACTATCTCAACGGCGAGATCGTCCTGCTCGGCCGGCTGCACGGGGTCGCGACGCCGGTCAACGCGATGCTGCAGCAGGTCGCCGCCGCCGCCGCCCGCCGAGGCGCCCCGCCGGGCTCGATGACGATCGCCGAGCTCGAGGCGCTCGTGCCCGGTGCATGAACGCGCCTATAGTATGATCATGGCGCTCACGACGATCATCGCCGGCTGCGATCTCTCCGGGCCGAGCGATCAGGCGCTCGAACGCGCGATCGCGATCGCGATCCAGCACCGGGCGAAGATCGTGCTGGTCCACGCCCAGGCCAGCGAGGCGGCGGTCGTCGACGTCGATCACGAGGCGCTCGCCCAGCTCGGCGAGGTCGCCGCCGCGATCCGCGCCGAGGAGGCGCGCCGGCTCGCCGACAAGCTCGCCGCGATCCGCAGCCTGGGCCTGACCGCCGAGGTCGTCAGCCGGCTCGGCCCGCCCGACGAGGTGCTCGCCGGCGCGGCGCACGACGAGCAGTCGGATCTGATCGTCGTCGGCACCCACGGCCACAGCGGGATCTCGCGGTTCCTGCTCGGCAGCGTCGCCAACACGATCCTGCGCCGCGCGCCGTGCGACGTGCTCGTGGTCCGCGGCGCGCCGGTCCAGGCGGCGTTCGCACGGCCGCTGGTCGCCTCCGACTTCTCGCCCGCCGCGGACAAGGCGATCGACCGCGCGGCCAACGTCGTGGTGCCCGGCGCCGGGCTCGACGTCGTGCACGCCTGGGAGCTGCCGACCGGCTCGTGGGGCGCGACCCTGCTCGGCCAGGCGCGGTTCCCGTGGTCGACGGTGCGCGACGCCGTGCTGTCGTCGGCGAAGCTCCAGGCCGATCAGCTCGTCGCCGCCCACGCCGGCGCGTTCCACGTCGAGCTGGTCCAGGGCCCACCGGCGCCGGTGATCACCGAAACGGCGGAGCGCGGCGGCCACGACCTGATCGTCGTGGGGTCGCACGGTCACCGCGGGTTTCGCCGCCTGCTGCTCGGCAGCGTGGCGGAGAGCACCGTCCGTCATGCGCCGTGCTCCGTGCTCGTGGTGCACGGCGCGCCGGCGTCGCCGGGCTAGTCTTCTTTGCCGCTGCCGCTCTCGAGCGACAGGTCGCCGATCTTGTTCTCTTCCTTGGCGGCCTCATCGGCGCCGTCCAGCTTCTTCTTCTGCTCGGTGATGTTGGCCCATCTCGCGCCCTCGGCCCGGCCCTTCAGGTGCTCCGGCCAGCTGCCGGTGTCGAGCTCGCTGACATCCTTCGCGCCGCTGACCAGCGCGTTGATGTCCTTGTAGATGTTCCACTTCGCCGGTAGCTCGCTCTCCTCGAAGATCGCGGTCGTCGGACACTCCGGCTCGCACGCACCGCAATCGATGCACTCGTCGGGGTTGATCGCGAGCGAGTTCTTGCCTTCATAGAAGCAGTCGACCGGGCACACAGCGACACAGTCGGTGTACTTGCACTTCACGCATGGGTCAGCGACGACGTAGGCCATGGGCGAATCTAGCCACAACTGGGACGAACCCGGAAGCGATGGACGCAAAGATCGAGCTAGTGCAGAGTCGCGCCCATGAGACGGATCGCATGCCTGGTGGCCTGCCTGAGGATCGCCACCGGCTGCCACCGCAGCAGTGACGGCCCGACCGCCGCGCCGCCGGATCCATACAGGTCGGACATGGAGAACCTGTGCGACGCGGTCAACCGATCGGGTGCCGCGCAGATGCCGGCCAGCGACCGGCCGCTGGCGATCGCGAGCTGGCTCGGTAGCCACCTGCAGACCGAGGACGCCCACCAGTACCTGGTCAAGATCCAGCCGCTCCAGGGTGAGGCCAAGGCGGCCGCGCTCGAAGCCGAGGCCCGGCGGATCGGGCTGCCCGGATGCGCGCTGGCCGCCGAGTGGCGCACCCCGGCCGCCGCGACCTCGTCGCCCGCGCCGTGATCGTGGCCTGACCGCGCGCCGGGCGTCCGCCGGCCCGGGGGCGTGCGCAACGCGACAATGGTACCATCGGGGCTCGGGCTGTGAGGATCCTCATGAGAAGCGGCACGCATCGCGGCTTGCCGGGCCAGCGCGCGACGGGCGTGGCCGGTTCGCCGGTGTACAGGCCGGGTTCGCCATGCCAGGATTCCGCCATGAGGTGCGTGGCCGCGGCAGGCCTCCTGACGCTCGCCGGCTGCAACCAGATCCTCGGGATCGCGCAGACCACGGCGTACGACGCGGGTCCCGACGTCATCTCCGACCGCACGTTCATCACGCTCGACTGGCAGGTCGCGACGGTGGACGCGGCGACCGGCGCGCCGAACCCGCAGCCGACGTTCACGCCGATCGTCCCGGCGCCGAAGCTCCGGCTCGCGCCACTCCATGATCCGGCTGATCCCAGCGCGCTCGGCGCGTTCACCGATGCCGACTATGGCACCCCGGATCCGAAGAACTCGACCGTGATCGTGAACGGCCAGACGACGATCCCGCGTGACTACGTCGCCCAGCCGTGGCGGCTCGAGTACACGCTGGCCGATGGGATCCCGCACGAGGTCCAGTGGCGGCCGCAGGACAAGGTCGGCCACATCGCAGTCCCGATCTTCGGCCGACTCGACCGCGACCAGCCGCCGCAGGGCGCAGGCTACACGATCACGCCGAGCGGTGCTCCAGCCAACTACATGTTCCCTCGCGTGTTCACCACCGGCGTGTGGTCCGCGGGCAAGGTGCCGACGCCGCTGCCCGCCGGCGCGACGATCGATTACGACTTCTCGAACTCGGTGTCGCTGAGCGGTCCAAAGGCGAACCCCGACGCGACGAAGGGCGAGCAGGCGCTGGTCGTCGATTTTAGCACCGGTGGCACCAGCGGCTGCCGGATCGGGGTTGGCTCGGCCCCCTTCGCGCCGGCGCTCCAGATGGGCGCGCACAGCGCGGTCGCACCGGCCTGGGACACCAGCCAAGCGGCCGTGACGGCCGACGTGGTCAGCGGCAAACTTGTCACGCGCCTCACGACGACGCTTGGCAACTTGGAGGCCGGATTCACCGCCGGATCGTCGTTCGTGCAGTTCGGTTCTGCCGCGAGCATCAACATGCCCGGACTCGCCGGAAATCAAGCTGCCATGCAGATCGACTCCGCCGTGTTGCCAGTACCCGTGATGGCGACGCTGCTGCAGTGTCCATACAACACCGTTCCACTGCCGATGACGGCGCAGCCAAAGATCCTCGACCCGTTCCCCAAGATCCTGCACGTCCAGTTGGTCGATAGCCGGATGGCGATCGGAGCAACCCTGGCATCTGGCATGGAGACCGTGCTCACCTCGTCGGGTGGCGGCTTCATGATGGCGTTCCCGGCACCAGTCCCCCAGGCGATCACGTTGACCACACCGACCAAGGGTACGATTCCACTCGATGGCACGTCAGAGCAGGTCGATGTCGGTCCGGCGAGCGGCACGTTCACGCTGGCGTTCACCCCCGAGGTTGCCGCGGAGCTGCGCGGCGACTATTACGACGTCATCCTCCACAAGATCGTCAGCGGCAACCTGACCGTCGAGCGGATCTACACGGTCCCGACGCCGGCGGATAACTCTTCACCGTCGGTCCTGATCGACGGCACCCTGCTGCAGCCCGGCGCCGACTACGTCTTCGAGATCCGGGCCTACAAGGGTCATCCGCATGCCGTCACCGGCGACTTCGCGCCGGTCGACTATCCGTACGGCGCGGCGATCGTGTTCCCGCGGACGTTCAAGGCGTCGTAAGGCATCGTAGGCGCCGGGTCTGCCGGCCCGCGCCGAGCACGGTTGTCGGTTGTCGGTTGTCCGGTGATTGTCCGGATCCCGGACAAGCCGCCCGCCGGCTGGCCAATTCGGACAAACGGCCACGTGATCTTGCGGGCTTGCGTCGGCACACAACGTGGAGTGCCTCCGCGCGGAGGTATCCATGTCCACGCAAGATAAAGCGACCCTCGACAAGAAGAACAAGAGCATCGGCGAGGCGATCCGCGCCATCCACAAGCAGTTCGGCTCCGGATCGATCATGCGGCTCGACGGCAGCGAGATCCAACCGGTCGAGGTCATCCCGACCGGCTCGGTCGCGCTCGACGTCGCGCTCGGCTGCGGCGGGCTGCCGCGCGGCCGGATCGTCGAGATCTACGGCCCCGAATCGTCGGGTAAGACGACGTTGACCCTGCACGCGATCGCCGAGGCCCAGCGCGGCGGCGGCGTGTGCGCGTTCATCGACGCCGAACACGCGCTCGATACCGAGTACGCGCGGCGGCTCGGGGTCGACCTCGAGGACCTGCTGGTCTCGCAGCCCGACTGCGGCGAGCAGGCGCTCGAGATCGCCGACACCCTGGTCCGCACCGGCTCGATCGACCTGATCGTCATCGATTCGGTCGCCGCGCTGACCCCGCGGGCCGAGATCGAGGGTGAGATGGGCGACTCGCACATGGGCCTGCAGGCGCGGCTGATGAGCCAGGCGCTGCGCAAGCTGACCGCGCAGATCTCGAAGACCAAGACGATCGTCATATTTATCAATCAACTTCGACAAAAGATCGGAGTCGTGTATGGCAATCCCGAGACTACCACCGGCGGCAATGCACTCAAGTTCTATTGCTCGGTCCGGCTCGACATCCGGCGCAAGAAGCCGATCAAGCGCGGCGACGAGGTGATCGGCAGCGAGTGCAAGGTCAAGGTCGTCAAGAACAAGCTCGCGCCGCCGTTCCGCGAGGCGGACTTCGAGATCCTGTACGGCATCGGGATCAACAAGCTCGGCGAGCTGGTCGATACGGCCGAGAAGCTCGGGCTGGTCGAGAAATCCGGGACCTGGTACTCGTACGACGGCGCCAAGATCGGCCAGGGCCGCGACAAGATGATCAACCACCTCGGGGAGAACCCGGGGATGCAAGACCAGCTGCGCACCTCGCTGGTCAAGCAGGCCCGCGCCGCGGTGGCCGCCCCGAACGCGCTCGTTCAAGGAGCGGTGTCGTGACCCCGGCCGCCCACGAGCGCGAGCGCGGTAGCGAGCCCGAGCCGAGCCACGGCCACCAGCCACCGCTGCTCCCGGCGCAGCTCACGGAGCTGCTCGAGCAGGTCGTCTACCTGCAGGTGCTCGAGCACGTCGACCTCGGCGGGCTGTTCGAGCTCGAGCAGCAGCTGACCCTGATCGCCGGTAACTTGCCCGGGATCTCGCCCGACCAGGCGAGCCACACGGCGCGGACGCTGATCGACCACGCGCTGCGCCGTGTCCCCGATAGCGCCCGCAACTACCTGCGGATCGCCGACTGTCTGGGCGGCGACACCGCCGCCGGTGCCGACAACGCCGGTGCCGACAACACCGACGGTGCCGACGACGGCGGTGCCGACAACGCCGACGCCGACAACGCCGACGCCGACAACGCCGACGCCGACGCCGACAACGCCGACGCCGCCGACGCCGGGGGCGCCGACAACGCCGATGCCGACGACGCCGGCAGCGACAACGCCGACGACGACGCCGGTGCCGACAACGCCGACGCCGGTGCCAACAACGCCGACGGCGACGGCGACGACGCCGCCGATGGCGACGACGCCGACGATGGCGGCGACAACGGCGGCGACAACGCGCTATCGGGCAACGTCATCGGCCGGCAGCCGGCGACCCGGGACAACAGCTGATCGTTCACCACGCCTGTGCAGCGATGGACCGCGCTGACCGATCCGATGGCACCCGCCGCAGGATCGGCGGTCGCGAACGCATTGGCCTGCACGCGCGCGCGGTGCGAGGCGATCTCGCGGTCGCGCTGGCGCGCCGACGCGGCGATCTCGGCCTGGCGAGCGCGCTCGAGCGCGGCGACCGCCTGGGCGTCTCGCGCGGCGACCGCCTGGGCGTCTCGCGCGGCGAGCGTCTGGGCGTCGAGCACGCCGGGATCGACCGCCGTGGACGCCGTGGACGCCGTGGACGCCGTGGACGCCGTGGACGCCGTGGACGCCGCGGCGCTCGAAGCCAGGCTGAGCTCGGCCCGATCCGCGACTGGTGGACCGGCGAGCTCGGCGCGGTCCGCGACCTGGAAGCCGGCGGGCGCGGCTCGATCCACGACTGGTGGACCGGCGGGCGCGGCCCAGTCCGCGACCTGCGGGCCGGCGGACTGCGCGTGGTGGGCGATCACACGCTGGCGCTCGGCGTCATAGCGCGCGTTGATGCTCACCACGCGCTGGCGGTGGGCAGCTTCGTATTGCGCCGTGCTGAAGCACCCCAGGCACCCCATCAGCGCGATCACCACAACCATGGCGGGCGAACGCATCCCGTGATGATACGAGGCCGCGCTCAGACCCTCGGGGCGCTGTGGGTTAGTCACTCAATATAGAAAGATACACCAAGATCTGGAATATAAACTACTGTGAACGATCTCTCACAGCCTATCTGATTGAACAGCAATCGACCGAATTCTCCATCGAAGATTCAGTGTATACAGGTTCAATCACAGAAAACTGAGGGTCCGCGTCGTGGTGCAATCCAATACACGACTGCTGGGACCCTGCGACAGACGTCTTGCAGGTCCTGCAACGCAACCAGGCAGACCTTGCCAGAGGTCTGACCAATCTTCGGCCAACCCCAGCAAGCGCGACTTCCATCGAAGACTCCCCGATCTTGGCGGCAAAGATCGCACCTTCTACAACCTGAATCGTCGACTTCGATCGCCGGCGCACCAGCGACCGCGGCCGACGCCGGCGCTACGACGCCGCGCGGTGGTCAGCGATCAGCTGGTGCTCGACCAGCCGGTGGTACGTGCCCCGCCGGGCCATCAGCTCGTCGTGCCGGCCCTGCTCGACGACCCGCGCGCCGTCGATCACGACGATCCGGTCGGCGTCGCGCACCGTGCTGAGCCGGTGGGCCACGATGATCGTCGTGCGGTCCTGCATCAGCCGCGCGAGCGCCGCCTGCACCGCGGCCTCGCTCTCGGCGTCGAGGTTCGAGGTCGCCTCGTCGAGGATCAGCACCCGCGGATTGGCGAGCAGCGCGCGGGCCAGCGCGACCCGCTGCTTCTGGCCGCCGGACAGCTTGGTGCCGCGCTCGCCGATCACGGTGTCGTAGCCGTCGGGGAACCCGGCGATGAAGTCGTGCGCGTAGGCATCGCGCGCCGCGCTCTCGATCTCGGCCGGGCTCGCGCCGGCGCGGCCGTAGCCGATGTTGTCGCGGATCGTGCCGGAGAACAGCACCGGCTCCTGGGCGACCATCGCGAGCGATTGGCGCAGCTCGCGCAGCGACAGCGCGCGGACGTCGATGCCCTCGAACAGCACGCGACCGGCGTCGACGTCGTAGAACCGGTACAGCAGCGACAGGATCGTCGACTTGCCGGCGCCCGACGGCCCGACCAGCGCGACGACCTCGCCCGGCGCGATGTCGATCGAGACCTCGGTCAGCACCGGCTGGCCGCGCCGGCTCGGGTACGCGAACGACACCGCGTCGAACCGGATCGCGCCCTTGCCCGCCGGCAGCGCGATCGTGCCCGCCGGCTCCGGCTCGCGGATCTCGGGCACGGTGTCGATCACCGCGAACAGCCGATCGGTCGCGCCCGCCGCCCGCTGCAGCGAGCCCCACAGGTCGGCGACGTCGCCGAGCGCGCCGGCGACGACGAACGTGTACAGGAAGAACGAGGTCAGCTCGCCCGGCGTCAGCTCGTGCTTGATCAGCGCCCGGCCGCCGATCCAGATCACCGCGGCCACGCCGATGTACCCCGCGGTCATCGTGGTCGAGAAGAACCACGACCGCCAGCGCACCATCGCGAGCGTCTGTTCGAACGCGTGCTCGACGCCGGTGCGGTAGCGGCGCGCCTCGTACGACTCGCGGACGAACGACTGCACGGTGGCGATCGCACCGATCGACTCCTGGACCTGGCCCGAGACCCGCGCCAGCTCGTCCTGCACCGCGCGCGACATCTTGCGCAGCCGGCGGCCGAAGTAGATCGCCGCCAGCACGATCGGCGGGACGATCGACAGCATCAGCAAGGTCAGCTTGGCGTCGATCACGAACAGCAGCACGATCGCGCCGATCATCTGGATCGTGTTGCGCAGCGCCATCGACAGCTGGCTGCCGACCACGTCCTCGATCACCGTGACATCGGACGCGAGCCGGCCGACCAGCTCGCCGGACCGGCGCTCGTGGAACCAGCTCATCGGCAAGGTCAGCACGCGGTCGAACACCATGATCCGCAGGTCGGTGACCACGCGCTCGCCGAGCCAGCTGATGCTGTAGTGGCGCAGCCACACCAGCACCGCGTTGACGATGAACACGCCGATGATCCCGACGACGATCAGATCGAGGCTGCCGGTCGACGTCCCGGCCATTCCGACGTCGACCACCTTGCTCGCGGCCCACGGATAGATCAGCGTCACCCCGGACGCGGCGCACAGCGCGACGCACGCGAGCACGAACCGCCGCCGGTGCGGGCGGAGCAGCGGCAGCAGCCGCCACAGCACCGCGAGCCGCCGCCGGTCGCGCGCCGGCTCGCCTTCGCCCTCGACCGGATCGACATACGGTGCCGCCACCGGGCGTGCATAGCGCGCCGCCCGCCGGCTGTCACCCACCGTGATCGGGTACAACCCACCCATGCGTACATGGTTTTTGATCGGGCTGGCTGTCGCGGTGGGTTGCAAGAAGGAGGCGACGGGGCCGGGCTCCGCGGCGCCCGGCGAGCCGTCATCGACGAAGGAGCAGGACGCGCTGTGGGCGATGGCGCCGGCGGACGCGTCGTTCGGGCTGGTGGGCTCGTCGCGCGGCGTGACGCTGCTCGAGCACGGCGCGGTCGCGATCCGCGCGGCGATCGCCGCGGCCCCCGAGCTCGCGCCGGTGCGCACCGAGCTCGAGCAGGCGATGACCGAGGCCACCGGCGCCGCGCAGCCGGCGCTCGCCGATCTCGGCCTGAGCCACGACAAGGGCTTCGCGGTGTTCGTGGTCGGCAAGCACGACCCGCTGATCGTCGTGCCGGTCGGCGACCGCGACAAGTTCCTCGCCAAGCTGCACGGCACCAAGGGCGGCGACGTCGACAAGCTGTCCGATCTGGTGTGCAAGCCGATCGCCGACCGCTACGTGTGCGCGTCCCGCCCCGAGGCGTTCGCGCTGCTCGGCCACGGTGGGCTCGACGCCGCGCGCAAGGCCGCCGGCGCCCGCGGCGATCTCGAGGCGGCGTACGCCGGCCCGGCCGGCCCCCGGGTCGCGGCGGTGCTGCAGCTCGAGAGCGGCGCGTTCGTCCTGCGCGGCAACGTGTCGGGCCTGCCACCGGAGGTCAGCGCGGCGTTCGGCGTGCCGAGCAAGCCGCGCGGCGACGCGGCCACCGCCGCCGGGTTCGGCGTGTTCGACGCCGCGCCGCTGCTGTCGCAGATCCCCGCGGTGCCGCTGGCGCCGAACATCACCGCCGCGGATCTCGCGCGGTCGATCAGCGGCCCGCTCACGTTCTCGGTGCCCGCCGGCACCACCAACCTGGACGTCCGGATCCCGCTCGGCGACACCGGGCCGGCCAGCGGCCTGCTCGAGCACTGCGCGACGCTCCCGCCGCTCGCGGCGCTCGGCGCGACCAGCTCCGGCGGCAAGTGTCACATCCCGGTGCCGCAGGCCGGCATCACGCTCGACAGCTGGGTCGAGGGCAAGGAGCTGCGGATCGGGCTCCTGGGCAGCGGCACGCCGCAGGCCCCGGCGCAGACCGGGATCGGCGCGCTGATCGCGAACGCGCCGTGGTCGGCGGCGTTCTATGGCCGCGGCGCGCTGTTCGCCGCCAAGCTGCCCGCCGCGGTGGTGGCCGCGCTGCCGCCGGACAGCAAGCTCGGGCTGCGCGCGCTGTCGGTGCTCAACGAGGTCGGCGTCGGGCTGCGCAAGGACGGCGACGGCCTCGGCTTCGTGCTCGGCGTGCGCACGATGTGGTCGAACCCCGACGACATCGTGCAGAAGCTGCTCGCGATCGCGCCGGACCAGATCGTCAACGGCACCGCGCCCGAGGCCGCCAAGGCGATCGCCGACGCGGCGCCGAGCTCACCGTTCGCCGGCGACTTTCGCGCCGGGGTCGGCGGCGGCGTGGCGGTGATGGCGCCGTTCGGGATCGTCGCCGCGGTCGCGATCCCGGCGTTCATGGACTACACGAAGCGCTCGAAGAAGACCGAGGCCGAGCTGCAGCTGAACAAGATCGGCAAGAACGCCAAGCGGGTGTACGCCGAGACCTCGACGTTCCCGGTCGGCAAGGCGCCGCTGACCCCGGCGACCAGCTGCTGCGCCGGGGCCGACCACCACTGCGTGACGACGGCCGCCGACTGGAAGCAGCCGGCGTGGCAGGCGCTCGACTTCGAGATCGACGAGCCCAGCCTGTACCGCTACTCGTACACCTCGGACGGCAAGACGTTCACCGCCAAGGCGGTCGGCGACCTCGACTGCGATGGTGTCGAGGCCACCTACGAGCTGCTCGGCGTGAGCCTGAACGGCAACCCGACGGTGTCGCTGACCCGGCCGGCGCCCGGGACGAACTGAGTCAGCGAGTCCTCGAGCTGACGATCGGTTCCGGACAGGCGCGGCCGGCAGGATGCCGGCAAGCCGATCGACAAGAGCGGCGAACGAATGCTCGACAACGACCACGGCGTGAAACACGCCTCTTGCGTCACGCTACGGCCGGACGCAGACGCTGGGGCTGCCGGTGAGCGGCGGCGCGCAGACCTCGCCGGTGTTGCAATCGGTTTGCGCCTTGCACGTCACGCCGCTGGTGTAGACACAGCGGCCCTGCTGGTCGGGCCCCGGCGGCGAGTCGATCCCGGCGATGCAGGCCTGGGTGCCCGGCGACTCGGGCGCCGATGGCGACGTCATCGAGCTGCACGGCGTGGTGGCGCTGCACGGCGATGCGGCGTGGACGCACAGGCCACGGCAGGTGTTGCTCCCGGTGCAGGTGTCGCGTGGATCGTCGATGCAGGTCTGCCCGGTATCGCTCGCGGGGTTGTTGTCAGGGCAGCTGAAGGCGGAGAACGAGCAAGCCATGAAGCTGCCCGGCGGGCGGCACGGGCCGCCGTAGGCGATCGCGGCGCCGGCGGCATCGGCGAAGCACTCGTTGGTGTAATTGACCCCGTCGCAGCCGCACACCGGGAACGCCAGCTCGGGGCACACCCGGGCCGTGATCGCCACGCAGCTGCCCGGCGTGCCGTCGGTGCCGCACGCGTGGGCCGCCGGCCAGTCGCAGCGCTCGTCATCGGCGCAGTCGGTGGTGGCCATGCACGCGACGCCCACCCCACCGCCGCCGTCCGAGCCGGTGGTGTGCGGGTGAAGCTCGCTGCAGCCGCCGAGCGCGGCGACGACGAGCCATGCAGCAGGACACGCGCGACCGAGCACACCGAGCACCATTGATGGGCAATCTACTCTCCCCCCCAAGAGCCGTCGAACATTCGTTCGCCGCTCTTGTCGATCGGCTTGCCGGCATACTGCCGGCTGCGTCTATACGGCAGTGATCGCCGGGCTCGAGGACTCGCCGGCTCGGCCGGTCGCCATCACCGAAGCAGGCTGCCGCAAAGCGCGCCGGGCGCGCCGCCGGTCACTTCGACGGCGACGGCGGTGGCGCCGCGGCGTCGGCCTTGGCCGGCAGCAAGATCGCCTCGAAGTACTGCTTGGCGTCATAGTTGCGGCGCGCCGCGGCCTTGACGTTGTCCGAGGTCATCCGCGCCGTCATCTTGCTCGGGTCGAGCACCAGCGTGGGGTCATCTCCGAAGGTGTACGCCGAGGTCAGCCAACCGATCCAGAACCCGTTGCTGCGGAGCTGGGTCTCACGCTCGCGCAGGAACGTCTGCTTCACCTTCTCGAGGTACTCGGCGCCGATGCCGGCGCGCTGGATCTGCGCGATCTCGTCGAACGTCGCCTTGACCAGCTCGTCGACCCGCGCCGGATCGCAGCCGAATGACACCGAGAAGTCGCGCTCCTGGTGCGGCACCCGTGCGATCGATCCGCCGACCCCGACGCCGTACACCCCGCCCTTGTCCTCGCGCAGGATCTCGCGCAGCCGGATCGACAGCACCTGATCGAGGATGAAGCCGTCGCGGTCCTTGTCGCGGGTCCACGCCTCGTCGCCGTGGAACAGCAGCTGGACATGCGCCTTGGGCTCCTGGCCGAGGTTCCACGCCTGCTTGACCACGCCGCGGACCTTGCGGATCCCGAGGTCCTTCTCCTTCTCCTTGCGGCCGGTGCCCGGCAGGCTCGCGAGGTAGGTCTCGACCAGCGGCCGGAGCTGCACCGGATCGAACGCGCCGACGATCACGAACGTGAAGTCGCTCGCGTCGCCGAACCGGTCCTTGTAGAACGCCAGCGCCTTGTCGGCGTTGACCTTCGCGATGTCGGCCGCCTCGGGCGGCTTGTGGCGCAGGTTGTTCTTGTAGAGCACCGCCTGCGACTGGACCTGGAACTGGTACTCCGGCACGCGCTGGCGGTTGGCGATCTCGTCGGCGAGGTTGGCGCGCCACACCGCGATCGCGCGGTCATCCTTGCGCGGCTGGGTCATCTCGAGGTGGACGAGCTGGAACATGGTCTCGAGATCGCGCACCGACGCGCCGGCCTCGATCGAGTCGACGGTGTCGCCGATCTGCGCGGCCGCCGACACGTGCTTGCCGGCGAGGACTTTTTGCAGCTCCTCGACGTCGAGGCCGCCGACCCCGCCGACCGCCGCCAGGTCGTCGGCGAACTGATCGTCGGCGTAGTCCTTGTCCTTGGCCATCGCGAGGCCGCCCGGCGACGTGCCGAGCAGCGACACCTGATCGGCCTCGAAGTCGGTCGGCTTGACGATCACCCGCACGCCGTTCGACAGCGTCCATTCGGTGACGTCGATCGCGCCGAGCTTGGTCTCCTTGGCGATCTTGCCCGGCGTGGGCAGCTGCGCCATCAGCTTGGCGTTCGACGCCTTGTCCTGCCACGCCTGCAGCGGCCGCCTGGCGACCTCGTCGATCAGGGCGAGCACGCGGTCGCGGGTCGGCAGTGGCGGCACCACGCCGGCCTTGCTCGCGCCCGGCTCGGGGCCGGTGATCAGGATGACCCGGTTATCGGCGCCGCCGAACGACTTGGCGAGCGCGTTGAGCTCGGCGAGCGTGATCGTCGGCAGGTACTTGAGCGTCAGCTCCTTCTCGACGCCGCGGCCGATCACCAGCTCGTGCTCGAAGAAGTTGCGGGTCAGCTCCTCGGTGTAGTCGCGGCTGTCCGAGGTCGCCTCCTCGGCGGCGCTCTGCTCGTAGCTGCGGCCGAGGATCGCGCGCGCGCGGTCGAGCTCGCTCTGGGTCACGCCGAACTGCTCGACCCGCAGCACCTCGGTGAACAGGCTCTGCAGGGTCTCCTCGACCCTGCCCGGCTTGGCCCGTGCCTCGCGCGCGAACACGTCGATCTCGCGGACCGGGCTCTCGATGCCGCCGCCGGCGCTGGTGAACGGCGCGTCGGGCCGGCGCGCGATCACCGCGAACCGATCGTTCAGGATCGTCTGGTAGACCTGCTCGACGACCAGCCGCCGGAAGTCCTTGTAGGTCGCCTCGGGACGGTGCGGCAAGAAGTTGTACACCGAGATCTCGGTCGACGGCAGCTCGCGATCGGTGTCGATCGAGATCCGCGTGCCGTCGGCCGCGGGCACCCCGGCGGCGATCCGCGCCCGCTCGTTAGCCGGGTTCTTGAGGTCGCCGAACCGGGCCTGGATGTCGCGCTCGATCGCGCCGACATCGTCGAAGTCACCGACCGCGATCACCGCCATCAGGTCGGGGCGGTACCAGTCCTTGTAGAACTTGTAGAGCTTGTCGCGCGGCGCCTTGTCGATGATCTCGGGCAGCCCGATCGGCAGCCGCACCGCGTAGCGCGAGCCCTTGAACAGCACCGGCGCTTCCTTGTCGAACACCCGCTGCTTCGCGCCGCGGCCGAGCCGCCACTCTTCCTTGACGACGCCGCGCTCCTTGGCGACCTCGGCCGGATCGTAGCTGACGTCGCCGGCCCAGTCGTGCAGGATGTCGAGCCCCTTGGCAATGAACGCCTGGTCGTCGGTCGGGACCTCGAGCTCGTAGACCGTATCGTCGAACGTGGTCCGCGCGTTGAGGTCGGCGCCGAACCGCATGCCGATCTTCTCGAGGTAGTTGACGATGTCGGCCTTGGGGAACCGCCGGGTGCCGTTGAACGCCATGTGCTCGTCGAAGTGAGCGAGGCCGCGCTGGTCGTCGTCTTCCTGCACCGCGCCGGCGTTGACCGCGAGCCACAGGAACGCGCGCTTCTCGGGCTTCTGGTGCTTGAGCACGTAGTAGGTCAGGCCGTTGGGCAACGTGCCATGCTTGATCTCGGGCCACAGCGGCAGCACCGCGTCCTCGCCGGCCGGGGTCGGCGTGGCGGGCGCGACCGCGGCCGCGGGCGGCGGCGCCACCGCGACCGGCCCCGCCGGCGCTGCCTTGCCACCGCCGCACGCGGCCAGCGCGCCGGGAACCATGACCAGCAGCGCGCACACCGCGGCGCGCTCGAGCCTCGAAGATCGAATCATGGAGCCAACACTGCCACGCCGGCCCCCCGCTCGCCGGTCGCCGCGCGCGCAAACACCTCCGCAAGCGATACCGCGCACGAGCACCAATGCCCCTGCCCGCACGACAGCCTTACCGGCCGACCCTCCATGAAGCCCGACCTCCATCAGGTCTCCTTGGTGCGGCCCACTTGTGGCCCGAATCTTATTTCGGGAGCGCATCCCCAGGGTCGCAACGGGGTAAAACGACCAACGCATGCTCCATCACCTGCACCTCAAGAACGTTGGCCCGGCAACCGAGATGCGTGTGGATCTCGGCTCGCGGCTCAACCTCATCACGGGTGACAACGGGCTGGGCAAGAGCTTTCTCCTGGACGTTGCCTGGTGGGCGCTCACTCGTCGTTGGCCCCACGAGATCAACCGGCGCATGACGTCGGGATATACCGCGCGGCCGACCGATCCCAAGAAGCCAGCATCGATCGACTTCCAGCTGACCTCGAAGAGCGGAACCATCGGCTACGCGAGCCAATACTCACCGCGCGACGAAGCGTGGACCGGTAAGCCTGGCCGACCCTGGAATCCCGGTCTCGTGATCTACGCGCACGCTGACGGCGCATTCTCGGTATGGGATCCTGCGCGCAATTACTGGAAGCGGCGCGGCAACATTGATGTGCAGGAGCGCCTGCCGGGCTACGTGTTCACGCCGAACGAGGTCTGGGACGAGCTCAAGGTCGACGTCGACGGGCGCGAGACCATCGTGTGCAACGGCCTCGTCCGCGACTGGGCGAGCTGGATTCGCGAAGCTGGCCGCGAATCCAATCTCATGAAGGCCGTCGTTGGCTTGCTCTCGCTGGAAGGTGACGGGAGCGATGTACTCGAGCCCGGACCGCTGGTCAGGATCTCGCTCGACGACTCTCGGGATATTCCTTCGCTAAAGACCCCTCAAGGCACTTACGTTCCGATTCTTCACGCGTCGGCCGGTGTCCGCCGGATCGTTGCGCTCGCTTACATGCTGGTGTGGTCGTGGAACGAGCACGCGGTGGCAGCCGCGCGGCATGGTGAAGAGCGGACGTCGCAGGTCGTGATGTTGATCGACGAGCTCGATGCGCACCTCCACCCACGCTGGCAGCGCTCGATCCTCACGGCCGTATTGGGACTTGCAGAGCTCCTCCACGAGCAGGCGACGATCCAGCTGGTCGCCGTGACCCACTCGCCCCTCGTCCTTGCGTCGGTGGAACCGATCTTTGACCCAGAACAGGACGCGTGGTTCGATCTCGATCTCGAACAGCGGCGCAACAAGCCACAGGTGGTGCTGCACAAGCGCGAGTTCGTCCGGTACGGCGACGCGTCCTCGTGGCTCACCAGCAAGGCTTTCGATCTCAAGGAGGCGCGATCGATCCCGGCCGAGCGGGCGATCTCTCGCGCGCTCGAGCTCACCACGAGCAAGGAGCCGTCCGCGAAGGACATCAAGGAGGTCGATGATCTGCTGCACGCCGCGCTGAGCGACACCGATCGGTTCTGGTTGCGCTGGTCGCAGTTTCGCGACTCTTTGCACACCAAGCGGCCAACACCGACCCCCAGACGGCGGGCCTCATGATCCCGGTCGCCGCCGAGGTGGAACCCGCTGACTTCGATACAAAGGTGCGCCAGCCCGGCTTGCGCGCCATCGCCGAGCTGTGCGGAAAGTTGCCTCGGACCAAGCGAACCACGGGTCGACCGCTCCAGAAAGCCGCCGACCGCGAGCGCGACATCCCTGCTGACAAATTCCCACCCTACTGGGTCGAGAGCCTCGACGAGCTGATGCGCCGATATCATGAGATCTGCGCATACTCGTGCTTTCGCATTCATCCCGT
>DATBBB010000099.1:0-8757 GCA_036271215.1 Kofleriaceae bacterium | reverse complement strand
CGAGCGTCGCCCGCGGCCTGCCCGAGGCGGCGTTGATCTAGCGCGAGCGTCGCCCAGGCCCAGGCCGCTGCGACATCCCGGCTGCCCGCCCACGGCCGCCGGACCGCCCCCGCCGCTGGTGTGTGTGGTAGACGAAGGCTGTGTCGAAGGATCGCGCGCGGCCGTTCTCGCGCAAGCACCGCAAGTACTGGCTCCCGGTCACCGGGGGCATGGTGCTGATCGGCATCCTCAACGTCGTGATCGGGTACTGCTCGTACACCCGGCCATCCGACGTCCACGAGCGCATCCTGCCCGACGTGCCGTACGCGCGCGGCAGCGGTAGCGCGGTCGCGGTCCACGCCGCCACCGGGTGCGCCCCGGCGATCGCCGCGCGGATCACCGCCGACATGCCGGGCGCGATGATCACCGCGTGCGCGCCCGATCGCGTGACCGTCGTACGCGGCGACCATTCGATCGAGCTCGCGGTCGACGGCGGCGAGATCCGCGGCGTCGCCGAGACCCTGAGCTTGCCCGAGATCCCGGCGCCGGTGATGCGCGCGTTCGCCGTCGCGTACCCGCGGACGATCCCGGCGGGCGCGATCAAGCGGACCCAGCGCGGCGCCGAGCCGGTCTACGAGCTGGCGTTCCCGCCGGGCGCGGCGCACCGCCTGGCGATCCTGCGCGCCGACGGCAGCGTGCTCGACCTGCGCTGATCACTGCCACGCGATGTCGAACGGCAGCCGGGTCTGCGGCACGCTCGGCGCGACCAGGATCGACGCCGGCACGCCGCGGACCAGCTCGCGGAGCACCGGCAGATCGGCGAGCGCGGCGAGCGCGGCGAGGTCTGGGGCCGCGTCCTGCACGCCGATCAGCTTGCCGAGCGAGCCGAGCAGGCTCGACGGCGCGCCCGGCAGCTCGAACAGCTGGACCTTGGTGCCGGGCGACAGCCCGACCCGCCGCCTGGCCTCGTCGATCGCGTCCTCGAGGCCGCCCAGCCGATCGACCAGCCGGATCGGCTGGGCCTGCGCGCCGGTCCACACGTGGCCGCGGCCGACCGCGTCGACCGCGTCCTTGGTCATCGCGCGGCCCTCGGCGACCGCGCCGACGAACCGGCCGTACATGTAGCGCAGCCCGTCCTTGACCACCGCGCGCTCGTCGTCGGTGTACGGCCGGTACATGCTCTCGAGATCGGCGCGCGCGCCGCGCTTGAACGTGTCGGTCGTGATCCCGAGCTTGCCGGCGAGCCCGCCGAGATCGAACTTGCCCGAGAAGATGCCGATCGAGCCGGTGATCGTCATCGGCTCGGCGAAGATCAGCTCGCAGCCCGCGGCCACGAAGTAGCCGCCCGACGCCGCGAGGTCGGACATCGAGCACAGGATCGGCTTGACGCCGCGGGTCGCGAACACCTCGCGCGAGATCAGCTCGGACGCCACCGCGCTGCCGCCCGGCGAGTTGATGCGCAGCACGATCGCGGCGATCCGCGGATCGTTGCGCGCCGCGACCACCGCGTCGATCAGGGTCTCGCCGCCGGCGAGCGACTCGCCGAGCACCGGCACCGAGCGCGACTTGCCGTCGGTGATGTCGCCGTCGACGTAGATGATCGCGATGCCCGGGCGCTGCCAGCGATCCGGCCGCTCGGCCTCGGGTGTGCCGATCGAGATCGCCTCGCCGAGCTCGCTGATGATCAGCTGGCTGATCTTGTCGGGCCCGGCGACCGCGTCGACCAGCGTGGGATCGCCGGCGAGCGCGCCCGCGGTGTACGGCCCGGCGTTGACCACCGCGAGCACCTGATCGCGGGTCAGGTGGCGGGCCTCGGCCACGGTGGCGACCCAGCGGTCCCAGATCGAGTCGTACAGCTCGCCGCGCATCCGGGCCGCGACCTCGGTCGGCCCGGTCTCGGTGAACTGCTCGGGCGCGCTCTTGTATTCGGCGATCTTCTCGAACTGCGGCACCACGCCGAGCAGATCGAACGTGCCGCGGAAGTACATCGTGGTGCCGGCCATGCCGACCAGCCGCAGCCCACCCACCGGATCGATGTAGATCTTGTGCGCCGCGGTGGCGACGTAATAGTCGCGGCCGGTGCCCGACGTCATGTATGCGAAGATCTTCACGCCGGCGCCGCGCAGCCGCATCAGCTCGTCGCGCAGCTCCTCGAGCGTCGCCCACCCGGCGCTCGGGCCATCGAACGTCACCACGACCGCCTTCGCCGTGGGATCGCGGCCGATCGCGCGCAGCCGGACGACCAGCGCGGTCAGCTCGCGGGTGCCGATCGTGCCGGCGAGCTCGATGCGCTCGATGTGATCCGGCGGACCGGCGACCGACGCCGGACCGAGGCTGCGGGCGTGGACGATGACCGTGCCGCCGAGCGCGTGGTCCTTGCCGTCGAGGTCGCGCAGCCCGGTGGCCTGCGCCGTGACGCCGAATTCACCGAACGACAGCGCGACACCGAACGTCGCCCGCAGCTCGCGGCCGTCCTGCTCCTGGATGCCGATCCCGGTGTCCGCCAGGGTCTGCAGCGCGCGGCTCTCGACCTCGGCCTGCAGGTAGACCCCGCGCGCGACGCGCAGCGACGCCCGGATCCAGCCGTCGACGTCGCCCCGGGTCTCGCCGATCCGGCCACCGAACCCGGCCTCGACGACATCCGAGCCGGCCGGCCGCAGCACCGCCTCGGCCTCGTAGCGGCGCTGCACCGGCACGCCGGCGATCGCCGAGGTCGCGACGTCGCGCAGCACACCGCCGAACGCCAGGTAGTTATCGGCGCGCCACGACACCCCGAGATCGAACGAGTTGACGCCGCCGAGCGTGCCGTCCTCGTGAAAGTGGTGCCAGGCCACGCCGGCGCCCGCGTTGGACCCGAGCGCGGCGGCGAGCCCCACGGTCAGCCGGAACGGCTGCCCCGGATCCGGCGTGAGCTGATCGCGCGCCGGCTGCAGCCACTCGAGCCCGAGCCCGATGCCGAGCCGCGGTAGCACGCCACCGCCGAACGTGGTCGCGCCGTACGCGCCGAACCCCTGGCCGGCGGCCGGGGTGACGCCGGTGTCCTCGAGGTCGAGCGCCAGCGCGAGGTCGCTGCCGCGGATCAGCGCGAGCCCGCCGGGGTTGATGGTCACCGCGCGCGCGTCGTGCTCGCCGGCGAGCGGCGTGGCCGGCAGCTCGAGCCCGCCGGTCGGGACCTCGACGTAGCGGCGCGCGACGCCCTGCGCCCGCGCGGCGCTGCCCCCCGCGATTCCCGCGATCCCCGCGATCCCCCATCCGGCCGCGACCGCCCCGACGACGAGCACGCCCCGCAGGATCACGGCCGGCGCGGTGACAGCGATCCACATCGCTGCAACGTAGCAGAAACCCGCGCGTCGCCTCGCGATTGCGCGATACTGCCGGGGTTGCCGACCCCGACCCTGCTCGATCGTCACCCACTCCTGGCGAACCTGCCGCCCGCGCAGCTCGAGCGGATCGCGCGCGCCGGCGAGATCGAGAGCTACAACGCCGGCGAGGCGATCGTCGCCGAGGGCAACCTGGGCGATGCGCTGTTCCTGATCCTGTCGGGCCAGACCGCGGTCCACCACGGCGGCAAGACGTTCGCCACGCTCGGCGGCGGCGACCTGTTCGGCGAGATGTCGCTGATCGAGCCGATCGCGCGCTCGGCGAGCGTCACCGCGATGTCGCCGACGTTCGTGTTCCGGCTGCCGCACGACGCGCTGCGCGCGCTGATCGCCGAGGACGCGCAGGCCGCCTCGGTGCTGCTCGTCCAGATCGTGAAGATCCTGTCCGACCGGCTGCGCCGCGCCAACCAGATGCTGTCGTCGGTCGACCTGCTCGCCGACTGGCTCGCCGGCTCGATGGTCTAGCCCCCCCGATCAGTCAGTCGTGCCGTCGGACGGCGTCATCCCCAGCAGCTCGTTGCACTTCATGATCTTCTTGATCGCCTGGACGTGCTCGTCGCCGGACGTCGACTTGCGCAGCAGGATGTAGATCGCCTTCGCGCGCTTGTAGTCCGACTGGCGGAACACCGTATCGCCGTAGAGCAGCCGTGCCTGGTTCTTGAACTGGCCCGGCAGCTCGGCTGCCTTGCCGGCGAGCTCGCCGGCCTCGGACATCGCGCCCGACTGGAACGCCGCCCACGCCTGGTGCCACAGCGCGTCGCCGAGGTTGTAGCCCTTGACGGATTCGAGCCGCTGATAGACCGCCCGCGCGTCCTTGTACTTGTTCTCGTGCTCGAACGCCTTGGCGCGCGCGACCAGGATCTGGATCTGCTTGTCGTCGCTAGCCTGCGCGGCGGCCGCGGTGTGCTTGGACCCGGCCGCGGTGTGCACCGCGGTCCGCTTGTGGCTCTGCGGATCGACGTCGCCCACGCCGCCGCTGCCGGTCACCGCGTCGGGCTCGCCCGCCGGCGACTTCTTGCCCGGAGCCTGAGCGGCTTGACCGGCCTGGGCGGCCGGTTGGCCATCGGCGACGCTGCCCGGCGCACCCGATCCCGAGGCGGCCGGCACCGTGCCCGGCAGCGGCGCGGGCCGGTTCGAATCGACGTGCAAGGTCGAGGGATCGGACGCCTTGGTCGCGCCGTCGCGCTCGCCGAGCGCAATGTAGACCAGCGCGCCGACCCCGCCGAACAACAGCGCGGCGACCACGAGCCAGCCGAACACGCCGAGCGCGCTGCGCCGGACGTCGACCATCGGCTGCGACTGTAGACTCGGGTCGGACATCGACGCCGACGGCGCGGGCGTGTACATCGCCATCGACGGCGCGCTCTGCGCCCGCATCTGCATGCTCTGCCCCGGTTGGCCGCCGCCCACCGGCTGCTCGGTGCCCTGGCGCGCCAGCGGCGCGTGCTGGCCGGTCGACATCGCCGGCCCCGACCACATGCCCTGCAGCTCGGTCATCCCGCTGTGCGTGCCGGCGCGCAGCCCGATCGACGGCGAGCTGGTCGGTGCGCGCGACACCACGCCGACGTCGTCGAACGTCCGCATCGACAGCCCGGGGTTGAGCGTCGCGACGACGTGCGCGTCGGTCGTCATGCCGAGGATCTGCGCGACGGCGACGCCGCGGCCGGCGAGGCACTTGTTGAGCTCGTATTCGAGCGCCTCCATCGTCTGCGGCCGGTCGTTGGGGTTGCGCGCCATCGCGGCGGTGACCAGCTCGGAGACCGGGCTCGGCAGCTCGCTGCGCACGGTGTGCGGCGGCGGCGGATCCTGGGTCGCCTTCTTGGTCAGGATCTCCATGAAGTTGTCACCGGAGTACGGCGGGATGCCGGTGACCATCTCGTACATGATCGCGCCGAGCGCATAGACGTCGCACCGGGCGTCGGCCGGGCGGCCGGCGGCCTGCTCGGGGGACATGTACTCGGGCGTGCCCATCGCCATGCCGGGGCTGGTCAGCCGGCGCTCGCGCGCGGCCTCGGCCTCGGTGGTCTTCGCGATGCCGAAGTCGAGGACCTTGACGACGTCGGCGGTGCCGTCGCGCGTGATCAGGAAGATGTTCTCGGGCTTGAGATCGCGGTGGATGATGCCTTCGCGATGCGCCGCCGACAGCGCGCGGCAGATCTGCCCGGTGATCTTGAGCGCCCGCGCGACGTCGAGCGCACCCTCGCGCTCGATCACGCTGCCGAGCTCGACACCCTCGAGGTACTCCATCACGAAGTACACGCTGCCGTCGCCGGTGGTGCCGGAGTCGGTGACGTCGACGATGTTCGGGTGGCCGATCCGCGACGCCGCGCGCGCCTCGCGGCGGAACCGCTCGACGAGATCCGGCATCCGCGAGTAGCTCGGGTGCAGGACCTTGAGCGCGACCCGCTTGCCGATCTCGACGTGCTCGGCGAGGTAGACCTTGCCCATCCCGCCCTCGCCGATCAGCTCGATCACGCGGTAGCGGCCGTCGATCTCGGCGCCGATCAGATCGGGATCGGCGTCGTCCTCCTGGATCTGCGGGGCCAGCGCCGCCGCGCGGCCGCTGTGATCGGGCGCGGGCTGGGTCGGCAGGTTGCGGCGATCCGGCGCCTGCCGGCGATCCAGCGGATCGTCGTTGCGGTCACTCGCGCGCCGGCCGACCGAGCCGGGCTTGCGCACCGGTGCGTCGTGGCCCCGCGCGTCCTCCGAGGCCTGGTCCATGCCCGGCCGGGTGCTCTCGACGATCAGCCGCAGCTCGTCGGTCGGCGGCAGGGTCAGCGCGCGGGTCCGCACCCGGTTCAAGAGCTCGTTGCGCTCGACCCGCTCGCGCGAGATGTCGTCGGAGAACAGCTCCTGGAGGAACCCCGCCATCCGCGTGCCGTCGGTGGTCGGCGCGTTCTGCGCGAGCCACGATTGCAGCGCCATCCGCATCGCGTCGCAATCGGTGTAGCGCTCGTCCTTGGACGCCGCGAGCGCCTTGAGGCAGATCTCGTCGAGCTCGACCGGGACGCGCGGCGCGCGCTTGCTCGGCCGCATCGGCTCGGGGTTCTTCGCACGCGCGAGCAGATCCTGCGGCTGATCCTTGCCGGGCGGGAACAGCTGGCGGCCGGTCAACAGCTCCCACAGCACGATCGCCGCGGCGTACATATCGCTGCGGCCGTCGAGCTTCTCGCCGCGCGCCTGCTCCGGCGACATGTACGCGACCTTGCCGTAGATGATGCCGGGCGCGGTCTTCTCGATCTTCAACGTCGACGACGCGAGGCCGAAGTCGGTCAGCTTGACCTCGCCGGTGTACGACACCAGGACGTTGGGCGGCGAGATGTCGCGGTGGACCAGGTGGAGATCGGGGAACGAGTGCGCGTACGCCAGGCCGCGGCACAGCTCCTTGACGATGTAGACCGCGACGTCGATCGGGAACGCGACCTGCTTCTTGGCGCATCGGTTCCACACCGCGCGCAGATCGCGACCCTCGACGAAGTCCATCGCCAGGAACAGCTCGCCGCCGACCAGCCCGGCGTCGAACACCGGGATCAGGTTGCCATGCGACAGCTTGACCACGGTCTTGGCCTCGTCGCGGAACCGCGCCACATACTCGGAGTCGGCGAGGTGCGGCAAGACGGTCTTGATGACCATGAGGCGCTCGAGGCCGCGGTCGCCGGTGACCGCGAGATACAGGGCCCCCATGCCTCCCTGCGCGAGGGGACCCAGCAAGTGATACTTGCCGAATTTCCTGGGGTAATGCTCCAGGTCTCCCTCAAGGAGCGGCACGCTGGAGAAAGCTACCACGTGGGGCAAACCGCAACCAATTGAGTAAGTACGTCGATTGCCGCCCCATGTGAGACGACATACGATGGGGATCCCCCCGTAATGTCTTGCGGAGTAAGGGACATCCCTACATGGCCGACATGACTGGCGAGCGGGTCCTCGTGATCGACGACAGTCCCACCATCACCAAGGTGGTGCAGCTCGTGCTGACCAAGGCGGGATATCACGTTCATACCGCGCCCGACGGAGAGGCTGGTCTCGCGCAGGTCCGCGCCGAGCGGCCCGACCTGATCTTGCTCGACTTCGTGATGCCGCGGATGAACGGCTACCAGTTCTGCCGCGAGCTCAACGCCGACGCCAAGCTCCGCGATATTCCCGTGGTCCTGATGAGCGCCAAGGGCGATCAGGTCGGCGAGCGGTTCGTCAAGGTGATGGGGATCGTCGACTACATCACCAAGCCGTTCTCGCCCGAGGCGATCACCGCGGTCGTCCAGCACACGATCGGCAAGTACCGCAAGCCGCGCGGCCCCGAGGACCACCCGTCACTGGTCACCGGTGAGGATCTCGCCGCGACCGACGACACCGATCGGGTCGCCGCGCGCAGCGCCGCGCTCGCCCAGCTGCGGGCCGCGATCGTCGAGGCGCTCGCCGCGCAGGTCGCGCTGTCGGGAGCCGGCGCCAGCGCCGGCGCCGGGCCGGACACCGAGGCCGAGGCCGATCCGAATGCGCCCGATCCCGGCGGGATCACCACCGAGACCGCGCCGCGGACCGCCGCACCCGAGTCACCGGTCGATCGCGCGACCGCCGCGATCACCGAAGCCGCGCGGGCCGCGCTCGACGATGCGACCTTGAGCCGCGTGCTCGGCGCGATCGATCTCGGGTTGCTCGGCGACGCGATGCCCGGGCTGCGCGGCGATCTGCACGTCGTGCCGCTCGCGGAGGTCCTCCAGCTGCTCGATCTGCAGGAGCAGTCGGGTGTGCTGACCGTCGAGCGCACCGGCGCGCGGGTCGACATCTTCTTCCGCCGCGGCCGGGTCGATCAGGCGACCGCGCACGGCGTGCCCGACGAGTTCCAGCTCGGCCGGTTCGTGCTCGACGCCGAGCTGATGCCGCGCGCCGACTTCGAGGCGTTCCTCGAGTCGCGCGCGCAGAACCCGCGGCTGATCGGCCAGCAGCTGGTCAAGCTCGGGTTCCTCGCCGAGGCCGACCTCAAGGCGTGCCTGACCCGGCAGTCGAGCGAGCTGATCTACGAGATCCTGCGCTGGCGCCACGGCCGGTTCCGGTTCGCCGCCGGACAGGAGCTGCCGCCGAGCGTGATCGACGCGGCGCTCGGGCTCGACGTCGAAGCGGTCCTGATGGAGGGCTACCGCCGGGTCGACGAGTGGCACTTGATCGAGCGCGCGATCGACAACTTCGACATCGTGTTCCTGCGCAACGAGGACTCGGTGGCGCAGATGGGCCGCGGCCGGCTGACCCGCGACGAGCTGACCGTGCTCGAGCTGGTCAACGGCAAGAACACGGTGCAGGAGATCGTTCGCAAGTCGCGAATGGGATCGTTCGAGGTCTCGAAGATGCTGTACCGCCTGCTATCGATCAAGCTGGTCCGCCGCCGGGTCCAGCCGGTCGCGGTGTA
>DATBBB010000098.1:0-9092 GCA_036271215.1 Kofleriaceae bacterium | reverse complement strand
GGACCGGTCCATCCTGAGCGTCTCTGAACCGAGCCTCGTCAATGACTGGGACTACGGCCACCGGAAGGGCCAGTGCGGGGAAGGGCGTTACGTCGCCGGCGTCAGCCACAAGGTGGGCACCGGCGAGCTTCACGACGTCCTCTGCTGCTCGCCCTGAGCCGGGTGAGGCGACCGCGATCGCGCCGGATGGCTCCACCGCCCGGACCTTGACCGATCGCAAGCTCGCCAGTCGAGCCGACCTCGACCAAGCGTATCGCTCGGCAGCGGTCGCGCAAAAGACCTGGGCGCAGGTCAACCCGTACGAGCGCCGTGCGGTGCTCGAGAAGGCGCTCGCGTTCCTCGACAAGCACGAGGGCGACATCACGGATCTCATCATCGAGGAGCTCGGCGGTACGCGGCTCAAGGCGATGTTCGAGATCGGGCTGGTGCGCAACATCATCAAGGAGGCGGCGACCTACCCGCTGCGCATGACCGGCGAGATCATGCCGTCGGTGGTCGACGGCAAGGAGAACCGGCTGTACCGCGTGCCGGTCGGGGTGGTCGGCGTGATCAGCCCGTTCAACTTCCCGTTGTTTCTCAGCATGCGCTCGGTCGCGACGGCGCTCGGCGCCGGCAACGGCGTGGTGCTCAAGCCGCATGACGACACGCCGAGCACCGGCGGCACGCTGGTGGCGAGGCTGTTCGAGGACTGCGGCTTGCCGCGGGGCCTGCTGAACGTCGTGGTCGCCAGCATCGACACGCCCGACGAGGCCGTCCGGATCGCCAACCACAGCGCGTTCGGGCTGAGCGGCGCGATCCACACCAAGGACGTCGAGCTCGGCGCCGAGCTCGCCAAGCAGATCGATTCTGGAGCGATCCACATCAACGACGGCACGATCAACGACGATCCGATCGTCGCGTTCGGCGGTGAAAAAGCCTCGGGCTTCGGGCGGCTGAACGGGCGATGGGCATTCGAGGAGTTCACGACGCTGAAGTGGATCTCGGTCCAGCACACGCGGCGGCACTTCCCGTTCGAGCCGAGCTGATTGTAGTCCTTGGACCTACCCCGCTCGCCCACGCCCACGATCCAAAAATACGGCAATCGCTGTCCAACCTGGCGCCGCGATCCTCGTAGAGCAGCCAGCGCGACTCACCACCGAACGTGGGACTCCCGACCGCAGGTCGGAGACTGCCAATTTTTAGATCCGGAGGATTCATGCAGCGATTGGGTATGACCATTCGTGGCTCGGCCACACATCTCGGACTGCTCGCCGTGCTCGCCGCCGCCGGCCTCACGGCGTGCCACAGCGATAGCTCGACCGCCGCGACCGACGACCTCGGCCGGATCGCCTCGACCGAGACCGGCCAGGACTGCGTCGACTTCCAGGGCAACAAGCACTGTCCGCTCGGCAATGCCAAGCTGGCGCCGTCCGCCGATGGCACCTCGCTGGAAGCCACCGGCCTCGCCACCGCCGGCAAGGACGGCGTCTCGATCCTGCTGCCCGACGTCACCCAGTTCACTCCCAGCGGCCAGATCGACAGCAAGTCGGGCACGACCCTGGTCGCGCGCTCGATCAACGAAGGCGTGTCGACCAGCACCCTGAACGTCCAGCGCAACCTCGGCAGCTACGCGATCTCGGCCAGCTTCACCGGCAGCGCCGCCGGCAGCACCTACAGCGCCCAGTTCTACAACAGCGGCCAGCTGGTCGGCACGATCGGCGGCCTCGTGAGCGGCGGCAACGCCATGATCACCCCGCTGCCGTGCAGGTTCCCGCCGCCCGGTTGCAGATGGCCCACGTTGCCGCCGTGGCCGCCGTGGCCGCCGTTCGCGGTGCTCCAGAACCCCGGTGGCAATGGCGGCAGCGGGAGCGACTCGCCGGGCTCCTGCGTGTGGAAGATCAACTTTGGCCAGGCCAACCAGATCCAGGCCAAGCTCGCCGATGGCAGCAGCGTGCTCGCCGACGCGGTCGATCTCGTCGAGGACGTCCAGGGCCAGGGCAGCTACCCATACCTGACGTTCAACCGCATCGACTACACCACCGACGCGCTCGACGGTCAGATCGACGGCGAAGCCATCCAGTAACCACGCACCGCCCGCGCGGCGATTGGAGCCCTCATGTCCCTGCCGACGGCCCTGCTGCGTGGTCCGCTCGCCACCTGGACGTTCGATGCCGTCGCCGTGGCGCTGGTCGCGGCGATCGCGATCGGCGCGGCGCACCCGCCTGCCCTCCGGCGCGCGGCGCATCCCGCCGCCGCCGGCGCGCCCGAGCTCGCCGACGCCGGCGCCGCGCAATCGCCCAACGCCTACGGCCACGCGCTCGCCAACCTCGAGTACGCGCACTGGATCGAGCTGCGCGAGGGCAAGGCGATCTTCCTCACCACCTGGGTCCCACCCGGCCGCGCCGCCGCCGAGCGCGCGATCCGCGGCCCCGGCTCGCAGGTCCGCGACGGCCTGGGGCCCCTGTTCAACGCCACGTCGTGCCAGGCCTGCCACTTCCGCGACGGCCGCGGCGGGCCACCCCTCGATCTCCGCGGCCCTCGCCCCGCCGGCGTCCCGGCGCCACCAGCCCCGCGCCTGCTCCGGCTCGGCCTCGTCGGGCTCGACGGCCAGCTCGTCGCCGAGCCCCGCTACGGCCTCCAGCTCCAGGATCACGCGCTGCCGCCCGGCGTGCCCGAGGCCCAGCTCGAGGTCGCGTTCCACGCGATCGACGGCCACTACCCCGACGGTGCGCCCTACGCGCTCCAGGCTCCCGACATCACCGTGCGCGAGCTCGCGCGCGGCCCGCTCGCACCCGGCACCCGGCGCTCGCTGCGCTCGCCGCCGTCCTTGATCGGCCTCGGCCTGCTCGAGGCCGTCCCCGACGCGGAGCTCCTCGCGCTCGCCGATCCCGACGACGCCGACCACGACGGCATCTCCGGCCGCGCCAACCACGTGCGCGACCCGCGCACCGGCGCGCGCGTGCTCGGCCGGTTCGGCTGGAAGGCCGGCCAGCCCAGCCTCTGGCTCCAGAACGCCACCGCCCTGCGCGAGGACCTCGGCGTCACCACGCCGGTGTTCCCCGACGCGCCGCCCACCGGCCTCGCCGCGGCGGCCCCCGAGCTCGACGCCGCCGACCTCGAACGGCTCACCCGCTACACCCGTCTGCTCGGCCCGCCCAGCCGGCGCGAGCTCGGCGATCCCGACGTCGTCCGCGGCGAGCAGCTCTTCACCACCACGGGCTGCGCCACCTGCCACCACCCGCAGCTCACCACCGGCGACGTCGCCGATCTCCCCGAGCTCGCGCACCAGACGATCGCGCCCTACACCGATCTCCTGCTCCACGACCTCGGCGACGCGCTCGCCGACGACCGTCCCGACGGCGACGCCACCGGCCGCGAGTGGCGCACCGCCCCGCTGTGGGGCCTCGGCCTGCTCCGCATCGTCACCGGCGATGTCCGCCTGCTCCACGACGGCCGCGCCCGCAGCCCCGAGGAGGCCATCCTGTGGCACGGCGGCGAAGCCCAGGCCGCGCGCGACCGCTTCACCCGGCTCGCCCGTCGCGACCGCGCCGCCCTGCTCCGCTTCCTCGCCGCGCTGTGATCGCCGCGCTGGCCGACCCGGCCCGGTCAAGCCCACGAAGCCGCGGCTCACTTCATCGAGCGCGCATAGTCGAACGGCGCGCGATCCGGCGCGAGGATCCCCGCGCTGAAGTCCGCGACCTGCTCGGGCGTGATCCGCGCATACTCGCGTCGCTTGCCATCGCCCGCCGCCACGAACTTGGCGCCGTCGAACGTGGCCAGCGGAATCCACTGGCCGACCGGCGTCAGGTACTGCAGCGTGCTGTCTTGCCAGCGCGCCTTCAGCTTGTAGAAGTCGTCCGCCGCGCGCCAGCTGGTCTTGCCCAGCGTCATCAGGTGAAGCGTGACCAGCTCCCCCTGATACTGGAACGTATAGGTATCGCCCAGGCTGCCGACCTCGCCGGCCGCCGCCACCTCGCGGGACTGTTGCCACAGCCCCTCTGCATTGCTGTGACTCATGTCGGTTCCTTTGCTCGGGTGGCCGCACGCGCAGGCGATCAAGACGAGGAGGCCTGCGATCGCGGGCCAGCCAGGCCGCTTGATGATGCGGCCGCTCATTGGATCTTGTTACCGGCGTAGCGTGCGTCGAGCGCGGTCTTGAGGTTCTTGGGCAGGCCACCCATGCTGCCGCCATTGCCCGTGGCGTACACGATCGCAGCGGTGGTCTTCTTGGCCGGATCGTAGTCCGTGCTCGAGCTCCACTCCACGTGATACGTCGCCTTGTCCTTGACGATCAAATAGGTATCGAAGCGAAAGCTGAACGTCACCTTGGTCGCCTTGGCGGCCTTGGTGGCGACGAATTGCGCCGCGACCCCCGCGATCGACGGCCCACCCGGCTCGTCGAACATCTTGGTGCTCTTGCTCGGCGTCCGGACGTTGGATCCCGCGGCCTCGTAATACGGATTGCTCGCGTTGCCCGAATCGACGAACCAGTGGAAGGTCTTGTCGTCCGAATACTGCATGTTGCCGCCGGTCGCGGCGACCGAGCCGGTCGCGAACACCTTTCCGGATCCCGGGACCTCGGCGACCATGGACAGGTTGATGAACTGCAGCCAGTGGGCGTCGTCGGCGTCCTTGCCGGCGTAGTCGAGCGAGTAGTTGTCGTTGGACTTGTCGCTGGGATCGAGATCGTTTTCGCGCGCGGTGACCTGACCTTCGCCGGCCTTGCCCTGATGCGTGATCTTGCCGTCCACCTTCTGGACTGCGCGGCTCGCGCCGCCGCCGCCCGCGTCGGGCAGCAGATCTTCGGCCGATTTGCCCTGCACCACGCGATCCGCGACCTCGTCGGCGTTGCGCTCGTACGGATCGCCGGCCTGACCAACGCCGCCCTTGAGGTGCACCCCGGCGCGTTGCTGCACGACGTGGGCAGCCTCGTGCGCGGCGGTGTGGAGATCGGGTTGCGCGCCGAACGCGACGTGGTTGCCGGTCGCGTAGGCCTCGGCGCCCATCGCGCGCGCGCCGGCCGCCGCCGGAGCGTCGACGTGGGCCTGGACGTTGCTGATGTCGTGGCGGCCGAACAGGCGCTGGATCTGCGCGGCGTGCGGCAGCGCGGTCGCGCTACCGGAGATGCCATGGCTGGCCGCATCGTGCGTGCCCGCGGTGTCGGCACCAACCGCAGGCGAGCCGCTCGCCGCACCGCCGCCGGGCTCGGCGCGTTGCTGGACCAGCGACTCGACGCGCGTTTGCTTGCCGACCGCCGGCGCGGAGCGTTCGCCCGTGCTGCGTAGCTGCACGTCGTGTCCCGCCGCGCTCGATCCACGCCCTGGCCTCGGCTCACCTCGCTCCGTCATGACGCCTCCTCACAGTATTATACGCAGGCGGACGTTGCCAGCGATACGGCAAACCGGTGCGAAACCGCCGATCCGGGGCTGCGGCAACCTGCGCTGCGGCAACCTGGCAGCTGACTGCCATCGCGGCGAAACGCACATGCTCAGTAAGAGCCAAACCGTCGATCTGACGCCAACGCGATTCTCGTATTGCGTCACATCGTCGCTAGCCGACGCATTGTGCGGACATCTGGCACCGGATGCGGTCGACGAACGCGGGAGCCTCGGAGGTCACGGTGGTGCGAGTGCGGCACGGGAAGCGGCGGCCGCTGAGGCGCCGGTAGCTCCAAGAGCAACGACGCTTTTGCAATGCTGACAATGGGCAAGCAGCAGAATCCACGGCACATCTTGCCTCATCGGCGCCGCGCAATCGCCCAACGCTTACGGCCATGCGCTCGCCAACGTCGAGCACGCGCACTGGATCGAGCTGCGCGAGGGCAAGGCGATCTGCCTCACTCCGCTTCCTCGCCGCGCTGTGATCGACGCCGCGCTGGGATCGATGCGTTCTGCTCCGATCGACATCGGGCACCGGACGACATCAGCGAGTTGAACCTTATCAAGTTGATGGTCGATATACACCCGACTACTGTGATGTTCGCTGCGATCAGCTGCAGCGGAAAGGTCTAGAACAGGAACATGAAACGCGTGGATCGTGTCCGCACCTCTCTCGCCGCGCGGGTAGCCGCAACCGCTTTGATCCTCGGCCTCGGCCTTGACGCCCATGCGGTCGCCGCGACGTCATCCGTGCAGATCCGCGCGATCTCGCATAACATGGAGGGGGCATGGACAGCGTGGCGCGACGGTCCGGTGATCGCACACGGCCGAGGTAACCCGCCGAGCCCGGCGAGCTTGTTTTCGCTGCTGCTTGCCGAGCTCGATGGTGGGTTCGCGCCGCAGATCGTGACCTTGCAGGAAGTGTGCTTCGTCGCCGAGTACCCGTATCTCCAGCAGCAGATGGGGCAGCGCGGCTATCAGCTGGCGTTCGCCCCGATCAGGGCCGCGAACAGTCAATGCCTGCCTGCGAGCACGCCCGACTGCAGTGTCGCTCACTCGTGTGACTTCGGCCTCGTGCTCGCCGTCAAGGGCGGGCTCGACGCCGTGCGCGCCATCGCCATCGGCGGCGACTACACCGATGGCACCGACCGCCAGTTCAAGCTGCTGTGCGGCGAGCTCACGATCGCCGGTCTCGGCACCGATGGTATCGCTGCGTGCGTTACCCATCTGCGCGCCAATCTCGGCAGCTCGACTCCGGCCGAGAACGCACCATTCCGCGCCACCCAGACCGCGAACATCGCCGAGGAGCTCGCTGCATACATGAATCAAGGCAAGCTAGTGGTGCTCGGCGGCGACATGAACGCGAAGCCGGATACTGACGAGCTCGATCACCTGTACACGATCCAGGGCGCGACCGGCGTGCTCTACGAAGCCGACCAGATCGATCCGCGATATTTCACGTCGGAGTGCCTCGATGCCGGCCGCGGCAGCTGCCGCACCGGCGAGCTCACGGAAAGCGCGATCTCGGCGCACTCCGATCCAACTGCGCAGCCGGGCGATTCATCGTATCCGTACTGGGCGACCCTGGCGGATCGTACGTACGGGCTGAAGTACGACTACGTCTTCTATGGCGCACCGGATCACACTCGGTTCACCGACTTCAGCGCCGCGTGCGTGCGCGACGCCCACTCGGATCACGGCCTCTACCGCGCCGCCGCGCTGTACACCGCTGCGGGTGGCGCTGCCGCGGTGTCCGCCTCGCTTGGCGGACCGCATTGTGAAGACCCGTGATCGCCTCCGCGCAGGCCATTGGGCCGCCGGGCCGCCGCCGAACCGGGCGGCGCGGACGCAGCGCTCGGGCGCGAGTACGCCGGCCGGCACCTTACCAAACGGTCATCTTCGCTGTGGCTTGGTACTAGGCCCCGCGACCGGTTCGTTCGAACCGGCCGGACGTGCAGCCGAGAATAGCCCCAGAAATCGCTCCACAAGCGATTCTTGCTTTACCTTGTCCTTGAGCTTCTTGGTGCCCGCGCGGAATCTGCTGATATCCACGCCTGCCATATCGTAAGCATGACTGTTCTCGGGCAATCCATCCTTGTCCCTCAGAAGGGACTCGAGATGATTCAACCCCATGCCGGCGTAGCGTACGCCGCGCCCCGCGGCATCCTTCACCGCATTTTTAAAGTTCAGGTCGCGGCACTTGCGGAACATTGTTTTTTGCTCGGGAGGCCTCCCTTGGCCGAATTTCTGCTTTTCCGTTTCATCCATTGAGTTACTCGAGTCAACGAACAAAGCTTCAATACAGGCATTTGAAAACCTGACCAACAACGGCTTGTACAGCTCCTCGCTTCCAGTCTCGACGAACGCATCGCCAAGATGGCTAAGCGGAGCTAGCATGGCGTTGAACGTATCGTTCATTCTCCCACCCTTGTGCTCGGCAGCTTTCGCGCCGACGGACGGAGATGCCCGTCGAATCCTCGCTCAGCTCGATGCAGGTCTTCGGCCAAGCGCAACGCAGGCGAGGTTCGGCGCCGCGGCTCGAGTCAGCCCACTTGCTGGCGTCTTGCCGTTGGTGGCACATCGACTGGACATGCCCGTGGCATGTCCAGTGCGCCCGCACCACCGCGGCGAGCGCACAGCGCCACGAAGTCGTGGTATCTCGCGCGGGTGACGTCGTTTGTCCTTGATGTTCCGTTCGCGATGCGCGGAGTAGCGACCGCCAGCCAGGCACGGTGGGATGCCACGCACGGCGTGTTCCTCTATGAAGGCCGCGCCTTGCCGGCGGCGCTCGTGCCGTTCACGCCTTTACCGTACTCGTGGGAGATCCACGTCCAGCGCGAGCTCGCGGGCGCCGGCGCGCCGCGCGCGTCGCAGCCGACCGGGGCGATCGAGCTGCGGCCGCACCAGCGCGACGCGGTCGCGGCGATCGCCGCCGCGCGCAAGGCCGGGCTGCCGGGGTTCCTGCTCGCGGACGACGTCGGCCTCGGCAAGACGATCACCACGTGGCAGGCAATCCGCGCGATGCGCGACGTCGAGACCGTGCTGATCGTGTGCCCGCTCGCGGTGGTCGCGCACTGGCGGCGCACGATCGAAGCGATGGGTGACGGCGGGCTCGACATCATCCTGGTCAACTACGACCGACTCGGCAAGCTGTTCGAGGTCAGCGACGCCGCGCGCAAGAAGATCAAGTCAAAGAAGGGCCTGGCGCGCGCCGGCACCGCGCCGGAGCTAGACGTCGTGGTGCTCGACGAGAGCCACCGCTGCAAGAACCCGTCGGCGGCGCGCTCCAAGCTCGCCGCCAAGCTGGTCGGCAATGCCGGGTTCTGTTTGTGGCTCTCGGCGACCGCCGGTCAGAACCCGCTCGAGCTGTCGTACCTCGCTCCGCTGCTCGCCCAGGTGACCGGGGCGCGCGCCAAGGACCTCAAGGACTTCGAGCAGTGGTGCATCGATCAACAGCTCGGCGTCGTCCGCGGCAACTTCGGCAAATGGGAGTGGCGCGGTGACCCGGCGGATTGCGAGAAGGTGCGCAGCTTGCTGTTCGACGCTGGCGCCGCGCGTGCGCCCGCCGGGATCCGCCGCCGCCCCGAGGACCTCGTGGGCTGGCCGGCGATCAACCGGATCCTGACGCCGATCGAGCTGTCGTCGGACGGCCGCGCGCTGTACGCCGAGGCGTGGACGGCGTTTCGCCGCGAGCTCGAGCTCGCCCCGCGCGGCAAGGATCCCAGGTCCGCGCTC